>CAKZOD010000021.1 GCA_937136055.1 uncultured Oceanospirillaceae bacterium | reverse complement strand
CAAGCCACATCCATTTGCAGACCGTATAGAAGCGGCATTTGCAACCGAGAAGCTGCGCTTAGCAGATCATGTGGATGCGCAGTGGTTGAGAGAAAATGTGCCACAGCCGACGCTCAACCAAGAAGAGCAGACCGAGGAGTTTTTGAGTAACGTGATGAGCATGATTAGAGAGTCACAAAAAGTGTGGACCTTTGATGAACTGCTTAGCGTTGATGAGCCAGAAGAAAACCAGCAGCGTAAAGAGCGCAAAGCCAATGCGGATATAGAAAATATCCTCAAACAGCTCAAAGCATGATTTGTGTCTGTTTGATAAGTGAGAAAAAAGAGCATAGACAGTAGAGTGTCATGAGCGTTGTTCGTCACACTTAATAAGGGCTAATAGGATAGCCCTTATTAGTCGTTTGGTGAGAGAGCTAAAACCGATCGTGACGATAAGGTGTTAAGTCAATATTGGGCGCTCTTTGAGCGACTAAATCGGCAATGAGCTCACCAGTTATCGGCCCAAGTGTTAAACCTAGGTGCTGGTGACCAAATGCAAAATAGATATGCTCAGAGAACTGGCTAATAACTGGCAGTGAATCTGGAAAGGAAGGGCGCGGGCCCATCCAGCAAGATTCGATCTTAGGCTCGATACTAGGCAGCATGTGCTGCACATCCGGCAAATAGCTTTGAATTTTTTGATAATCCGCAGGAGCATCAACATCTGCCAATTCAACTTGAGAAGTTACTCTTAAGCCGCTTTCCATCGGGCAAATCACAAAACCACGATCGGCATTTACAACTGGTCTAGAGATGGCATCAGTGGCAGGTAACATCATGTGATAGCCACGCTCAGCAGCCAGCGGCGCTCGGTAATTTAAACCCTTAGTTAATTGGGTTGACCAAGCACCTGTGCACAGTACGATCTTTTCAACACTGAGATCACTTTGATTTGTTTTCAAAGTGATCTGTTCGTTTTGTATTTGAATATCTTGAATATTGCATTGCTTGAATGTGCCGCCCAGTGCAATAAAGTGATCGGTGAGGGACTCTAACATCCGTCCGGGATTGTTAATGGAGTGGCAATCCGATTGAAAAAAGCCGTGCTTAAAGATAGGTGCAAGGTTAGGTTCTAAATCGCGTACCTCTTGCTGGTTAAGCAATTGATAAGGCACTTGAAGCTGATCCATCAGCTCTCTGGCTGCAAGGTTGGCATCGAAAGCCGCAGTCGTTTCAAACAGTCTTAACCAGCCATTTTGAACCATCAGCGATTGGCAAGGGGTATTGCTCAATAGGCGCTGCCAGCTGCTATTGGCGTGATTGGTCAAAGCGATTAAATGCTCTGCACTATTAAGATAATTTGTTTCTCGGCTTTGATTGACGAACCTGAGTAGCCAAGGCGTGAGAGAGAGGGCGTGTTTCGCTTGAATGGATAAGGGCCCTTTATTGAGCAGCATTTTCAAAGCACTTAAAACAATTCCGGGGGTTGCCGTGGGCAAGCATGAGCCATTTACAATCGCGCCGGCATTGCCGAAAGAAGCACCTGCTGCGGGGCCTTCTCGGTCTAACAATACGACATTATGACCGTCGCTCAGTAAGTGGATAGCGCAGGAAATACCGACTGCGCCGGCACCAATGACGTGGACTGTTTTTTTCATGAAAATGCTTCTGCTAGGTTGTGGAAACAATAATCTATATAGCATATCGTTAATTGAATTTCTCAATATATATTATTAATTTACGACATTGTCGATGAAAGCCAATATTGAAAAGTGTAGTATCGAGAGTCGACAATTTACGACTGGTTTTATCGTAGGATTTTTAATTGTGGTAATAATCAGTTCAAGTGTTGGTTTAAGTAATGAGTGATAAGGGAAATAGTTTAGCGTGGTGAAGTTACGTGAATTGGCGCTGAGTTCAGCAGGAAAAATAGTTTTGCACAGTATGCCTGGGCGCAAAGAGCTTTGGGCTGAAGCGAAAGCTGCGCTTTTGCAATATGAAATTAGCCATGTGCTCTGTTTGAACGATGCTTCTGAAATCGATGAAAAGTCCCCTGAATATGGACAGGCAATTAAGCAAGGTGGCTTTGTTGATCATTTTATTCAATTGCCAGTGACTGATTTTTCAGTTCCTGATGATATTCAAAGTTATCGTAGGCAAATACATGCTATAGCGCTCGATGTAGAAAAGGGAGCTCATCTGCTAATTCACTGTGCAGCAGGGGTTGGGCGCACGGGTTGCGCTGCGATGGCTGTTTTGCAAGAACTGGGCTTTAGTGAGCATGAAGCGAGAGAAAAGGTATTAGCAGCGGGCTCTACCCCGGAAACCGCAGAGCAATGGGCCTTTATAGAGAGCTACCAAACAGTTAATTAGCGCCAATTAATTAGTGCCAATGTTTTATTGAGTTAGGAATGAAAAGTAATGAGGATACGTCCGTTTAGCCAAGATGATTTTGAATCGGTACAAGCTATCTACCAGCAGGGAATAGATACATTAGATGCAACTTTTCAAACCGAGCAAAAAACTTGGAAGCAATGGCAAGAAGCGATGATTGATGGATCTACATTAGTGATGCTCGATGATGGGCAACAAGTGATCGGTTGGGCGGGCCTGTCTGCTATTTCATCCCGACCTGTTTATCGTGGAGTGGCTGAAGTGAGTATTTATATGGCGCAGCAAGTGGCCGGTCAAGGCTTTGGGTCACAGCTGTTTCAGCAGATGATCGAACATTCAGAAAAGCTCGGCTTTTGGACATTACAGTCTGCTATTTTTCCAGAGAACAAAGGCAGTGTTAGGCTCCATCAAAAGCAGGGGTTTCGCTTAATTGGTGAGCGCAAAGGGCTTGGCAAAATGAATGGCGTTTGGCGCGATGTACTGCTCTTTGAAAGACGCAGTGACATTGTCGGCATTGATTAACATACGGGAAACACCATGGAATTAACGCTTCAATTTTTAATAGTGACGCTGCTGTTAGAAGTCACACCGGGACCTGCTATGCTGTTTGTCCTTTATCAATCGGCCTTTGGTTACCGCTATGTGCTGGTGGGCATAATGGGATTGCTGACGGCCAATTTTGTTTGGATATCGCTAGTGGCAACAGGTTTAGGGTTGTTGATTAGCCAATCCCCCGCCGCCTTTGAAACACTGCGCTATTTAGGCGCTGCTTATCTGCTGTATTTGGGATATAAAATATGCCGCTACGGGATTGGCAAGCAGCAGCAAAAGGAAGGGGCGAAGCCTAAAAAATACTGGCAAATTTACGTTCAAGGTATTTTGACTTCACTATCAAACCCTAAAGCATTGCTGTTCTTTTTAGCTTTGTTCCCTAACTTTACTCAAGTTGAGAGTTTTGCTACTGATATCCTTTATTTTGGAGGGCTTAAGCTACTTTGCTTATTTGTGGTGATGAGTGCTTACGGCTTGATTGGCAAGAAAATTTTCGATTTTGTAAATGTCTCTAAAATTGCCAATGTCATTAGCCGCTCTCTCGGGCTCGGTGTGATATTTGCGGCAATCGCCATTGCCAGAGGGTAGGGGAGTTCTAAATAATTTAGAACGCCAAGCCCATCAGTAAACCTTTTTCGCGCCATAGTTTGACGTTGACGCCATCGATAGCCGTTTCTTTATCATTGAGCTGGTTAATGAATTCGTTAGGTACCTTGGCTTGGTAGAAAGTGTAAATCGCTTTTGATTCTGAATTTCTAATTTTCATTTGAGCGGCAATTTTGCCATTGATATTGCAGTAGCGCCCTCCAATAAGCTGCCATTTTCCTTTCTCCAATTTACTGGAAGATACGAGTTGAAAGCCAAGCCTGTTCAATCGCCCTTGCACGGTTTGCAGTTCAGGGCTGAGAACTTCCATTTGCAACTGACTGTTGTGATTGTAGGCAATATCTTTGGAAATTGTAGCTACTTCAGGGTGGCTAGGCTGATAGATAAAGCCGATAAAAGCAAATAGTGAACATGCGGCAACGGCACCGTAAATACGATAACGTTTGCTACGCAAAGTCGACGAAGAAATAGCTTGTAGAGCTGCTATTTGTGAGTCAGAAAGCTGATTTTGCTGGTAATGATGCGATAACTGAGGCTTTAGGCTGTCGTTGTTGGTGTTATCTTTCATAAGAAGCCTGCTCGTTTAAGTAACCGTACTGTTGCTGCAAGCGTTTCTTTAAGCGGTTTAAACGTGATAGCAAAGTACCACGAGGTGTCGCTGTGCGCTCAGATAATTCTTGCATAGTCGTGCCTTCAACTGCCCATAGATATAGCAACTCACGGTCTTGATAGTCCAAATCACTTAAAATTAAATCGACATGTTGTTTGTCTATCATGATTTGATCGAGATCTTGAAGCGTGCATTGCTCTTCAAGGCTAGGTTGATTGCTTAACTCTGAATCGACTACCAGCTCAAGTTTTCGTCGTCGGTAAATATCGATGTATTGATTACGGATGACCTTAAACATAAAGGCTTTTCGCTGATCCGAAGCTATTTTTTTATCAAGCGTTTTTTCACAGCAGCTTTGCACAAGATCATAGGCTAACGTTTCATCATGACTCAGTGACAGGGCATAGCGGTATAAATCATTTAACAATGCTGCGTTAAATGTCGCTTTTTTTGTAGGCCAAATGAGCTCAAACATCGTCATATAATTATCGAAAACCTGAAAATAAACTCCGTAATTATTGTAATTACTATTTAGGTAACATGCGAACAAATCCTCAGTATATCTGTCCTCGATTAGTGTAAAGTAGCGTCTTATGGCTGAGTCTGGTTCAAACTATGAACTCACTCATGACGCGTATGTAGATCTTAAGAAGATCAAATACTAAATCCAGGTCCCCTCAGAGCGCCTGAAGGACTTGCTCGCATGTTTTAACTTTAGAAACTTTATCTAAGGGACATGAGATCAAGTCCCCAAATATTCTCTGTGGATAACTAAGGGGCCAGACCCGCGGAAAAATACGCAGTGAATGGCGAGTCCTTTACAAGTGTTTTGACAAAGGAGAAGGCCCCTTAGTTGTCCACCCTACGGGGCGTACAGGATATTCCGTGATCTTTGTTAATGCTTTTCGCCGGGCAACCAGCCCGCCTGTCATCGTGCCCTTTGGGTAAAGCATTGCCTCAATCACGAAACATCCTGTACGCCAGAGGCGTTTGGGGCTTAATCGCATGCTCCCTTTAACTGTTTAACGAAACAGCAGGCATTTTGATTGCATTTATTTTCACTTTTTTTAATAAAAACTTCCTAATCGTATAAACATCGTTGCTAAACCGTTAAAAAATATCTGTGGTTTTGTCTTGAAATATCCTCTTTAGGTCGTCAATAGCCTCGTCATTTGAGCTGTTTTTAGGCTATTGTGTAATCCTGAAATGCATCATAAGGGATTGAAAATGTTAGAACTTAGAAACTGTTGTGAAAACTGTAATAAAGATTTGCCCGCACATTCTAAGGAGGCTAGAATTTGCTCTTTTGAATGTACCTTTTGTATGGATTGTGTTGAAAATTTGCTGCAAGAGGTTTGCCCTAATTGCGGTGGAAACTTTCAGCCACGGCCTATTCGACCTGCTACTAACCTTAAAAACAATAATGATTTGCTCACATACCCTGCACGTAAAGATCCTGTCTATAAGCCTGTCGATTTAGAAGCGCACCGCTTGTTAATTGAAAAGCTGAGATCTGGGGGCCATATTCAACATTAATTGAGAACACAGCATGACGCTCAAAGATACAGTACTCGCAACTATTATTATTTTAGTGTGGGGCGTTAATTTTGTCGTAATAGCGATCGGCTTAGAGACAATACCGCCTATCTTAATGGGTGGGTTGCGCTTTCTCTGCGTCTTTGTGCTCGGGTGTTGGTTTGTGCGCTGGCCGAAAATGCCTTTGAAATGGATTTTGGCTTATGCATTAACTCTCAGTTTTGCTCAGTTTGCGTTGCTCTTTTTTGCAATGGCAGTAGGTATGCCCGCAGGGTTAGCATCACTTGTTCTTCAGTCTCAAGCCTTGTTTACGTTAGTCTTCGCTTTTTTAATCTTAAAAGAGCAAGTTAAAGCCTCGCAAATACTTGCTATTTCTATTGCCGGTAGCGGGTTAGCTATAATTGGCAGTAGCGCTGATGATCAGATGACAACACTGGGTTTTATGGTGACTTTGCTTGCCGCTGCCTGTTGGGCTGCGGGTAATCTGGTGACGCGCACTATTTCCCAAAAGGGGTATAAAGCAGATGTGAACTTAGTTGTGTGGTCAGCACTGTTTGCATGCCCGCCGTTTTTTATGCTTTCTTATTGGGTTGAAGGCCCTGAGTTGATTTTACATGCTTTGAGTAATACTCAGCTCAGTGGAGTGCTCTCATTACTGTATTTGTCATTAATCGCGACGCTAGTTGGCTATACATTATGGAGTTATTTGTTGAGCCAATACCCGGCAGGGCAGGTAGCGCCTTTGACGCTAGGCGTGCCTATGGTTGGATTAGCCAGTGCTTCGCTTTTCCTCAATGAAGCATTAGAAGGTTGGCAGCTGATAGGCATTGCTTGTGTTATGTTAGGTTTAATGATCAATATGCGCATTGATAAGTTACTTAAACGTTTACTCTTTAAATAAAAAAACAAACCCACAATAAGCGATACGTCCTGAGGGAATGCTTAGTCAGGGGGCTTAGTAAAAGTGCTTAGTAAAGGCGTTTAAAGAATACCTTCCCGCCAGCTTCAATTAATTGCTCCCCTTTGGTAATAAAAGCACTGTTTGAATTTAGTCGTTGATGCATCATTAAGATAGGGCACAGTGCTGCATTTATCTTCCTTTGCTATAAAAATCCGTTTGAAAAGAAATCAATATTGAGTAGAATTGCTGAATGTAAAATGAATAACAAAGACTGTATGTTTTTGTTGCATGTCATTTTGATAAAATTGATTTGTCGTTAAATGAATTCAAATGGCTTTTAGTATAAGGAGCATAACTCTGTATTTTATTAAGCGAGCTCTAATTCACTCATATATTCTCCCTCTTAAAATCGTCAAACTTTTAGTCACTCTATTAGCTCTAAATAGCCATAGTGCGTATTCAGCAACAGATATCGAGTGGGCAAAATATCAATTCCCTCCCGTGTTTATTGCTAAAGGAGAGTTCGCTGATAAAGGAATGGGGGATTCAGTTTATCGTTATATTCAGCAGCAGCTTCCCGATTATAACCATTCTGAATATCATTCGTCTGGGGTGCGTGTCCTACGTGATTTTACTCTCAAAAAATTAGTGTGTAGCACTTTCACCAGTAAAAAAGGGCGTGACAAAGATATGATCTTTTCAGACCCTCTTACCATTTTACCTACACAGAATATTCTTATTGCTAAAGATAACTTGAGAGTTCTGCAGCTGTCTGAACGCTCAAAACTAGATGGTAAAATTTCGTTAGCAGGACTTTTAAAAAATAATAAGGACATCAAAATCGGATTAAACAAACTTCGCTCTTTTGGCAAAACTGTTAATCCTCTTTTAAAACAATACGATGCAAATGTTATAAATATTGATGAAACTAGTGGTTTAATAGGGATACTGAAGCTACTTAAAAACAAACGTATAGATTTAACGATTGAGTACCCATTTGTCAGTATGTTTGTGATGCGCTCAGCGGGTGTGTCATTGCCTTTAGTGATAGAACCTATAGCAGAAGTCCCTGAGTTTGTTAATGCCTATGCCGCGTGTTCTAAAAGCCAACAAGGGCAAGCTGTCATCGATGCAATTAATTTAGTGCTAACAGAGCATAGAGCACTAGCTGGCTATCGCGAAATGTTTGAGCAGTGGATGCCAGATGCAAGTCAACAAGCCTATCGAGTAGGCTATCAAAAATTTCTAGAGGATAACGGCCACTAATGCTGGTAGCACTTAATTTTTAGGTACCCATTTGATAGCAGCGTTTTGAAAATCTGGGGTCGTTTTTAGCTCGTCTACAATTGAATTAATTTGACCGATAACTCTTATCCCTAATGGGCTTTTAGTGCAACCTATAAAGGTTTGGAGAGAGGGGTGGTTTTCAGTTAGCGCTTGGCGTTTGAGGAGCTGCTCTGGTTTATCGTTGATATTTGTGTAATAGCTAACAGAGGGGAATTCGAGGGTGAAGTCTACCCTGTTTTTGCGCAGCATTTCAGTGACATTAATATTCCCATTTCCCGCTGCCCAGTATTTAAACTGTTGTGGGTAAGCTTGTTGAATTTTATTGATATCGGCGCCGTAACGTCTCTGCTTGAGCAAGCCTATTTTAATATCTGGATTTGTGCTTATTAATGCCTCAAGTGATAACTTGTTATGCAAAGATTTTGGTGCCGCATTAATTAGCTCTTCAGCGCGACTGCCTTTTAGATAATGGAGTTTATGGCTGGGTAATGTAACCACAGGGTTGGAGAAATGATATAGCTTTAAGGTGCGCTTGCGTTTAAACGTGCCAGTGCAAATAGTCGTTTTTTCGATGTTGGTTCGTGCGATTCGCTTATAGTTTGTCAATACATTATGGTGTTTGTACTGGGGAAGAGCTTGCTGCAATAGCTTGTAAATTATATCTCCCGTCCCTTCGTTTTTATAAGGGCCTTGTAAAATAAAGAAGGGGGCGAAATCAAACTTTGCCCACTCAATACTTTTTTGCCCTTGTCCCCAAGCGCTGGACGTTATTAGGCACAATATGGCAACGAAAGGGAAATGTCTGTTGTAGCAAGTTAGTTTCATGTAGACGTAAATTTTACTCAAAAAATTGGCTAAATTTTAACATACTCTAATAAAAAAGCTTTCAGGAAAATTTATGTTATAAACTGATTAAGGCAGTTGGTTTTTTTGTTAAAGTAGATAAATAAAACAGGTAGTTTTTCAAAATAGTATGTTAATACTAGTTTGAGCTGCTGGATAGATGAGGGGGAATTGAAACTAAAATTGCAAATATGAGCGTATTAGAGAGTGAATTAAAGGCACAAGTATTGCCGCTGTGCCTTTAATTTTGATGCGCTTGAGCGGGCTGTTAATTAGCCTACTCAAGCATATCTGTACCTAGCGATCAGGTTATAGGCTTGCTTGGTATGCTTTAGCAGATTCTTCGATCGCTTTTTTAGCGTCAGCAGCATTGCCCCAATCTTCAACTTTAACCCACTTGCCTTCTTCCAAACCTTTGTAGTTTTCGAAGAAGTGCTTGATGCGAGCAAGCTCTAGAGCTGGGATATCATTGATATCTTGGATGTGAGAATACGCCTTGCTTAGTTTGTCATGTGGAACAGCAACTAATTTAGCATCTTCACCAGCTTCGTCAGTCATGTTTAAAATGCCAACAGGACGGGCGCGAATAACTGATCCAGGAATAACTGGGTAAGGTGTGATAACTAATACATCTAGTGCATCGCCGTCATCAGCAAGTGTGTTATTGATGTAACCATAGTTCGCAGGGTAGAACATAGGTGCAGCCATGAAACGGTCAACGAAGATTGCGTCTTCATCTTTTTCGATTTCATACTTAACCGGTGAGCTCTCAGCGGGGATTTCGATAATGACATTGATATCGTTTGGTAAATCTTTACCTGCAGAAACTTTTGCGAAACTCATGTTTTTGATCCTTGATTGGTATTTAAACGTTTAAATTAGTCTTTTTTGTCGATGATTGAATCGATACGCTGGTGGTATTCCATCAATTTCTCAACTTCATTTTTTGAGCCCAAAGCAACAGAGACGCGCTCGTGAATATCTTTAGGTTCAATGTCCATAATGTCGCTGTAGCAGTTTGTAGCTATACCGCCTGCTTGCTCTATCAGCATACTCATTGGGTTGCCTTCGTACATTAAGCGCAGCTTACCCGGCTTTTGTGGTACACGTGTATCCCACGGGTAAATGAAAATACCGCCGCGGGTTAATATTCTGTGAATTTCAGCAACCATCGCAGCGACCCAGCGCATGTTGAAGTTTTTCTCACGTGGACCGTCAACGCCTTCAATTAGCTCGTCAATATAAGCGCGCATAGCGGGCTCCCAATGACGGTAGTTTGACATATTGATGGCAAACTCTTGGGTATCTTCTGGAATCATTACCTTTTCACGGGTCAGCAAGAAATCACCGGTTTCAGATAATGTAAACATATTGACGCCATTGCCAGTGGTCAACACTAATAGAGCAGATGGGCCGTAAAGGACGTAGCCTGATGCTAGCTGCTTTCTACCACTTTGCAAATACGGTGCTTCGTCGTGATAGCCTTGTTCAGGATGTGCTTCTAAGATTGAGAAAATTGTGCCGACAGTGACATTGATGTCAATGTTTGAAGAGCCATCTAACGGATCAAATACCACAAGGTATTTACCATTTGGATTGCATAAAACGGGCTCGCTTTCTTCTTCAGAAGCAAGGCCTGCTACAGTCATATGGTTTTGAAGGTACTTTTTAATAATCTCGTTGGAGATAACATCCAATTTCTTTTGAGTTTCACCCTGAACATTCGTGTCAGTGGTTGTTCCCAGCACACCAGAAATAGCACCTTGGCGCAATTTTAGGGTGATTTCTTTACAAGCGACCATCAAAGTAGCGATTAGGTCTGTTAATTCTTCATCGAGTTGTTCGCGACGCAAAAACTGGCTGAGCAGTTGCATGGTAAAAGTACCTTTGAGTTTGGATAATTCAGTGCGGCATTTTACGCCAATCCTCATTAAAAAACACAACTGATCTGAAAAAAGTCAGTGAAAGTTGCCTTTTTTCTGTAATTAAATTCGCACTAGGCGATTCGTTTCAGTTTTTTGTTGTATCATAGCGCGTTTATTTTTTGTGGGTAATTAGACTTAAGGTGGAAGTGCTCGCTTTATAAGCTATTTTTTCGAGTAACGACTGTGATTGGTGTTACCAATTACTCACAAAAAACAGATAATTACTCTTTCTTTACAGCTCTATTCATATATTTTAAAAGGTAAGCGGCAGTGCATATTCATATTCTCGGTATTTGCGGTACATTTATGGGCTCTATGGCAATACTGGCCAGAGAACTTGGCCATAAAGTGACAGGTTGTGATGCTAACGTTTATCCACCGATGAGTACGCAGCTTGAAGAGCAGGGCATAGAATTGATGCAAGGCTATAAAACAGAGCATTTACAGCCTGCACCTGATTTAGTTGTTGTTGGTAATGCCCTGAGCCGAGGTAATGAAGCCGTTGAGTATGTTCTAGATAACAATATTCCCTATATATCGGGTGCTCAGTGGTTAAAAGAGAATATTTTAAAAGATAAGTGGGTACTAGCAATCGCAGGGACCCATGGTAAAACGACCACCGCTTCTATGCTGACGTGGATTCTTGAATACGCGAACTACACACCGGGATACTTAATTGGCGGTATTCCTAATAATTTTTCGGTGTCAGCTAGAATGGGAGAATCGGATTTTTTTGTCATTGAAGCCGATGAGTATGACACCGCTTTTTTTGATAAACGCTCTAAATTCGTTCATTACGCGCCAAACACCGCTGTTATCAATAATATTGAGTTTGATCATGCAGACATTTTTGATGATATTAAGGCGATTCAAAAACAGTTTCATCATTTAGTTAGAATCGTCCCAAGCCGTGGGCAGGTGATATTTAATGCAGAGCAAGTAACGGTTAAACAGGCATTAGAGATGGGCTGCTGGAGTGATACTTTAGGGGTTAGCGAGTTAAATTGTGAAGATGCAGGCTTTGAAGGCGATGCAAGTCATAACCATGAAAAATGCAGTTTTGAGCTACTACGTGATGATGGGACACATTTCGCGTTGTATTTAGGTTCACAAAAAGTTGGTGAAGTTAATTGGACACTGACAGGTACGCATAATGTTTACAATGCAACGATGGCGTTGATGGCTGCTCGCCATGTTGGTGTCAAACCTGAACATGCAATTGAAGCACTGCATTTATTTAACGGTGTTAAAAGACGCATGGAGCTTCTCGGTACAATTGAGGGCGTCAGCGTTTATGATGATTTTGCCCATCATCCCACAGCGATAACAAACACACTGCAAGGCTTAAGGAAAAATGTCGGCAATGCGCAAATTCTGGCAATTATTGAGCCTAGATCAAATACAATGCGTCTTGGCTGTCACACTCAAAAGTTAAAAGACAGTGTAGACTGTGCTGATCACAGTATTTGGTATCAGCCACAAGGATTAGATTGGCAACTGCAAGAGCTTTTCGAGAATGAGCAAAATATGCAAGTTGTTGAATCGATAGAACGCGTGGTTGAAGCGGCGATCGCGGCGTTAGATAGCAGCAAAAAGACCCATATAGTGATAATGAGCAACGGTGGATTTGGTGGTGTTCACCAAAAGCTGCTCGCTCAGTTGTCTGCGCATAATTTGGAGGCTTAAGCTAATGAGTGCGTTTAAACAAAGAGTTACGCTGGCAATTACTGGCGCTTCAGGGTTGCAATATGCCATTCGTTTACTGGAAGTTTTGGTCAAGCAAGATACTCAAGTGCTGATGATGATTTCAAAAGCGGCGCAAGTTGTTGGGGCGACCGAAACAAACTTACAGTTTGGTGGCAGCAGCAGTGTTCAAGAAGCGTATTTTACTCAGTTGTTCGGTGCTCGTCAGGATCAAATTAAAGTGTTTGGTAAAGAGCAGTGGATGGCGCCTGTAGCGTCCGGTTCTGGTGCGCCCAGTGCCATGGTTGTGTGTCCTTGCAGTACCGGTTGTTTATCGGCTATTGCGACAGGTGCGAGTAATAACTTAATAGAGCGCGCTGCCGATGTCGTTCTTAAAGAGCGAAAGCAGTTAATTTTAGTACCAAGAGAAGCACCGTATTCCGAAATTCATTTAGAGAATATGTTGAAACTAACGCGCATGGGTGCAGTCATTTTACCGGCTAGCCCAGGTTTTTATAATCAGCCTAAAAGCATCGAAGATTTAATTGATTTTGTCGTTGCGCGCATTTTATCGCAGTTAGGTTTTGAACAGACATTACTACCTACTTGGGGTAGTCATTTATTAAATACAAAAGAAGGTGAACAAGACAATGGCTAACATTTTGGCCTTAGATACATCCACTGATGCCTGCTCCGTTGCACTTCAAGTAGGAGAAGAGCGTAGTGAAATTTTTAAAGTCATCCCGCGACGCCATACTCATGAACTACTGCCAATGGTAAAAGAAATTTTAGCGCAAGCGCAATTAAGTGTTAAGCAGCTAGATGCAGTAGCGTTTGGGCGCGGTCCTGGCTCCTTTGCCGGCATTCGAATTGCCACTGGTGTGACTCAAGGACTGGCGTTTGCACAGGATCTTGCAGTGATACCGGTTTCAACCTTAGCAACACTCGCTCAGGGGTATTACCGTGAGTACGGCGATGACAGTCATCAAATCATTACGGCATTAGATGCCAGAATGGATGAGGTATATTGGGGGAGCTATTGTATCGATCAAGGGCTAGCCAAATTAATCACAGCTGAAGCCGTTAGTGCACCAAGTGATGTCTCAATTGATTGCGCCACGCAGTATGTTGGTGTGGGTAGTGGTTTTAATTACCAATCTCAAATGGATGAAAATTTAAATAGTGTCATTATAAATAGCTATGCAGATCTTCAACCACACTCTTTAGATATGTTGGCTATCGCAAGCCCGCTTTATAAAGCAGGTGAGACGATATCAGCGGAACAGGCACATCCGGTGTATTTACGAAACCAAGTAGCATGGAAGAAAAAGGATCAACAATAAATGGAATGGATTCAAGTCATTGTTCTTGCAGTTATACAAGGCTTAACAGAGTTTTTACCCGTATCGAGTTCCGCGCATCTCATTTTGCCATCGCAGTTATTGGGTTGGCAGGATCAGGGGTTGGCATTTGATGTAGGTGTTCATGTAGGAACCATAGTCGCGGTGGTCGCATACTTTCGCCACGATGTGCTGAACATGTTAATCGCGTTTTTTCAAAGCTTAACGGGAAAACGCAGTGATGATGGTCGACTTGCGTGGCTAATTATTGCAGCGACTATTCCCGCACTGGCGTTTGGGTTATTACTCAATGATATGATTGATTTGTACGGTCGATCTATTCTCGTCATTGCAGGTACAACGCTGATTTTTGGCGCGCTTTTATGGATTGCTGATCGACGTGAGAATGCTCAAAAACCAATTACAGATCTAACACTAAAAAGTGGATTGGCAATTGGTTTTGCACAAGCTTTAGCGTTAATTCCAGGCACTTCACGTTCAGGTGTAACAATGACAGCTGCGCTAATGATGGGTTTTAGCCGCGATGCCTCTGCACGGTTTTCATTTTTCCTCTCTATCCCTATTATTTTAGCTGCTGGCTCTTATAAAGGCTTAGAGTTAGTGAGTTCTGACTTAATCGTTCGTTGGGATATGGTAATTAGCGGCATTATTATCTCAGGATTAGTGGCTATCGCTTGTATCCATGTGTTCTTAATATGGCTTGAAAAGGTCGGCATGTTACCTTTTGTGATTTATCGATTTATATTAGGTGTACTGTTAATCGCTATCTATGCAACAACAGGTTGATACTTGAATAGAGCAGATAAGGTTAAGGTAAAAGAGTTAGAATGACTGAAAAAAATGTAGGTAGTGTGAACTCCCAAATAGCCGTAGCTGCAGCACATTCGGCACTACAAAAAGGGGCACAGCAGTTAGCTACTGAGCTAGAGCTAAAATACTTAAAAGTGCTAGCAGATCCTAAAAAAGCACCTGTAGAGTTACTGTTGTATCTATCTGATGCAGGATTACAACTGCAGCAAACGGGGAAGAAAGCACCTGGGCCTGTGTGGGTAGATTTTGTCAGCGGTGCTGTTGCGCATCGCAGAAAATTTGGTGGCGGCACAGGGCAGCTAATCGCTAAAGCGGTAGGGATAAAGTCAGGTGTACGACCGAGCGTGTTAGATGTAACCGCAGGTTTGGGCAAGGACGCTTTTGTACTTGCTACTTTAGGTTGCAAGGTAGCGATGCTAGAGAGATCTCCTATAGTGCATGCGCTCTTAAATGACGGGTTACAACGTGCTTTAATAAATCTTGAAGTGATGGATATTGTTGAAAATATGCAGCTGCACTTTGCTGATAGTATCCGTTATATGCAAGACTGTGTTGAAAAGCCACAGGTAATCTATGTGGATCCGATGTTCCCACACAGTAAGAAAAGTGCCAGTGTTAAAAAAGAAATGTTAGTGTTTCGCGATATTGTGGGAGCAGATGTGGATGCGGGTAATTTGCTCGGTGTCGCTCTTGAAACTGCGCAAGCAAGAGTCGTTGTTAAGCGCCCGCGAAAAGCCCCCATTATTGAAATAGCAGGCTCTTCAGTTACCCCAGGGTATGCACTTGAAGGTAAATCATCGCGCTACGATATCTATCCTCTGAAAAAAATCCAATAGTGGCAAAGCGTTATTTGGCATGTTCAAAGATGAAAGGTGTTTGTGTTTAATTTGCGCATATTCACCATTCTTTTTAATGATATCAATCCCTTTGTTAAAAGCGGCAACTAAACCTGCAGAGTTATTACGCGCCTTACGCACAGTGATGTAAATCGGATTTACTTTAATTGCTGGCTTAAAAACTTGTAGAGCTGACATTTCAACTTTTTTATTTGCACTTTGATTGTGTTTAACTAAATACGATAAGTGCGCCTCACCCGTAATCATGTAATCAATTCGCCCCGCCATGAGTTTTTGCAGGTTATGTGAAGCATCATTTGCATATGAAAAAGACAATCGAACATTATTATCTAAATTAGTATCGTTAACCGCAGCCCGCATTACACCGATAGTATAGCCACTTAAGTCAGCGTTACTCTTGTAGCTTAAATTACGTGATTTAAGGGCAATGAGTGAGGTTTTTTCTTTGGCTAATGCTTGAGAGTAATACAGGTACTTAGCGCGCTCAGCGGTGTAATACGCACCCAGTAAACCGTCATATATTCCTCTACTCACAGCTTTAGTGGCTCTTTTCCAAGGCATAAACTTAACCGTTAACTCATAACCTGTTGCGGCAAATGCTGCTTTACATATTTCAATGATATAGCCGCCTTGATCAAGGTCTGGTCCATAAAATGGCTGCCAGTGATCTGTCACTAAAGTAATTTTTTTATCTGCTGAGTAAGTGTGTGATTTTTTTATCGCAGTGGGTTCTAAGCCAATCTCAGTAGAGTTAGCTGTTAACAGGGTTTCAATGGTTTGTAATTTGGTAGGAACAGGCTCGGTTAGCGAGGACGCCAAGGCAAAACTTGAAAGGAAAACAGAAAGAATAGTGATCAATATTGATGATCGAGTTCCTGAGCTGGAAAATAAAAAAGTATTCATAAAATCCTTTCAATGAAATCAGTAATACTACGTATCTTTTACTTAGCAATAAGCTGAGGTATGAGACTATTAAACTGTAGAGAGGCCTTTATACGGCAATAATACTTATATTACCAAGCTCAGTGAGTGATAACTTTAGATATATTTATAGCTACTTTAATTAATAGCTGAAAATGCAAAAAATTCAAGTTTTCCATTAAATATGATCAAGAGGAAGTTGCGTTTGGTACTTTAACTCTTCCATTACAAAGCTAGAGCTGACATCAAAAATATCAGCTTTTATCAATTGGCGATAGAGCTTGTCGTAATCAGGCATATCAGTGACGACTGCTTTGAGCAAGTAATCTAAATCTCCACTCATTCGATAAACCTCAAGAATTTGTGGTAAGCCTTTTATCACTTCACGAAACTGGCTTACCCACTCGTCATTATGCTTATTAGTGCGCACAGAGATGAAAACTGTCAGTGATAAGTTAAGCGCACTTGGCGTTAAAAGTGCCACACGGCTATTAATCACATTGTTTGCAACTAGTTTTTGAATGCGTCTCCAGCAGGCTGTTTTTGAAATGGAAACTTTGTCGGCAACTTGCGCAACTGACAAGGTGTCATCGTGCTGCATAGAGTCGAGTATAGCGAGATCTGTTTTATCCATAGTGGTCATTCGTTTGTCTAATTTTTAATTAATCGGTTGAGTGTTTCTTATTTTGATATTAAATGCACTGATCGTTCTGTTATTTGTGAAAATCAAGTTCAACATTAAAATAATGTTCCAATCATTGCCAGATATACTAGCTTTAAATGAAGAATAAATTTTTAGGAGTAGGTAATGGGTATCTCAATAGAGCAAATACGTGAGAATGTGATTGGCGAGCGTCAATTATTTGAAACAGCTTTTGGTCAAAAGCCGATGATATATGCAGATTACACTGCTTCTGGTCGTTCATTGAGTTTTGTTGAGCGTGCAATCAATCAGCAGGTTTTACCTTTTTATGCCAACACTCACTCCGAAACATCGTTTACGGGTAAGCAAAGCACTCAGTATCGTGAGCAGGCAAGAGAAGCGATTCATAGTGCACTAAACACAACTGACAAACACAAGGTGATCTTTGCAGGCTCTGGCGCGACAGCTGCAATAAATAAGCTAATAGATATGCTTAATTTGCGTTTGCCTGCGGAGCTAAATAGTGAGTATCAGTTTGAATCGCAAATTAAAGACGCAGATAAACCGGTAGTATTTATCGGCCCCTATGAGCATCACTCAAATGAGTTGCCGTGGCGAGAGAGTATAGCTACTTTGGTAACTGTCCCGTTAGATGATAACGGGCAGATTGACTTAACGTATTTAGAAAGACAATTGCAGCAGTATCAAGATAGACCCAAACTTATTGGCAGTTTTTCAGCGGCTTCTAACGTGACAGGTTTAAAAACAGATGTTGCTAAAGTGTCTGCGTTGTTGAATAAATATAATGCAATGTCTTGTTGGGATTATGCTGCAGCAGCACCTTATGTTGGTATTGATATGCAAGGTGACCAGCTTGATGCAGTCTTCATATCAACCCATAAGTTCATAGGTGGGCCAGGCACGCCAGGCTTGTTAGTGGTTAATGCTGATCATTTAAAGAATAAAGTACCCGCAGTGCCAGGGGGCGGTACAGTTATGTATGTGACACCAGATAGCCATACCTTTATAGATAATGTTGAGCGTCGTGAAGAAGGTGGAACGCCTAGTATTGTTGAATCAATACGTGCCGGTTTAGTATTTAAAATACAACAGCAGGTAGGGACAGAGAAAATAGAAGCATTGGAGCAGGGTTTTATTGAGCGAGCTATTGAGCGGCTGTCAAAACTTGAGAACTTTGAAATTCTCGGTAGCAAAGATGCCAAGCGCTTATCCATATTATCATTTAATATTAGGCATAAAGATTCTGTTTTACATTATGGCTTTGTTGTTGCACTGCTAAATGATTTGTTTGGTATTCAAGCGCGTGGAGGTTGTTCATGTGCGGGTCCTTATGGGCACGAGCTACTCGATTTGTCACCCACAAAAAGCTCGGCTATTGAGGGGCAGTTACATAATGGCTATATGGTACTTAGACCAGGCTGGACTCGCTTAAATTTCAATTACTTTATTGATGAGGCGACCTTTGAATATATCTTAGCGGCTTTAACAATGATTGCCGAACAAGGGGGACGTTTACTGGCTAGCTATCAATTTAATCAAAAATTAGGAACTTGGGAGTACGCTTCTGACTTTGAGCCAGCAACATTATCATTGGATGATTTATTACAGTGCAATGAAACTAATGCCTTTGAAGCCCCACAAGTAGAGCATGAGCAAATGCTAGAGCAGTATTTAGTGCAGGCGGAGTATATTCTTTCATCGGCACAAGAAGATACTAAAGCAGAGCCTCTTAAATTGAGCTGTGATGCAGAAAAGCTACGTTGGTTTGCGGTTGCTGAATAAGCATTTAAATCTGATTTAGGATTTAGGATTTAGGAAGACACTGAGCGAGAAAATAACAGAAATAAAAATGCCAGCGTGATGCTGGCATTTTTGTATGTATTGAACTTTGTTAATCAGTGCTTTCTGTCGTTGGCTTTTCAGCCAGTTCTTTGTTTTTCAAGCTAACAGCATCAGCTTTAACGTCTTTTGTTTTGTTAGTAATAGATTGCGTTACTGCATTAGGTTTCTTAATTTTAGTATTACGTTTCAAAGCAGCAGAGCGTTGGCGAAAACTATTAGTTAGGCCATCACCTCCACCGAGAGAGCGGTAGAGCACAATTGTAGATTGTGCTTTGGCGCTTTGTGAATCTAGCAGCGATTGTTGTGCGTTAAATAAGTTTTGTTGTGAATCCAGCACTTCAATATAGCTTGATAAACCTGCGTTGTAGCGCTCTTGCGCTAAGGTCAAACGGGTTGTTTGTGCTTTAACTAAGCGCTTATTTGCAGCGATTTCGATGTCTCTTGAAGGGCGGTTTTTGAGTTCAATATAAATTTCAGAAAACGCACTCTTAATCGTTTTTTGGTACTGAGCTAAGGCTTTGTCGTTACGTGCTTTGGCAACTTTTAAATTCGCCTTATTGTTGCCGCCGAAAATAGGAAAGGAGACAGCAGGTCCAACTGACCATGTGCTGGCATCTGATGTGAATAACTTTGATAAGCTATTACTTGCAAAGCCTGCATTAGCAGTTAAAGCAATTCGCGGTAAAAATGCTGCTCTTGCCGCACCGATATTTGCATTAGCAGCTCTAAGTGTCTCTTCAGCGCTAATAACGTCTGGTCTGGCGAGTATCAGCTGTGCGCTTAACTTATTAGGGGTTGTGAACTCGACTAAAAGAGGCGCCTCTAAGTTGCTTTTTGCCAGCACTTGAGAAATAGGCTTACCCACTAGGAGTGCAAGGGATGCCTGCGCTTGAATAACTGATCGAATAAGCTGAGCACGCTGAGCTTCAACACTTGCAAGGGCAACTTCTGCTTGTGCAAGATCGAGATTAGATGCAACGCCAATGGACTCTTTTAGCTTTATCAACTCATATGAATCTACACGGGTTTTTAGGGTTCTTTCAGCTAAATTGAGCTTTTGTTTGGCAGTGAGCCAGTTTAGATAGCTTGTAGCGGTACTGGCAATCACTGTTAGTTTACTCGAGCGTTGAGCAGCGAGTGTTACAAAATAGCTCGCCAAGGCTGAAGCTTTTAAACTGCGTACTCTCCCCCAGAAATCAATTTCATAAGATGCCCAGCCAACATTCGCACTGTAATTTCTACTGATATTAGTATTACCCGTGAGGTTCTTGGAGTTACCAGAAATATTCGCACTACCATTTGTGCTGATAGTGGGTAACTGCTCGCTGCGCTGGATTTGAAACATACCCTCCGCTTCAGCCACGTTTGCCATAGCGATATGTAAATCACTATTATGCAGTAGCGCTTGCTTGATCAACACTTGTAGCTGTTGATCAGGGAAGAATTCTTGCCACGCTTTTAAGGAAACCGTTTGTGCCTGTGCTTCTGAGAGATTGCTTGAAAGAGATCCATCGGCTGTTCCGTCAATGACGGCTTCAACCGGTAAAGCAGGTTGCTGGTAATTAGGTAAATAACTAGCGCACCCTGAAAGGGTCATAATGGTTGCTAATGCAAAGCTAGTACGAATAAAAGGCATTATGAGTTCTCCGAATCGGCAGTAGCGAGTGCTTTAGCTGCCTGTTCACGCTCTTCGCGTGAAGGCTTTGCTGGAAATAGTTTTCTTACGAGTAAGTAAAATACTGGCACAAAAAGTACTGCTAATACAGTAGCAGACAGCATGCCACCGAGTACGCCAGTACCGATAGCGCGACGACTTGCAGAGCCTGCACCTGTAGCTAGTACCAGAGGGATAACCCCTAATACGAAAGCGAATGATGTCATTAAGATAGGTCTGAAACGCAATTTACAGGCTTTGACAACAGCATCGTAAGCATTTTCACCTTGGTGTTGTAAGTCTCTGGCAAACTCGACGATAACGATCGCATTTTTAGTCGATAAGCCGATGATAGTGATTAAGCCAACTGTGAAGTACACATCGTTAGTCATCTTTTGCAGGCTTACAGCAAGTACGCAACCTAGCACCCCTAACGGTACTACCAACATAACAGAGATAGGCACTGCCCAACTTTCGTATAGTGCGACTAATACTAGAAATACAATGAGGATAGATAAACCAAAGACAAAGGCTGTTTGGCCTGCTGAGATTTTTTCCTCAAGAGATTGCCCCGACCATTCATAACCAATACCTTTTGGTAATTGGGCTGCGAAACTTTCCATGGCAGCGAGGGCATCACCACTACTGGCACCGGGTGCTGCGCTACCGCTTATTGGCATTGATGGAACACCATTATAGCGTGTTAGCTTAGCAGGGCCTTGTACCCACGTTGCAGTGGCAATTTCAGCGAGATCGACTAGCCCACCTTGAGTATTGCGCACTTGTAAGCTCATGATACCGCCTTCACTGGCACGTGTTTCGGGATCAGCTTGTACCCAAACTTGGTGGGTTTTTCCAGCGGTTATATAGTCGTTGACGTAGGCAGAACCAAGAGCAACTTGCAGTGTGGAGTTTAAAGCATCGAAATCAATGTCTAATGAGCGCGCTTTAATGCGGTCAATAGATAGTTTTAACTGCGGCGCTGGCGGTAGAGTATTAGGTCTTAACCCCACTACTTTGTCAGGGGCTTGCGCTGCCATTCCCATAAGCTGATAGGTCGCTTTCATCAGAAGTGAGGAGTCGCTGTTACCACTGCGATCCTGCAATCTGAAATCAAAACCATTGTCGTTACCTAAACCTGGAATAGGCGGCATGTTGAATGCAAACACAATACCGTCGCCAATAAACTGTTGGAACGCTTTGGATGCGTCTGCTGCAAGGGTGTCTGCGTCCCTGAGGCCTTTTGCTGTTCTCTCTGTCCAAGGGTGTAAGTTGGCAAAGGTAAGCGAGGTATTTTGCCCTGAGCCTAAAAAGCCAAACCCTAAAACAGTAATGATATCTTTGACTTCAGGCTGCTCTCTTAACCAAGCGTCCGTTTTGACTGCTAGCTCACGAGTACGTGCTTGAGTTGCGCCAGAGGGCAGCAATGAGCCGGATACAACAAAGCCTTGGTCTTCAGAGGGAACAAACCCTTTAGGTAAGCTATTAAAGACTTGGTAGTCATAAAATGCGATGCCAATAAAAAGCAGCATAGAAATGATGATACCAATACCAGATAGCATCCACTTAACTAGCACCATGTACTGGTTTGTTAAACCTGCAAATAAGTAGTTAAACAATCTACCGGGAGCACTGAAGAATCGGATAACAGGGCCTGGGTTATTGTTCTTTGCTTTTAATAGTCCTTGGGCGATAGCAGGGGTGAGTGACAATGCCAAGAAAGATGAAATGACAACAGAGACAATAATTGTCATTGAGAACTGCTGGTATATCTGTCCTACGGATCCGCTGATAAAGGCCATTGGAACATAAACAGCAATTAGCACAGCTGTGGTACCAATAACGGCACCCGTTATTTGCTGCATTGATTTTCGTGTCGCTTGATAAGGGGTTAGGCCTTCTTCCTCCATTAGGCGCTCAATGTTTTCAACCACTAATATAGCATCATCAACGACTATCCCGATGGCGAGCACCATGCCAAAGAGCGTTAGCATGTTGAGTGAAAAACCTAATAGGTATAAGCCAATAGCCGTGCCGATCAAGGAGATAGGGACAACGATCAAAGGAATAATAGTGGTACGCCAGTTTTGTAAGAACACAAACATGACCAAAGTAACTAAGATAATCGCAATGATCAGCGTCTCTTTTACTTCTTCAATGGATACATCAACAAATAGGGAGGTATCGTAAGGTGACATCCACAGCATATCTTCAGGGAAGAAGTTTTGCAGTTCATCCATTTTGGCCTTGATTTGCTCTGCGGTTACCAGCGCGTTACCGGTGTTTGATAGTTTAGTTGAAAAAGCGGCAGCGGATTGGCCGTTTAGCAATACTTGCGTGCCGTAATTTTGTGCTCCGCGCTCAACTTTAGCGACATCGCGTAAGCGAACCACAGCACCTTGGCTTGATGAGCGCAAGATAACATCGCCAAACTCTTCTACCGTTGAAATGCGTGAAGGTACAATCACTGTTGCGTTAAGTTGCTGATTAGCAGGGGAAGGTAAACCCCCTAACTCACCTGTCGCTAGCTGTGCATTTTGCGAGCGTAGTGCGTTGACAACTTCACTAGGTGTAATACTGAAAGAGGCGAGTTTTTTAGGGTTTAACCAAATTCGCATTGCGTATTTAGCACCAAATAAATCTGCAGACCCTACACCTGGGATTCTACGAATTTCACCGAGCACGTTGGCATCTATATAGTCTGCTAAATCCGTTGCGTTATAAGTTCCTTTTGGGGAATAAAGCGCCACAATCATCAAAAAGTCAGGACGAGTTTTATCGATTTTAACACCTTGTTGGGTCACAGCAGAGGGGAGGTTTGCTTCAACTCGCTTCAAGCGGTTTTGTACTTCAACACCGGCAATGTTGATATCAGTACCCGTTTCAAAAGTTAAGTTAATACTAGCGGTTCCCGCACGGCTCGACTCTGAAGAGATGTACTTAAGTCCTTCAATACCGTTCATTTCGCTTTCAATAACGGTTGTCACTGTATCTTCAATGGTTTTGGCAGATGCCCCAGGGTAAGTTGCATTTATCTTAACCTGAGGGGGAGCGATACTAGGGTAGGCTGATATAGGTAGTTGTTGCAGTGCTAAATAGCCTGCAATCAAGATCATAATAGCAACTACCCATGCAAACTTAGGGCGATCTATAAAAAACTGTGGCATATAAGCCTCTTGATAAATAATGTGTTAAAACAATGCTCATTCATGCATTAGTTAAAGCGTAAGGCTCTTTTAGAATGAGCACGTGATTGCAATCGTTGCTAAATCACGTATTACAGTAAGTGGGTTGAGCAGAGTTACTTCTGTTTTTGTGCCGCACCCGCAGCTTGCATTTCAGCACCTGTCATACCGATGAACTGTGCGTTCGGAATAGTGCCTAAGATACTCGTATCACTGACAACTACACGCTCGCCCACTTTTAAACCTGATTTGATAAACCAGTGTGTGCCATTCATCTCTCCTAATTCAACGGCTACAGGAGTTAGTTTTTTGTCGCGAACAATATGTACTGATGCGCCTTGAGGTGTGATTTTTACCGCTTTTTGAGGAACGAATAAGCGGCTTGATGCGCTGTCAATTGGCATTTTAACTCTGACGAACATGCCTGGTAATAATGCTGAATCTGGGTTTTCAACAAGGGCACGTAAAGCGATAGCCCCAGTGGCTTGATCGACACTCATTGAAGAAAACTCTAGCTGTGCTAAATGCGGATATTGGCTACCATCGCTAAAAGAAACTTGGATGTTTTTCAAGCTACTGCCGTTAGCACCTTGATTGCTAGAATTGCTCGGGCGTGTGAAGTCAATGTAGACTTTATCAATTTGCTCGATAGTGGCTAACTGAGTAGAATCTTTGGAGGTAAGAGCACCTTCAGTCACTAGTGCTCTATCAATACGACCTGCAATTGGAGCTTTAACAGTGGCGTATTCTAAATCAATTGCAGCAATTTCTAAGTTAGCTTTTGCCTGTTGTAATTGAGCCCTTGATTGCTGGTTTTGAGCGCTATTAGAATCATATTCTTGACGGCTAACAGCACCTAGCGAAAGCAGCTTCTTATAACGAGCGAGTGTTTGGCGGGATAGGCTGTAAGCGGCATTTGCATTTGCGACGTCTGCTTTGCGAGCTCTATAGGTTGCTCTTAAGCTTCTATCTTCAATTTTAAACAGTTCTTGACCTGCTTCAACGCGGCTACCTTCTTCAAAAACACGCTTTTCGATGATTCCGGTGACACGCGCTCTAACTTGTGCAACGCGATAGGCTGCAACTCTACCGGGTAAATCTTGGCTGAGTGATTGATTGCTACTTTGAACCTCCACTACCATGACTGGAATCGCTTGAGGCTTATTACCTTCTGCGGCAAATAATACAGTAGAGAGCAATGATGCAACTGCGATAGTTAAGTGTTTTTTCATAAGAGGAGTGTCCAATATTTCAAGGTACAAGATCTGATGTTTCTAGAAGGAATAACAAAAATGAGTATAAACCCTTCAAAGTAAATGTCTACGCCATTAATTTAGCTGCATTTTTTAAAAGTTGCTCACAATGCTATCAATCGCTTTAACTATTGCTAATGCGCTTTTAGAAATCAGATCATTCGCTTTATCAGGGAATTTTAGTATTTGTATTTAATTTATTTTACGCACGTTATGTTACATACACTATCAAAGTTATGTATGCCTTTATGTGTATTCATTTGATAAATCTGGGGTTAAGCTTATCGCTGAATTTAGCATCGTGCTTTTGCAAGACATGTTGTAACCTATGCCCTTAGAAAGAATAGCATTTGTTTAAGATGCTGTGAAAATCGATTGAATGGTCGTTAAGGTAGTTTTTGGAGAAGCATGAAACGAATAAGTGTAGAGCCTGCTTGGATTTTTAAAGATGAAAGTGGGAGCCGTTTAGATCCACAGTTGTTTTTGCTGATAAGTGCGATTCATGAGCAAGGTAAGTTGACCTTGGCAGCGAAACAAGTGGGTATCTCTTATCGACATAGCTGGAATATCCTAAATCATTGGGCGGGTTTCTTTGGTTGTGAGTTAGTATATTTGGAAAAGGGGCGTGGGGCTAAGTTGTCGCCTTTAGGTGAAAAACTGCTTTGGGCTCAACAGCGTCTTATTGCACGTTTAGAGCCACAATTAAAGAGCTTCGCCTCTGAGATCAATTTAGAAATTCAGCGAACTTTGAAAGGTGTTAAGCCTTTACTTAACATTTATGCGAGCTTTGGTTATGCCGTAGAACTACTTCCTAACTTTGCGGATAATTACCAACTGAATTTGCAGTACAAAGGTGTAGAGGAAGCATTAGTTGCCTTAAATAAGGGGGAGTGTGATGTAGCAGGCTTTCATCTACCGGTTGAACTGCGAAGTGCCAAATATTTATCGACCTATTTACGCCACTTGAGGCCCCGTGCACATAAAGTTGTGCGTTTTATAACACGGCGTATGGGATTGATGGTCAGAGCGAATAACCCTCTGCAAATCAAAGAGCTCAGTGATCTATCAGATACAGATATTCGTTTTATTAATCGAGAGCCCAACTCAGGTACCCGTCATTTACTGGATGAGTTACTGGAAAGTGAAGACATCCCGGTTGAGTCAATAAAAGGGATAGACGATATCGAATATACACATTCAGCTATTGCAGCTTATGTTGCAGCGGGAATGGCAGATGCAGGTTTTGGAGTTGAAGCTGCAGCGCGTAAATTCTCTTTAGATTTTATTCCATTAACCACAGAGCATTATTTATTTGTTTGTAATAATAAAACATTGCACCAAGAGGCCATGCAGCGTTTTCTCACAGAGCTGCGTTCACAAGAATTTAGTGAAGAAGTGAAAAAGCTTGCAGGTTATACCCCTGAACTATGCGGTGAAATTATTAATGTTGAAGACTTATAGACGATGAATTTTGTGGCGCATTGTTTTCTGGCTCAAGGGAATAGTCATTCATTGGTGGGGAATTTGCTGGGGGATTTCTGCAAAGGGGTAAATACAAACGCGCTAGCACCGAATATTTATTTGGGATTGATGAATCACCGTGCTGTCGATAAATTTACCGATCAGCATTGTGAGGTATTACAGGCGAAACACTATTTTAGTGCTCATAGAAGGCGCTTTTCTGGGATAGCAATTGATGTGTTGTTCGATTATTTTTTAATTAAACATTGGTCGCAATTTTGCGAGATATGCTTTGATGACTTTAAAAGGCGAACCTACCAATGCTTGATCGATAGTTTATCGCTCATGCCTCATCAAATGGCGAATGTTATGCAAAGAGTCGTGAGCCAAGATTGGTTTGCGAGCTACCAGTGTAAAGAGGGGGTTGGTTTAGCGCTTGATCGCATTGCATCGCGAATACGTTTTAAAAACCAATTTTCAGGTGCGTTGGAAGATATCGAGTTGCATTTTGAAGAGCTAGAAATTGCGTTTAGTCGCTTTTTCCCGCAGCTGCAGTTTCATATAAAGACATTGAATATTGAAAGGCCCTGAATTAAAGCGTAGCTGCTTACAAAAAGTAAAACTTCTCGAAACAGCTATTTAGAAAACCCTAAAGCATTCTGTATTTAGCGCTTATTCCAAGCAATGCACTGATCAAGTGTGATACCAGAGCCGCCAAAAATATCTAAAGCACTGCCTATTGTTAAATCTATTTTTCCCGCAGAGAGTGATTCAACATATGCTAAATCCTCAACTGTTCTAGCACCACCTGCATAGGTGACTGGAATATCACAATGTTCTGCCAATAAGCTAACAAGTGGGTGATCAATACCGCCCTGCAGGCCTTCAACATCGGCGCTGTGAATCAAAAACTCTGCACAATAGCTAGATAGCTCGCTAAGCGTTTGTTTATCAATAGTGGTTTGAGTGACTGTTTGCCAGCGGTTTGTCGCTATATTCCAGCCATTGCCAACTTTGCGGCAACTCAAATCTAGAATGAGGGATTCTACGCCAATTTTTTTGACCAAAGCTTCCAGTCTGCTCCAGCTAAATTCATTGTTCTCAAATAAATAAGAAGTAACAATGACATGACTTGCACCGGCATCTAGCCATTGTTGTGCGTTATCCAAATTCACGCCACCACCAAATTGCAGCCCTTTTGGCCAAGCACTCAGGGCTTGTTTAGCAGCCTCATCGTTATTAGGGCCAAGTGCAATAACATGGCCACCACTGAGTTGGTGTTTGCGATACAGGGAGGCGTAATGATCGGCATTTAGCTCACTAATGAAGTTAGTTTTAGCGCCGCTGTCATTCAAGCTACCGCCCACTATTTGTTTAACTTTACCTTGATGAAGGTCTATGCAGGGACGAAAGCGGGTCATGAAATATCCTCAATGCTC
The DNA here is from genome assembly GCA_937136055.1 of uncultured Oceanospirillaceae bacterium. GTDB lineage: Bacteria > Pseudomonadota > Gammaproteobacteria > Pseudomonadales > Balneatricaceae > Rs1. Next base: position 13,621 of record CAKZOD010000021.1, on the reverse strand, counting down.
AAAATAAATGATCAATAAAATGAAGGGCATTGTAACCCTTTTATAAATTATTGGTAGTTCAATAAAGTGCCTGGTACTCAATTAGGTACTAGCTTTGAGTTAACTTTGCTTGCAGGATAGGTCTCTAAAAACATTGGACTTAATCGTCTGTTGCATTACACTCTGGGCAACAATAATTAGGAGTAGTTATGAATTATCCTGCGTCAAAATTACCAGAAGTCGGCACGACAATTTTTACCGTTATGTCGCAAATGGCAGCTGAGCATAATGCTATTAATTTAGCCCAAGGTTTTCCTGATTTTAACGGGCCTCAATTACTATTAGATGCAGTAGGTGAACATGTTGCTAAAGGGGCAAATCAATATGCTCCAATGCCTGGTATTTTGCCGCTTAGAGAGCAAATAGCTGACAAAGTACAAAAGCTTTATGGGCGCGCTGTTTGCCCGAATAAGGAAGTCACTGTTACATCTGGCGCAACAGAAGCTATCTATGCTGCTATTACAGCAGTGGTTAGTGCTGGCGATGAAGTTGTTATTCTCGATCCTGCGTTTGATTGTTATGACCCTGCAATTATTTTAAATGGCGGCAAGGCCGTTCATCTTCAGTTACAGGCACCTGAGTTTAAATTAGACTGGCAAGCACTAGCGGCTGTTATTAGCGATAAAACACGTCTTATTATCTTCAACTCGCCACATAACCCAACAGGCAGTGTGATGAGTGAAGACGATATTCGTGCGTTAAATAAGCTGGTGGCAGGTACCGATATTTTGCTGATAGGCGATGATGTGTATGAGCATATTATTTTTGATGGTGCTGAACACTTAAGTTTTGTGAAGTACGATGAGTTGTATAAACGTAGTTTTGTGATCTCGTCTTTTGGTAAAACCTATCATGTTACAGGCTGGAAGATAGGCTACTGTGTTGCACCTGAATATTTAACAGCAGAGTTTCGCAAGGTGCATCAGTTTATGAATTTCTGCACAGCGTCCCCTTTGCAGTATGCCCTAGCTGATATTATGCAAAAACAGCCTCAGCATTATTTAGAGTTGCCTGCTTTTTATCAAAAAAAGCGTGACCTCTTTAATCAATTGATGAAAAACAGCCGCTTTACAGGCGTACCAGCGGCGGGTAGTTATTTTCAAATAATGGATTACAGCCAAATCAGCGATTTAGATGATATGGCATTTTGTGAATATTTGACAAAAGAAGTTGGCGTTGCTGCTATCCCTATTTCAGTGTTCTGCGAACAGCCTTTGAATACTAGGCTTGTCCGTTTCTGCTTTGCTAAAAGTGATGAAACTTTGGCGCAAGCTTGTGAAAAATTGGTTAAGTTATAAGAGTGATAAGTAATACCTGAATCCGTGACTTCAAACTAAGAACAGGGTGTAAGATATTAGTTTTCGGTGGGATTGAAAAGCCTGAGCTGCAACGAAAGGTTCAGCGGGAATTTTTCTAACCACTGTAAAGTCAAGAACTTGCGCTATGTGGTGCAGTAAAGCCACTGAATCAGGTAATAGATAAGAGGTTCTTTCTTATGCAAGATCTACGCGTTAGTACCATCCAAAATGTATTGCATTGGGAGGATGAGCACGCAAATTTAACGATGTTCGAGAAGCAGCTAGCTGAGCTAGCTAATCAAACGGATATTATTGTATTGCCTGAAATGTTCAACAGTGGCTTTTCTATGCAGCCTAATGGTATTGCACAGACAATGCAGGGAAGCACAGTTTTATGGTTGCAATCTCAAGCAAAAAAGCTCAATGCTGCTATTTGTGCAAGTGTTGCGATTAAGGAGGCTAACCATTTCGTTAATCGTTTCATATTTGCAAAACCGGATGGCGATGTTGAATACTATGACAAGCGCCATTGTTTTCGCATGTCTGGTGAGAATCTCGTTTATCGCTCAGGTGAGCAACGATTGGTGATTGAATATATGGGTTGGCGAATTTTGCCGCAAATTTGTTATGACTTGCGCTTCCCCGTATTTTCGCGCAACCAGCAAGATTATGACATGATGATATATGTTGCTAACTGGCCTAAGGTGCGCCGGAACCCTTGGAGAACGCTGTTGCAAGCTCGAGCGATCGAAAACCTGTCTTACTGTATCGGAGTGAATCGAGTAGGGCATGATGGGAATGGCATCGAATACAGTGGGGATTCATTAGCGATTGATTTTAAAGGTGATATAACTTTCGATCATCAAGATGAGATTGGTATCGCTACGAATATTTTGAGTCTGTCAGATCTAGATGCATTTAAGGAAAAGTTTCCTGCGTGGAAAGATAGTGATGAATTTGCGTTATCAATATCTTAAGTTATAGCTTAACTGGTTGATTTGTATAGATAGGGTTGCTGAATAAATGAGTGTCTTATAAAATTAGACAAATTCTTATTCATTAATCTTTCATTCATGTTATCGTTAGTGCACTGGAATTGAACAGCCAGTGGCTTAAGTTTCATATGCAAGTATTGTGAACTCCTCAGTCATCTTCTTGACATTAGTTGGATCTACTTACCAACGCTAAGGGCAACCGCTAAGGTTGCTCTTAATTGTTTTCCTCATATTATTCTCCTCTTTTATAATTTTCCACTTATTGCTTCCGCTTATAGTTTTCCACGCTTATCTATCTAAAGCTTGCTGATTAGCCGCGCTTTAATCTTTTTGAAAACAGTGGGTTTGTCTATCGCTCAGGGTTATACTTAGTTTTTATTCAAAGAAATTAAGGTGATAGATTGTCCAAGAAATCGCAAACAAAGAAGCAAGAGCGGCTCCAGCAATTGAGCTTGTTCGGCAAAGATTTAGTGAGACGCTGTGCGGCGCATTGCGAGCTTTGTAACGCCTCTTCAGTGCCATTAAGTGTATTTGAAATTGAGCCAGTACCAAATGAGCCTGTGCTAGAACACTGCTTAATGATTTGTGAGCTATGTGAGCAAAACGTAGTAAAGCCTAAACGGATGCAAGCGAATCATTGGCGCTGTTTAAGTAATACTATTTGGAGTGAAGTGCGTGCTGCAAAAGTTACGGCGATTGTTATTTTGACTTACCTTGCAGATCGAGAGCCTTGGGCGCAGGAATATCTAGAGCAGGCATACCTCGATGATGAAGAGCAGGCTTGGGTTGATGAGTGGCAGTTAAAGTAAGTAACCGATAATAATCAGGCATAAAAAAAGCGATACCATTAGGATATCGCTTTTTTTTATCTACAGAGCTCGTTTACACGAGCAGTAAATTATTTCTTAGCGTTACGAGAAACGCGCTTACGCTCGTTTTCTGTTAATAGCTTCTTACGTAGGCGGATGTGGTTAGGTGTTACTTCCACTAGCTCATCATCTTCAATGAAGTCGAGTGCTTGTTCTAAAGTAAACTTGATCGCCGGCGTTAGCTGGATGTTCTCATCAGTACCTGATGCACGAACGTTAGTTAGCTGCTTACCTTTAATCGGGTTAACGGCTAAATCGTTAGAGCGCGCGTGAATACCTAGTAACATACCTTCGTAAACTTCGATATTTGGCGTTGCAAATAAACGACCGCGCTCTTGTAAGTTCCACAGTGAGTAACCAAGAGCTTTACCGCTAACCATTGAAACTAATACACCGTTCTTACGGAAAATCACTTCGCCTTGCTTAACAGGACCGTAATGATCAAATACTGAAGTCATGATGCCAGTACCTGAAGTCATTGTTAGGAACTTACTACGGAAACCAATCATTCCGCGTGAAGGCATGATGAAAGTAAGACGAATACGCTCGCCGTCAACTTCCATATTCGTCATGTCGCCTTTACGAGTGCTAAGCTCTTCAATGATAGCGCCTTGGTGATCAGCTTCTACATCGATTAATACTTCTTCGAATGGCTCTTGAGTTTCACCGTTAATTTGACGCTGAATTACTTCAGGACGTGATACGCCCATCTCGAAGCCTTCACGACGCATTGTTTCGATCAATACAGAAAGGTGTAATTCACCACGACCAGAAACAATGAACTTCTCAGGAGAATCGCCTTCTTCAACGCGCAGTGCAACGTTATGGATAAGCTCACGATCTAGACGTTCTTTGATGTTACGGCTAGTAACAAACTTACCATCTTGGCCTGCAAACGGAGAATCGTTAACCATGAATGTCATCGATACCGTTGGCTCATCTACACTGAGTGCTGGTAATGCTTCAACTTGCTCTGGTGCACATAGCGTATCTGAGATAAATAACTCATCAATACCTGAGATACAGATGATATCACCCGCATGTGCTTCATCAAGATCAACGCGATCTAAACCTAAGTGGCCTTGGATCTTTTGAATCTTACCTGTACGCTCTTTGCCTTCAGCACTGATGATAGTCACTTTTTGGTTAACTTTAACAGAACCACGCTGTACACGGCCTACACCAATTACACCAACATAGCTGTTGTAATCAAGTGCCGAGATTTGCATTTGGAAAGGACCATCTGAATCAACTTTTGGAGATTCAACATGCTCAACAATCGCTTCGAAAAGCGGTGTCATATCTTCAGCTAGGTTTTCGTGTTCAAGACCAGCAACACCGTTTAGTGCAGATGCGAAAACGATTGGGAATTCTAGCTGCTTATCGGTAGCACCTAAGCTATCAAACAGATCAAACACAAGATCTACAGCGTTGTCAGGGTTGGCGCCTGGGCGGTCAACCTTGTTTACAACAACGATAGGGTTTAAGCCTTGCTCAAACGCTTTCTTAGTTACAAAGCGAGTTTGAGGCATTGGTCCGTCAACGGCGTCAACTAGCAATAGTACGCAATCAACCATTGAAAGAACACGTTCAACTTCGCCACCGAAATCGGCGTGACCCGGTGTGTCTACGATGTTGATGTGGAAGTCTTTCCATTCAATTGCTGTGTTTTTAGCAAGAATGGTAATACCGCGCTCACGCTCTTGGTCGTTAGAGTCCATGATTCTTTCTTCGCCGTTGTTGCGACGATCTAAAGTACCAGATTGCTCTAGTAACTTATCAACCAATGTTGTTTTACCATGGTCGACGTGAGCAATGATTGCCACATTGCGTAACTTATTGAGATCTTTAGCCATTATGTCTTTTTAGCCTATTAAATTTAATTAGATTCTCGAAATGGTAGAGCTATTTCAAAAATAGTATTTAGCAGCTTGGCATGTATGAGTACCTGCGTACTTTTTAGCCAGTATGCGAAAAATGGAGGCCATTATACATGTTCATTGCTTTTAATGTTGAAAATAACACCTGTTTAGGAAAATAAACTCTGATCACTGATAAATGTTTTTAGTGCTCCTTTATAAATGCTGTTATTGGTACAGCATAAACAGCTTACTCACCGACATGTTTAATCATATCTTTAGAGGTCAAGACACATGAGGAGAGTGGTTAGAGCTTCGTAAAGCGAGCTGCATTATTCTTATGATAGTTTGCTAATAATTGATGACATTATTATTAAATGGTAACAAACTAATGGCACAATAAAAGTTGGTGCACTGTTTTGGTGCGTTGTGTTGGTTATTGCTCTAAATTGGTGCTTTTTTGGTGCTCCAAATGAGTAGAAATTAGCGAACGCTGCATAATTACACGGTTTGCATTTTTGGCACAGCTATTGCTTTATACACGTCAAGTTAACAAATATTAAATTGCCAATGCGATAAACGACAAAGGCAACTAAGATCTATGGAGATATGTAATGTCTAAAACGATGGGTTTGATTGAAGAACATAGCGTAAAATGGGTTGATATGCGTTTTACTGATTTCAAAGGTAAAGAGCATCACATTACTGTACCTGTATCAGATATGGGTGATGATTTTTTTGAAGACGGTAAAATGTTCGACGGATCATCTATTGAAGGTTGGAAGGGTATTCAAGATTCAGACATGATCTTAATGCCGGATGATGCTGCATCAGTTATCGATCCATTCACTGAAGAGTCAACTATCATCGTTCGTTGTAACATTGTTGAGCCTGCAACAGGTCAAGGTTACGATCGTGACCCTCGCTCTGTAGGTCGTCGTGCAGAAGAGTACTTAAAATCTACAGGTATCGCTGATTCAGCTATGTTCGGTCCTGAGCCGGAATTCTTCGTATTTGATGAAGTACACTTCCAAGCAGATATGAGCGGTTGCAGCTACTCGATTACTTCTGAAGAAGCAGCTTGGTCTTCAAACCGTAAGCTAGAAAACGGTAACACAGGTCACCGTCCACGCGTTAAAGGCGGCTACTTCCCAGTACCTCCTGTTGATTCATTACATGATATTCGTGGTCAAATGTGTAATGCGATGGAAGCAATGGGCTTATACATCGAAGTACATCACCATGAAGTATCAACTGCGGGTCAATGTGAAATTGGTGTTGGCGCTAATACATTGGTTTCTAAGGCAGATGAAGTACAAGTATTAAAGTACTGTGTACACAATGTTGCTCATGCTTTCGGTAAAACTTCGACTTTCATGCCTAAGCCTGTTGTTGGTGATAACGGTTCTGGTATGCACGTACATCAGTCGCTTTCTAAAGATGGTGTAAACATCTTTGCGGGCGATGCGTATGCGGGTATGAGTGAAACAGCACTTTACTACATTGGCGGTATCATTAAGCACGCTAAAGCGCTGAACGCTATTTGTAACCCATCAACTAACTCTTACAAGCGTTTAGTGGCAGGTTTCGAAGCTCCAGTAATGCTAGCTTACTCAGCACGTAACCGTTCTGCATCTATCCGTATTCCTTACGTAACAAGCCCTAAGGCACGTCGTATTGAAGCGCGCTTCCCTGATCCAGCGGCTAACCCATACCTATGCTTCTCTGCATTGATGATGGCAGGTCTTGACGGTATCCAGAACAAGATTCACCCGGGTGAATCAGCTGATAAAGATCTATACGATCTTCCAGCAGAAGAAGCAGCTGAGATTCCAGTAGTAGCTGGATCACTTCAAGAAGCGCTAGATGCACTAGATGCAGATCGTGATTTCTTGACGAAAGGCGGCGTATTCTCTAACGAGATGATTGATGCTTACATCGCACTTAAAGGTGAAGAAGTAGCGCGTATTAACATGACAACTCACCCAATTGAGTTTGACATGTACTACTCAGTTTAATCTGAATAAAACTAAGATCTACATGACTTTTTGCTGTTCAAATAGCTGTAGATTTTTAAGTTTCATTGCTGAGTTTAGCGATCAACGGCGCTGAGCTTCGCAAAAATAGCCCCTTTCATAGGGGCTTTTTTTTGCCTGATGAAAAATAGCAAGATGAACACAGCGGGTAGGATTAAAACGCATTCATATTAGTTGTGAATGTTTGCACCTATAACGGGCGTCATAATGATCGCTACTCACTTACAAATGCACTAAAATGGTGCACAAGTAGAGAGCGGGCGCAATTGATTTTCTGGAAGCCTATAAAGTCTGCCTTTGAGTATTTGGTACGGTTATTGCTTTTACAATAACGATATAGAGCGGCCTGATCTTACTTAACTTTTAGCCAATTTATCCAATAGACCAGCTGAGATTGTCAGCTTTTGAGAAGATGATGAAAGAACTCGATAATTATAAAAATATCATCAGTAACTTGAGCACTAGTATTATTGTACTGGATGATAAGTTGTGTGCGCTTTACATGAATAGCTCAGCGGAAGTCTTATTGAGTATCAGCGCGACCCGGTTAGCGCCCAAGCCCTTTAATGAGTGGCTAACGCTCAGTGTTAAAGAGCAACACCGCTTAGCGCAAGTGTTAATAGACCAGGCACCTTACACCATTCGTGAAGCGACTATTTGCACCATAAAAGGGCAGGCATTAACAATTGATTACAGTGTTTCGTTTATTGAGCTAGATAGTAGAAGTTGCTTACTTCTAGAAATTCAAGGTAGAGATCGTTTGCTGCGCATTGAAAAAGAAGAAGAGCTTCTTGAGCGTCATGTGACAACTCGCAACTTAGTACGCGGTATGGCCCATGAAATTAAAAATCCGTTAGGTGGTATTCGTGGAGCTGCTCAACTTTTAGAGCGTCAGTTAGACACGGAAGGATTAAAGGAATACACCCAAGTTATTATTGATGAAGCGGATAGACTACGCGATTTAGTCGATAAATTATTAGGTCCAAGAACGCTGCCAGATTTTAATCTAATTAATGTGCATAGTGTGCTGGAGCGGGTTTTCAAGCTTACCCAGGCTTCTGTCAGTGAGAGTATTCTTTTAAATAGAGATTATGATCCGAGCATACCGGATATCCAAGGAGATAGAGGGCAGCTAATTCAAGCGGTGCTAAATATCACCTTAAACGCAGTGCAATCGTTAAGTGAAAACCCTGTCGATAATGCCAGCATCACTTTCAGAACGCGGACTAAGCGACAAGTCACACTGGGTGCAAACAAACATAAGCTAGTTTGTTTAATTGAGGTTATTGATAACGGGGCAGGTATCGATAAAACCATAATGAATAGTATATTTTTTCCAATGATTACCAGTCGAGCGGACGGTAGTGGCTTAGGTTTATCTATTTCGCAGTCTATTGTGAATCAGCACAATGGATTGATCGAAAGTAGCAGTGAACAAGGCTGCACTGTTTTTTCACTTTGGCTACCGATTACCAGTCACCCTGATAATAAAGAGATAAGTAAAGTATGAGTAAAGAGCCACTCGTGTGGATTGCCGATGATGATACTTCTATCCGTTGGGTATTAGAGAAGTCACTGAGCTCTGCAAAAATAAAAACACGCACTTTCGAAACTGCTGATCTGTTAATAGAACAACTTAAAAAGCAGCAGCCGGATGTCATTATCAGCGATATTCGTATGCCGGGTACTGACGGTTTGCAGTTGTTAGAGTATTTAAAACAAAGGCACGCCAATATACCAATTGTCATCATGACTGCTCACTCTGATTTAGACAGTGCGGTCGCATCATATCAAGGCGGAGCGTTTGAGTATCTACCGAAACCTTTTGATATTGATGAGGCGTTGGCGATAGTGGACAGGGCGCTTATTTTTGCATCTGAACTATCGGCAGAAGAAGTGGAAATAGAAGTGCAAAGCACTGAAATTATTGGTGAATCTCCGGCCATGCAAGAAGTCTTTCGGGCAATAGGTCGGCTTGCTAAATCGAATATCACAGTATTGATTAATGGTGAGTCCGGCACCGGTAAAGAACTAGTGGCGCATGCGCTGCATTATCATAGCCCACGAAAAAACGAGGAGTTCATTCCTTTAAACATGGCGGCAATTCCAAAAGATTTGATTGAATCAGAACTATTTGGCCATGAAAAGGGTGCTTTTACAGGGGCAAATAGTGCTAGGCGAGGGCGGTTTGAGCAAGCCAATGGTGGTACTTTATTTTTAGATGAGATTGGCGATATGCCAGCGGAGGCGCAAACCCGTTTATTGCGAGTGTTGGCAGATGGTGAGTTCTACCGCGTGGGTGGGCACACTTCCGTTAAGGTGGATGTGCGCATTATTGCTGCAACTCACCAAGACTTGGAAGCGCTGGTTAAGCAAGGAAAGTTTCGCGAGGATCTATTTCATCGGTTAAATGTCATTCGTGTGCACTTGCCATCACTTTCAGCTCGACGAGAAGATATTGTAAAGCTGGCTAATCACTTTTTAATTCGAGCAGCTAAAGAGTTAGATGTTGAAGCAAAAGTACTATCCACTGAAGCAGCTGATTTTTTTCAAGCGTTGCCGTGGCCCGGTAATGTGCGACAACTAGAAAATAGCTGTCGTTGGTTAACGGTAATGTGTGCTGGTCGTGAAATCCTTATGCAAGATTTGCCGCCTGAGCTAAAGGTAGAAGCCGTTACCGAAGAGAGTGTTAGTACGGATGTTGATAGTGATTGGGAGCAATCTTTAGAATACTGGGCGACACAGCGTTTGCTTGCAGGAGAAAGTGCTATTTTAGACGATGCGCTGCCGCGTTTTGAAGCTGTGATGATAAATGCGGCCCTAGTGCAAAGCCAAGGACGTAAGCAAGATGCAGCGAAACTACTGGGCTGGGGGCGCAACACGTTAACTAGAAAGTTAAAAGAGCTTAATATTTAACTGTAAAGTTTTCAAAGCCGCTGTAGTGATAGCATAATGAGTTTTTTATTGTGCATTCTTCTAAAAATTCTGATGCTTTACAGGGATGTTGCTATAATCCTGAATAAATAGATTTTAAGTTACTGTAAAGAATGCAGTGACTACTGATAATTAGGAGTAGCAGATGTTGCATGTGGTGTTATACGAGCCAGAAATTCCACCAAATACTGGAAATATCATACGGTTATGCGCAAATACAGGGTTTCAATTACATTTAGTTGAGCCGCTGGGTTTCGAAATTGATGATAAACGTATGCGCCGTGCAGGTCTTGATTATGCGGAATTTGCACGTATGAATATTCACCCTAACTTAGAGGCTTGCCTTGAAAGCATCGGTGCTAAAAACGTTTGGGCAATGACGACAAAGGCAACACGGATACACAGCGATGCAAGTTTTGAGGCGGGGGATGTGTTGCTATTTGGCCCTGAAACACGCGGCTTACCTGAGTCTGTCAGAAATTCTTTACCACATGAGCATTGGTTGAAAATGCCAATGGCCGCAGATAGTCGCAGTATGAATCTATCTAATGCTTGTGCGGTCACTGTCTATGAAGCGTGGCGTCAACTCGGTTATAGCGGCGCCCAATAAATCACCTATGCTGGGTGGGTTATTCCTTATCTGTTAACGATTAAAAGCACCTGTTTATGATAAAAAGTATAAGTAAATTTACTGTCCCTTTTGCTGTGGTCGCTGTCCTGAGTAGCAGCGTTCATGCCCAGCCAATAAGCGTGAATACGCTGTGTAACAAAATTGGCGCAAAGCTTTCCAGTGTTTCTAGTAGTGAATGTAAAAAGCTTAAATTTAACAAGCCGCGTTTTTATTCAGTTAAAGGGCTGCCATTATTAGAAAAGCACTACCCTGCTAAAAAGAGCAAAAAATACGCCCCTAGGATTCTTTTTCTTGGAGGGATCCACGGAGATGAATACTCCAGTGTGAGTGTTACATTCAAGTGGTTGAATACTATTAATAAGTATCATAGCGGTGCTTACGATTGGCATTTTTTACCGTTGGTGAATCCTGATGGTTTGCTGCAAAAAAGCTCAAGTCGTGTCAATGCACGTAAAGTTGATTTGAATCGTAACTTCTTAACCAATAGTCAGCAGATTAGTGCTATATCACATTGGAAAACTAAAGCTAAACAACGTCAGCGGTACTATCCTGGCATAGCGCCGTTAAGTGAGCCTGAATCCATTGCTGTTCATCGCTTAATTGAGGAAATAAAGCCGACTGTGATCGTTTCAGTACATGCACCTCACGGAATTTTAGATTTTGATGGCAAAGTGACCCCGCCCAATAAATTAGGACCTTTAAGGCTTCGCCAACTAGGTACTTATCCTGGCTCGCTTGGAAATTATGGTTATTATATTAAAGGAATACCTGTGATGACGATTGAGCTTGAGCATGCGGGCATTATGCCTAAGAAATCACAGATCTCTGCTATGTGGGTAGATTTAGTACGCTGGATTAAAGTGAAAACAAAATCTAAAGAAATCGTTGCGTTGATGAAAGAGACAGAGGCGAAAGAAACCGATAAAGGTCATGCGCAGTAGGTAAAGGGTGTAGGATTTAGATGCTTAATAGTTAGGAGCTTGATAGGTAGGGTATGAAAATCAGCTATCTTTTGGTGTAAAGTACCAAGAGATAGCTGGTTTAAGCACTAAGAATTAGTGCTGTGTTTCGTCAGTGACAGCATTCGCTGTCGCTTCTTCGTGCATTTGCTCCATTTGTTGAGCGAACAAAGCATCGAAATTAACAGGTGCTAGCATAAGTGCAGGGAAGCTTGCTTTAACAACTAGGCTGTCAATTGTTTCTCTTGCATAAGGGAACAAAATGTTAGGGCAGAAAGCGCCGAGTGCATGATGAGTTTCAGCTTCTTCCATACCAGATACAACAAAGATACCTGCTTGTTGAATCTCAATTAAGAAAGCAGTTTCTTCTTCGTTTTTAGAAGTAACAGTCAGCGTTAAAACAACTTCATAAACATCAGGTCCAAGTTCTTGAGACTGAGTGTTCATTTCTAAATTGATTTCTGGTTTCCACTCTTGTGTGAAAGATTGTGGGCTATTCGGCGCTTCTAGTGACAAGTCTTTTAGGTAGATACGCTGAATGCTAAATTGTGGCGCTTGTTCTTCAGGCATGGTCAATCCTTAATATTTATTGTGAAAGTAGTTTGTCTAATTGGTCTTGGCGCTCTAGTGCATATAACTCGTCACAGCCGCCAATATGTTTACCTTGAATAAAAATTTGCGGTACCGTTTTACCACCGCTGCGCTTGATCATTTTATTGCGCAGACCAGGTGTTTTATCAACGGCATATTCTTCAAAGCTCACATTTTTTTGCTTAAGTAGCATTTTTGCCCTAATGCAGTAAGGGCAAAATTTAGTGGTGTAGATTTCAATGTGCGGCATATTATTTTACCAGTGGTAAGTTTTGCGCTTTCCACTCAGTAATACCGCCTTTGAGACGTACAACCTTTTCAAATCCTGCAGCCATTAGCTTCTTACAAGCAGTACCAGCTGTTTGACCCATGTTGCAAATAACAATGATATCTTTTGTTTTATATTTTTCGAGTTCAGAAATGCGCTTATCAAGATCAACTAAAGGGATGTGAATAGCGTCAGTGATAGTGCCGCTTTCCCATTCTTTCTTGCCTCGGATATCAATTAGCACAGCATCTTGTTTATTGATTAGCTGCACGGCTTCATTAGTGCTAACCGCTGCGCCTGCTTTTTTGCTTTCAGAGAAAAGCAGCATGCCTAAACACAGTAAGAATGCTAAAACTAACATGTAGTTATTCGTGATAAATTCGATTAATTGTTCCATTTTTTACCTTACCGACAAAATTTACAGCGCCCAAGTATACATGGGCAAATCTATGCTGATAAGAGCTTGTCCCACAATATCCTCAATATTGTGTAATTAGCGGATAAGTAATCAGCCAGTCTGGAATTGAGGTTCGGATAGTACTGCGATTAAAAATAGAAAATGAGGCAAATTTGATACGCTTAAATTGGAATAACCTTAAGTGCTTTAGCTAGCGCTGAATTAAAGGAAAACAATTGATCAGATTCCCGCTAGTTTACTTTTAGCGCTTGCGTTTTTTCGGTAGGATAAGCCCCTGAAAATAAAGCTCTAAAGATCTTAATATTTGAGATCCCAATTTATACATGCTCGTTTTATTCGAACGGGTTGATTGAAAGGAAACCACCAATGACAGCTTCGCGGTCAACAGCAGCGCTAATTATTCTCGACGGTTTTGGTATTGAGAAAACCCAATCCTCAGCTATTACAGTCGCACATACGCCGACATGGGATAAGCTAATGGCAGAAAACCCAAACAGTTTAATTCAAACGTCCGGCAGCGCAGTAGGTTTACCCGATGGTCAAATGGGTAATTCCGAAGTTGGTCATATGAATATTGGTGCGGGTAGAATTGTTTATCAAAACCTAACCCGTATTACTAAAGCGATTGCGGACGGTGAATTTGAAAAAAACAGTGCGCTTATCACGGCAATTGATAAAGCAATTGCAAATGAAGGCGCCGTTCATTTTACTGGCTTGCTCTCTC
>CAKZOD010000020.1 GCA_937136055.1 uncultured Oceanospirillaceae bacterium | reverse complement strand
AAAGGCCTGCTTGATGCCTATGTCGCTGTAAAAACTCCAAAGCGTCTCTCTTACACAGACTCTACACGAACACCAATTATCACTGGTCGTATAGTTGCTTTTTTACATAGAGATAATTTAAAAAACGATAGATTTTCCAAAGTAGCTGACATTCAAGATTTACAGGGCTTTCATATAGGTAGTTTAAACGGAAACGGCTGGGTCGCTAGGAATTTAGCAGGGATGGATATACGTAAAGTTGTTTCAATGCGCGCATTAGCGAAGATGCTATTGAAAAAAAGAGTCGATTTTGTGCCTGAGAATATGCACATTATGCAATACTACCTAGCGCAAGTAGATCCACAGCAGCACATCACTTACCAAAAACTTGATATCCCAGATATTGAGCTACATTTTTTAATGAGCAAGACATCTCATTATCTCGACTTACTCCCTCAAATCGATGGCATACTGAAACGAATGCAAGCGAGTGGCGAAATCGAAAAAATCTATGCCAAATACCGTTAAGCTTGCACTTTCAGCGCCTACTCTAAATAAGGCCGTATCCACATTATTTAGAAATCTTATCTACAATTTTTTGTACCGCGCTTGGTAAGTCACTAATACAGGTAATTTCCTGGTCTGCTTTGAAATCATGCTGCCACTGCTGAGTAATCACATTCACCCAAATAGTCGCCATACCTAACTGCTGCGCACCTTGAACATCCGCAATTGGGTTATCACCAATATGTACAACCTGCTGTGGTGTTAACTGCGCGTGCGTTAGCATTTGTTCAAAAATACTCGGGTGTGGTTTCTCAACACCTGCTTCATGGGCATTAAACTGAAAATCAAAATGATCACCCAAACCCACACGATATATATCCGCATTGCCGTTTGTAATCGCACCCATTTGATAGCCCTGAGCTTTTAATTTATCTAACGCTTGCCATACATGAGGAAAGTAGTCTACGCGCTGTCTCGCTTCTAAAGCCACATCAAAGCCTTGCTGTACAAGCTCACTGTTGAGCGCTCCCTGATAACCTGCACGGCCTAAACCTAACTCTAACCCTTTCTTACGGATATCGGTAACGCTGTGCGCAATGTGCGGATAATCATCTATCACCTCTTGGCGTAAGTGAGCAAAATAAGCGAGCTCAAACTGCTCGGTAAAGGCTGGCGCATTCTCTTCTAGCCATTGATAAAGTGTTAAATCAACTTGGCGAATCACTGGACGGATATCCCAAAGTGTATCGTCTAAATCAAAAGTAAGGCATTTAATCATCGTGTATCGCTCTTGGGTGGGCTTTCATGAAGGAGGTTAATAGTGCATGTCTATCAATCGAAACAGGCTGGTTAGGCCCTTTTAAAGCGTTTTTAAACTGTGACAAAGTATAACGAGACAGTCCTGCTTTTTCACGCCAGTATTTTACTCGCAATTGAACTGCTCTAGCTGTTAATGCGTTTCCGCGCTCTGAAATAAACAAACACTGATCGAAAGAAATGTTCTGCTGACGGTAAGCTAACCAAAGCTTTAGGTCATTAAGGCAAGCATCCGTCAACTTGAAATGATCCACTTCAGTTTGCTCTTTTAACGTTCTATTTTTTATAACAATGCTTTGCTGTTGAAAATTAACACTAAACACATCGAGATCTATTAGCTCTGACAGCGCTATTGGCGTGCTTATGAGCAAGTGCATCATTGCCTTATCACGCGCACTGAGAAAACTATCGGCTGTAAACCCCACTAGCTGATCGCACTGAGCTTTAGTAGGCGTTTCTTTAGTGACTCTTAACAGGGGCGTACTTTTTTGTGCCGCGATGTCAGCTCGCAATTTAAGGCCAACTAATGGATCAAAGCTCAATAGCTGGTGTTGTTGTAAAAACTGTAAGAAACCGCGCACACTACTGAGCTGTCTTACGCTACTGGCTCGGCTTTTATCTTTGTGCAGCCCATCATAAAAAAAGGCCTGTGCTTGTTTGGCGGTTAAATCCTGCCAATGCTGCAGCCGGTAATCGGCAATAAACTGAAGAAATAGCGTCAGATCACTTCGATAATTAACCAAGCTTCCCTGAGATAAAGATTTACGCTGCAATCGCTGAAGATACTGTTGCAGCGGCTTTTCTAAACTAGCTGCTGCTTTAAATGAATGCATTAGTCACTTGCCCAGCAGCATTAATCAACTAGCGCTTTAGCTAGCGTTACCTGCAATTAATTTATCATGCAGTATGCGCGAAGCAACTCTGCTTAACACTTCACCGACATAGCTTAAGAACATTGTTCCCTGGCTAGATTGGAAGTAGTCTGCATCAAAACTGCCAATGCCTAACAGCCCTATGGTTTCACCTTGCACTAACGGAATGACAGCTGCAGATTGAATCATTGCCGAGCGATCTTCAAACAGAAAATGGTTTTCAGCAGCGCTTAGATTTCCACAGCTCGGCTCATTTGAAAGCATGAGAGGTTCCACAAGGCCTGCCATTTCTCGTGGCATCATGCGTCGATTATTAACCGTAAGCTGTTGATCCGCGAAAAGTATCAGTGACGTCGCATCGCCGTAAAAATCTCGACACAAACTCTCTTCTAATGCATCACCTAGATCATCCAGTGTTTTGGCATCTAATAATGATAAAACCATACGCTTGGTTTTTTCAAACTGCACATCATTGTGGCGCGCAGCGTCGCAAAAATCAGAAAGATGTAGTGTGAGCTTCTTATTTTTCTCACGTAACATCGATGATTGGCGCTCTACAAATGATACCGCTGAGCCTGACTCATGTGGCACGGATAGCACTTCCAACAAGTACTCATACTCGATAAAGAAATCGGGATCGTTTTGTAAAAAGGCTGCAACTTGCTCACGCGTCAAATTACTCACTGTGCCTGATTTACTCTCTGGATTACTCATAAAAATATTTTTCCTTCAAATACATTTGTTGCAGGCCCAGTCATAATCACAGGATCAGCATCCTGACCTTCCCAGAAAATTTCTAAATTACCGCCAGTTACGTTCACTTTTACCCGTGACGCTAACAAACCTCGTTGAATCCCTGCAACCACTGCAGCACATGCACCTGTTCCACAGGCTAATGTTTCACCAACACCGCGCTCGTAAACCCGCAAATTAACTTGGTTTTCATCGACAATTTGCATAAAACCGACGTTAACGCCGTTAGGGAAATCAGCTAATGCCTGAATCGCAGGCCCTAGTGTTTCCACCTCTGTTTTATGCACATCATCCACAACAAGCACCCCGTGAGGGTTGCCCATTGAAATGGCAGAGATTTGCATTGCCTGACCATCAACTTCAATAGGGTAAGTAAGTTGTGTTTTATCTGCGATAAAAGGTATTTCACTGGGCGACAATATTGGAGCCCCCATATCCACTTCGACCTGGCGGTCATCGCGAATTGTTAGCACCATATTGCCTTTAGCAGTTTCTACATTAATATTATTTTTAACGGTTAAGCGCTTATCTTTAACAAATTGTGCAAAGCAGCGCGCACCATTGCCACAGTGCTCTACTTCTGAACCGTCTGAATTGTATATGCGATAACGAAAATCCATTTCAGGATTAGAGGGTACTTCTATCACTAACAGCTGATCAAAGCCCACACCGAGCTTGCGATCACCTAAGCGTTTTACCATCTGCGGGTTAAACTTGAAGCGCTGTGTCACTAGATCAACAACCATAAAGTCGTTGCCTAAACCATGCATCTTGGTAAAACGTAATAACATTATTTATTCCAGTCTATTTATTCGCTAAATCTTTACTACTAACCTTTAGGTAGTAATTTCTCGCCTTTGATCAAATCTTCAAAGGTTTCACGCGCTCTGATTTCATACATTTGGTTGTCATCAATCATCACCTCAGCAGCACGGGTACGGGTATTGTAGTTAGAGCTCATCGTGAAACCGTAAGCGCCTGATGAACAAACTGCGAGTATATCGCCCGCTTCAATACTGAGTGTGCGATCTTTTCCAAGGAAATCACCGGTCTCACAGACAGGACCTACTATATCGTAGCTATGAGCAGTGTTATCTTCGTTTATTTCGGTAGGCAATATATCTAAATAAGCGCTGTACAGCGCAGGTCGCAGCATATCGTTCATTGCAGCATCAACAATAGCGAAATTTTTGCTCTCGTTATGTTTAAGATATTCCACTTCAGTGATCAGCACACCAGCGTTTGCAACTATTGAGCGACCCGGCTCAAAAACAAGGTTTAAATCGCGATCGCCAATTTTTTCAAGCACAGCAGCGATATAATCGCCTGGTTTTGGCGGCACTTCATCGGTATAGCAAACCCCTAAGCCGCCACCTAGATCTAAGTGCTTGATAGTAATATCTTGCGCTTGTAACTGATCAACTAAAATTAATAGCTTATCCAGAGCATCCATAAAAGGCGCTAGCTCTGTTAGCTGACTACCAATGTGGCAATCCATTCCAGTGATTTCTACATTACTCAAGCTTTTAGCGCGTAAATAGATACGCTC
The DNA here is from genome assembly GCA_937136055.1 of uncultured Oceanospirillaceae bacterium. Classification (GTDB taxonomy): domain Bacteria; phylum Pseudomonadota; class Gammaproteobacteria; order Pseudomonadales; family Balneatricaceae; genus Rs1. The sequence continues at coordinate 8,941 of CAKZOD010000020.1, read as the reverse complement.
AGCATCATCAATCGCGACACCAAACTTGTTCTCTTTTAAACCTGTTGAGATATATGGGTGAGTACCGGCATCGACATTTGGGTTCACTCTGAATGATATAGGAGCAATCATGCCCATTTGACCTGCAACAGCGTCTATTCGCTCAAGTTCTGCTTCTGATTCTATATTAAAACAGTGAATGCCAACTTCTAACGCTCTGCGAATTTCACGAGACTGCTTTGAAACCCCGGAGAAGACGACACGATCAGCACGACCACCCGCTTTAAGCACTCGATCAAGCTCACCTTGAGATACCACATCAAACCCTGCACCAAGACGAGCTAGTATATCTAGCACTGCTAAGTTGCTGTTCGCTTTGATAGCAAAACACACCATATCGTCATCACGACCGACCAGCGCATTTGCGTATTCTAAATATGCTAATTCAATAGCATCTCTTGAATAAACATAAGTCGGAGTACCGAATTCTTTTGCTACTTCACTTAACAATACATTTTCACAGTGCAATCGATTATTGCGGTACTCAAAACTATCCATTTAAACATCTCTTCAAAAATTACTGTTTTTATTCTCTATACGTGCAAGTTATTTACTCTGTTGCATCACTTGCCGAGGTTTCAACCTCTTCTTGTACCGGAGCTTGCGGTGGAGATTTTTCTAGGTACAACGGGCCTTTTTGGCCGCAGCCAGCCAGCATTAAAATACTGGTAAATACACTGAGCTTCAATAATAGTTTGTAGTTTTTCACGTTAAATCCCTGTCTTTTTAAACTTTCACAAAAATCGTTCTTTTTATATCATCGATTGTTACCGCGAGTGAGCAGAATTTTCCACTAACAGTACTTTATCTATCTCTTCAAGGAGCATATTAGTCGCTCCTTGTTGCGCTAGGCAATATTGTTGCGCTTTACTACCCATCTCGCGCACTTGAACATCTGATGCCAGTAATGCCGTTAAATGCAGCGCTATTTGTGAATAGTCTTCACAGCTTTGCAAGGCCCCTGCATTTTCTAGCTCTGGGCAAATTACCGAGAAGTTAAACTGCTGCGGCCCCATCAGCACACCTTTACCTAAGCTGGCTGGTTCAATAGGGCTCTGCCCCCCTAAAGGCACAAAACTCCCACCGACGATAGCCAGATCAGCAACACTATAAAGCAGTTTAAGCTCACCCATGGTATCACCGATGTAAATTTGCAAATTCTCAAAGCTTGCCTGCGAAGAGCGCCTGCCAACTCTATCACTGTACTGTGCGGCTAATTGCGCTACATGATCAAATCTTTCCGGGTGTCTTGGTACTATTATCAATAATAAATCGGGATACTGCTCCCAAAGTGCAGGCATTAGCTGCAATACACCTTGCTCTTCACTTTCATGCGAACTGCCTAAAATAACCACCTTTCTACTACCTATTTGAGCACCTAGCGCTGCCGCTCGCTCATCCAGTGTAGGGTCTTCATCCGCATCAAACTTAATACTGCCACTTACTCGTAGTTTATCTTCACTCAAGCCGAGCTCTACAAAGCGCTGTGCATCTCTTTCATACTGTGCGATAAGTAACGTGAGCTGATTGAGCATATCTTGTGTTAATGACGCGAGCTTTCGATAGCCGCGAGCTGATTTCTCTGACATTCGCGCGTTTGCCAACACAACAGGCACTTGCTTTCGTTTGCACTGTGCCAGCATATTCGGCCAAAGCTCAGTTTCGACAATCAACAAACCTAACGGCTGTTGTTTGCCAATAAAGTTTGCCACCGCTGCCGGCTGATCATAGGGGCAGTATTGATGCCAAACTTGTGGAAACTCAGCAAATATTTTTGCTACCCGATCAGCACCTGTTGGAGTAGAAGTTGTGATCAGTATTGGTAGCTGCGGATGTTTAGCCATAAGCTTTTTTAGCACCGGGGCTATCGCAACTGTTTCACCCACAGATACCGCATGTACCCATAAAGGGCGTGAAGGAGATACTTTAGAGGGAAAGCCAAAACGCTCACTAATTCGCTGGCGATAAGCCGGTGCTTTAGCCCCACGACGCCATAGCTTTAATAGTAAAAGAGGAGTGATTAAATAAAAAATACAACTGTAAATAAAACGCAAGGGCGAACTCACTGTCTGACAGAGAACTAAAATCTAAGCTTAGCCCGCTATTGTAGTTTATCGCGCACCGCTTATCAGTTAGTATTTCAATAAATTTACTGAGGTTACCCAAGACTATGTCTAGCTACTTAAACGCCCTGCAGCGCCACCAACAACTATTCGAAAAAATGACTGAATGTGAAGCTGTACTCACACAGTTATCCGAGCAAATCGATGAATGCTTAAAAGACGGTGGCAAACTATTGTTTATTGGCAATGGCGGCAGCGCGGCAGACAGCCAGCATTTAGCGACAGAGTTTGTTGTGCGTTACAAAGCTGAGCGCGCACCACTCGCAGCTATTGCTTTGACAACCGACACCTCACTTCTCACTGCCCACGCAAATGATTACAGCTACGATACTGTCTTTAGCCGTCAAGTAGCAGCACTGGCAAGGCCTGGCGATATCCTGATCGGTATTTCCACGTCAGGTAACAGCAAAAATATCATCGATGCGGTGCAAATTGCTCAAGAAATGGGCGTTACTGCTTGGGCTTGGACAGGAGAAGACGGCGGAGAATTAAGATTAATCGCCGATCATATCCTAGCGGTGCCTGCCACTGAAACTGCACGTATTCAAGAAGCGCATATTTTCGCTGGCCATTGGCTGTGTGAAGAAGCAGATAGACGCGCGCTCGAGAACAACTGAACTCATGCAGTTAATCATTCTCGATCGCGATGGCGTAATCAATCAAGATAGCGATAAGTATGTGCGTACGGTAGACGAGTGGATTCCACTGCCCGGTAGCATCCAGGCAATCGCCGATTTATCAAAAGCAGGCTTCACTATTGCCATTGCCACGAATCAATCGGGCATTGGCCGCAAATACTATTCACAAGCGACGCTCGATGCCATGCATCTGAAAATGGATAAATTAGTGACACTAGCCGGCGGTAAAATCGATCATATTGAGTTTTGCCCTCATGTCGATGCAGACCACTGCCAATGCAGAAAACCAAAATCGGGAATGCTCAGTCATATATTGCAAATTACCGCTGCCCAGCCGAGTAACTGCTGGATGGTAGGCGATAGCCTGCGCGACTTACAAGCTGCTTGGCCATTGAGCATTAAAACGGCACTTGTAAAAACAGGCAAAGGCGACAAAACACAGCGTCACCCAGAGTTACCCGCTAGCACCCCTATATTTCAAGATTTAGCACATTTTGCTCAGCATTTATTAGCGACTAAACCTTCTACCCTCTTGAATGCAAATGAGAATACAAGGTAACAACTAAATGAACGAATTAAACACCGATATCGTGATTGTCGGCGGTGGCATTGCCGGACTTTGGATGCTCAACAGCTTAAGCCAACAAGGTTACGATGTCATACTTTTAGAAGCAGACAAATTAGGCAGCGGACAGAGCGTTCGCTCTCAAGGCATCATCCATGGCGGCATGAAATACGCCTTAAACGGAGTACTTTCACAGGCCTCTGATGCAATAAAGGACATGCCTGCACGTTGGCGCAAATGCTTGGCTGGTGAAGGTGATATTGATCTAAGTGGTGTTACTCAATTAAGCGCCGCGCACTATTTGTGGTCTCAGCGCTCTTTAGGCGCCAAAATCACTTCATTTTTTGCCAAAAAAAGCATGAGCGGCCGCGTTGATAATGTTGATAAAGCTGACTACCCCACCGTCTTTAGCCACTCTGGCTTTAAAGGTAACTTATACAAGCTCAACGAGATTGTTTTAGATATACCAACGGTACTGAAGAAATTAGCAGCGCCTTATCAATCGCGCATCCTACAAATCGATACTTCAAAATGTGAATGGCAACAACAAGGCCAACAGATAAACGCTTTGTATGACCCTCAGCAAGATTTGCGTATTAACGCTCAACGCTTCATTTTTGCCGCAGGCCAAGGTAACGCGGCAATTTTAGAATCTTTGAATATCACGCAACCACAGATGCAGTCACGCCCACTGCATATGCTCGCTGTTACTCATAATACGCCACTGCCTATTTATGCCCATTGCATTGGTGCCAGCAGTAAACCATTAGTCACAATCACTCATCACATTAACCAAAACGGTAGTTACACATGGTATTTGGGCGGAGATATTGCTGAATCAGGTGTTGAGCGTGGTACTCAACAGCAAATTGATACTGGTAAAGCTCTGATTAAAGATTTATTACCTTGGGTCACACTTGAAAACCCAAGCTGGCAGGCCATCCGTATTGACCGAGCAGAGCCTAAACAGAGCAGCCTTTCCAGACCCGATTGTGCATTCATGCACTGTGCTGATAATCACTTTGTCTGCTGGCCGACTAAACTTGCATTAGCCCCTGATTTAAGTGACAAAGTAATCGATGCACTTAAGTCGCAAAATGTTATTGCTCAATTTACTGCTGATAAGCAATTACTCGATAACTTACAGCACTCTTCTACAAGCATGCTTGCTTGGGAAGCGGCTAAATAACATTGATAGACAGTAGGTTAGGTCCACTATGGCAGAATGCAAAATGAAAACGAGAGCAATTGGTGATACGGGTGTTCAAGTTAGTCCGATTGGTTTCGGCACAGTAAAAATCGGCCGCGACCAAGGTGTTAAATACCCCAATGGATTTACAATTCCCGATGACCAACAAGTATTACGCTTACTTGATATCTGCCGCGAATTATCGATCAACTTATTAGATACAGCCCCCGCTTACGGTCTTAGTGAGGAACGCCTAGGTCAACTCCTCAACACTCATGACAGACAATCATGGATAATAAGCTCTAAAGCAGGCGAAGAATTCGATAATAATTCTGGCTTATCACACTTCGATTTCTCTGCTAAGGCAATTATTAACAGCGTTGAACGCAGCTTAAAGCGTTTAAATACTGATTACTTAGATATTTTAATGATTCACTCTGATGGCAACGATCTAAAAATAATTCAACAAGACAGAGCACTGGAAACACTCGCTACTCTTAAGCAACAAGGAAAAGTGCGAGCAATAGGTATGTCGACTAAAACAATAGACGGCGGCATCAGCGCACTTAAGCAAGCTGATTGCGCCATGGTAACTTACAACTTAGTCAATCAAGACGAGCTACCTGTGATTGAATATGCTGAGCAGCACAACAAAGGCATCTTTATTAAAAAAGCATTTGCATCAGGTCATTTACAACAAAGTGCAATGAAAGATCCTGTTCGTGAAAGCTTAAAATTGATCTTTGCTCAACAGGCGGTGAGTAGCGCTGTGATAGGAACTATTACAGAGGCAAACTTACGTGCGAATGTGGAAAAGTTTTTAACGCTGGACCAATGAAGGGAATCATAAGTTAGTACTTACGTACTGGAAACATTCTTTAAATACTGGTGTTTTATGCGCTTGCGAGCCGTTTAATCACGCATGCAAGCACTGCAAGATCACTTTTCAGATTTTTCTGGTGTGTTCTCTTTTACTTCTTCAGATTTTGGCTTCTCATTATCTTGTCCGCCACAGCCACCACAACAACTCATCTGCCTATCCTCATTCATTTAATGTATGAGGATAATAGCGACTCCTTTAAAACAAGGTATTGATATGCATCACAGATCACTTTGAAAACGTATTTCTTTTGGCTTAACAACCCTACCCTTTGATTTGCTCAACAATCGCCGTGGTAGAGCAATTATCTAACAGTGACAACACTTGCACATCGCCACCATAGCTTCGCACAAAATCTCCGCCGACAACTCCTTCAATACCGTAATCGCCACCTTTTACAAGCACTTCTGGCTTTATAAGCTCTAGCAAATGCTCAGGTGTTGGTTTATCAAAACATACAACCCAATCTACCGCCTCTAAGCTCGATAGCACTATCATGCGCCGATCTTCAGAGTTAATAGGTCTACCCTCACCTTTTAAACGCTTCACGGATGCATCACTATTGATCGCAACGACTAAGCGCTGCCCTAGCTGCCTAGCCTGTTCTAAATAACCCACATGACCCGCATGTAAAATATCAAAACAGCCATTGGTGAAAACGATTTTTTCTCCCGCTAGACGAGCATCTTCTACAGCTATTTGAAGTTGCTCTTCACTGACGACGCCTCTAGCGCTGCGCTTGGTTGCTGCAATCGCTTTACCTATTTCTGGGCCACTGATCGCATAAGTGCCTAACTTGCCAATCGCAATACCCGCAGCCATATTCGCAATAGCTACGGCCTCTTGCATACTCTGCCCTGCGCCTAACGCTGCGGCCAGTGTGGATATCACAGTATCCCCTGCACCTGTCACATCATAAACTTCGTGGCTCTGCGCAGGAAAGTGAGTTTCTGTGCCTTCCTTTTGCAGCAATGTCATGCCTTTTTCACTGCGGGTAATTAGCAAGCACTCTAAGCCTAACTGAGTAATTAACTCAGCACCGCGATTAATAATCTGCTCTTCGGTTTCACAGTGACCTACCACCGCTTCAAATTCAGACATATTTGGTGTCAGCAGTGTGGCACCTTTATAGCGGCTAAAGTCATTCCCTTTAGGATCCACAAGCACTTGTTTACCCTGCGCTTTTGCCAATTTAATAATGCTTTGGCAATCACTTAGCGTACCTTTGTTGTAATCAGATAAAATGACGACGTCAGCCGCATCAAGATGTTCCGCGACCGATTTATTCAGATCACTCGCATAACTTGCAGAGAATCGCTGTTCAAAGTCCATGCGTATCAATTGCTGGTTTCGGCTAATCGCGCGCAGCTTAGTAATCGTCGGCTCTGAGCTAGTGTTCGTAAAATGACAGGCGACACCTGCGGCCTGCAAACGAGAGCTCAGCACTGCTGCAGCCTCATCCTTACCAACTAAACCTAAAAGATGCGTTTGCGCACCCAGAGCTGCTGTATTCAATGCAACGTTAGCTGCTCCCCCTGGTCTATCATCTTGGCGTGTAACATTTATAACAGGTACGGGAGCTTCAGGAGAAACACGCTCTGTGGCACCGTGCCAATAGCGATCTAACATAATATCGCCAATCACTAGCATGCGCGTTTTATTAAATTCTGGCATTGTTAATTCAAGCACTTACAATTTCTCCTACTAAACTAATTGGGCCGCCTACCTTTGCTAGCCTTTTATTGCATATTTTACTTAAGAACTTTCACTCTGTGATGAGTCTTGGTCAAAACCTTGTTGATAAAGTTCAGCGTATAAGCCATTTTTATCAAGTAGAGCTAAGTGATCACCACGCTCAACAATTTCACCGTCTTCCATCACTAAAATAGTGTCGGCATTTTGAATAGTCGACAATCGATGAGCAATTACGATGGTTGTACGATTTTGCATAACACGCTCAAGCGCCTGTTGGATATAACGCTCAGAGTGATTATCAAGTGCCGAAGTTGCTTCATCTAGAATAAGCACAGGGGCATCTTTTAATACCGCTCTTGCGATTGCTAGACGCTGACGCTGGCCTCCTGATAGCGATAAGCCTTTCTCTCCTAAGGGGGTGTGTATCCCCTGTGGTAGTTTGTCAACGAACTCAGTGGCATTTGCTATTTCAAGTGCCTCCCTAACTTGCTCATCACTTTTGTGCTCTAAGCTTCCATAAGCGACGTTGCTTTTAATAGTGCCTGAGAACAGAAAGACCTGCTGATTGACTATCGCAATTTGTTCGCGCAAATTTTGTAATTTGTAATCCTCGATCGGTATTCCATCTAATGAAATCGTACCTTGAGTATTATTAAAAAAACGCGGAATCAAGTTCACTAAGGTTGTTTTTCCACTACCAGAGCGCCCAACCAAAGCAACCGTTTCGCCGCTTTTTACTGAGAACTGAATGTCTTTCAATAACGAATCTTTGGTATAGCTAAATGAAACATTCTCAAAAACAAGCTCTCCGTTTGCACGCTCAACTGTTTGCGAGCCATTATCAATTTCAGCATCTTGGTCAATCAAATCAAATAAGCTTTTTGCGGCCGCGATACCTTTTTGCAAAGGTCCGTTTATTTCAGTTAGTGCGCGTAACGGCTTAGCAATTAAACCCGCAGTCACCAAGAAAGCGACAAACTCACTTGCAGGCATGCGCTCCATTAATCCAGGGTACATTGCTACAAAAATCAATAGTGCCATCGCAATAGACACAAACATTTGCACTACTGGAGAGTTAAGCGCTGCGGTCACAGTCATTTTCAGTGACTGGCGACGAAACTCATCACTGGCTTGATTAAAGCGTTTAACTTCACTGTCATAACCGCCAAATGTTTTGACCACCTCATTACCTTGCAAACTTTCAGTTGCTGCATGAGTAATATCAGCAATTGAGCTTTGCATGTTTTTGGCCAATTTACGAAAGCGCTTTGAAGCAACACTGATCACAATCGCAATAAAGGGGCTTGCCGCAAAAAAGAGCAGAGAAAGCTGCCAGTTTAGATAGACCAAATAACCTATCAAACCTATCACGGTCGCACCTTCACGCACCAGTGTTCGAACAACTGATGTGCAGGCCGATGTCACCTGCTCAACGTTATAAATAAGCACAGCTAAGTATGCCCCTGAATCTTTTTGCAGATAAACGGCTCTAGGAAGAGACATAACCGAGGCGAAAATTTGCTTACGCAATTCAAACACTACGCTAAAGGCAACTCGGTCTAAACAATAGGTGCCGATAAACCCACCTAGGCCTCTTGCAAAGGTGATCCCCATGATAGCTAATGGCAGGAAAATATAGGCATTAGCGGAAGGTTCATCCATCTGTGCAATAATACGCTCCATTAACACAGCAAAGCCGGTTTGAGTGAGCGCATATAATATATAGCCGCAGATACTAAGAACAAAGAAACCAAGGTAGGGAACAATATACTGAAGTAATCGCTTATAAATTTGCCAGGGTGTTAAATTCAA
>CAKZOD010000019.1 GCA_937136055.1 uncultured Oceanospirillaceae bacterium | reverse complement strand
AGTTGAGAGTTGAGAGTTGAGAGCTAAGAGCTAAAAGCTAAAAGCTAAAAGCTAAAAGCTAAGAGCTAAAAGCTAAGAGCTAAAAGCTAAAAGTAAATAAGCGCTTAACAAAAGGGTAAGGTATTTCAAATGACAGAGTCAGTCGAATTTGTTGCTAAGAGTCGGTTTTCGTTTAAAACATTGTTTGTGATTTTGGCTCTTTTAGTGGTGTTTGAAGTAATTCAGCAGCAATATTTTCAAGGGGCATTCGCGGGTAAAAATTTTGGTAATGCATTGCTTGTAGGTATCAGTAGTAGAGGAAATAGCGAACAAGTCCTAGACGCCCCTGGCACACAGGATTTTTCGTGATTGAGGCAATGCTTACAGTAGGGCTGGTTGCCCGGCGAAAAGCATTAACAAAGATCACGGAACATCCTGTGTGCCCCGTAGGGTGGCTAACTAAGAGGCCATCTCCTTTGTCAGACAGCTTGTAAAGGACTGGCCATTCACTGCGCCATCTTTCGCGGATCTGGCCTCTTAGTTAGCCACAGGGAAGATCTCGGACTTATTCGTTATTTCCTTATCGATATAATTTGTTAAAGGTAATTATTACGCTTGAACAAGTTAGCTTCGGGTATCGTAAAACAAGTATGCAAGTCGTTGAGCGAGAAGACTGTCGTTTTGAGTTTGATGAGGTGAGTCGTTCGCATCAAATCACTGTCATAGCTAGCGATGGGGAGCGTTCTAAAATTCCATTGCGAGGTTTTGATAATGCACAAAAGGATCAAATTATTAGCATCTTAGTGGCATCACGAGGAATTGAGGCTTGATCACAGCGTATGGAATGTACAACTGGCCAGAAGCTCTAAACGCAATAAATCCGTTTTGGTCTGCACTTATCAACAGACTAAAAGCCCAAGGGTTTGATGTTGATAACTCCCTAGCGACTGATCGAGATGCTTATGATGTGTGGTTAAACCCCCAAACCTTGCTCGCCCAAACGTGTGGCTTTCCTTATGTAACAAAACTAAAAGGCTCTGTGCAACTTGTTGCGACGCCGCATTATGCGGTCGAGGGCTGTTTAGATGCTAGCTATCGCAGTGTGATATTGCGCAGAAAATCAGATACGCGTAAGCAGTTGTGTGATTTTGCAGGTGCAATAGCGGCTGTTAATAGTTTTCGTTCTCAATCGGGTTGTAATGCATTGCTAGGCACCTTGGTGAGAGAAGGGGTAAATGCTCCATTTTTGCAGGGGTTAAAAAAGAGCGGCTCGCATCGCGATTCTATGAGAGTGGTGGCGAATGGAGGTGCTGATATTTGCGCGATTGATGCAGTTTGCTGGCAGTTGATGAAGGATTTTGAGCCTGAAACAGCAGCCCAACTGGCCGTGGTTTGTTGGTCGGACGAACAACCCGGACTGCCTTTTATTACCAATAAGACATTGGTGCCTGAGCAAATCAATGAGCTGAGATCTGCTTTGAATAGTGCGCTAGATGAGACTTTAGCAACGCAATCGGCTGCGGGTTTTTACGTAAAAGGCTTTAGCGTATTGAATGATACTGACTATGCGGGAATTACCCAAATGGCTGAAAGTGCTAAATTGGCTGGGTATGATGTTTTACTTAAATGAGAGAGTAAATGAGCATCCAAAATAATAGTGTACAAAGGGATTACTATTCAAACGCTTCAGTTGCACAGAGTGCTATTGTCACTTGGCATTATCAGCCGGAACTAGCGGCATCTACACGTGTGATTCCCGACGGATGTATCGATTACATCATCTATCAAGATGACCAAGCAGACAGTGGTTATGGCTGGATGCTGAGCGAGTTAAGCACTGCTACTTATCAAGTAGGTGTTCAAGCAGGTGAGCTGATGCGGGGTATCCGCCTTCAGGCAGGTGTTTCTATAGATGCGGCGCAGTTACAAGCTTATTTAAAAGACCATTCACCTCAAAGCCTGTTAGAAAAGGATTCAATTGATGAGTTTTGCATACATTCAACGACTGTGAGCAATGCTTTACAGTGTTTGGCGTCAGGGGTTGAATCTATCGCAAAAGGAGCGTGTGAGTTAGGGGTGTCAACCCGTACTTTACAGCGTTTAATTATGATTAACACAGGTCGTACTCCGTCTTTTTGGTTTGCTCTTTCTAGAGCGCGTAATGCAGCGAGAGCGCTAGATCAATATGACTGCTTAGTCGATGTCGCCGCCGCTTATAATTATTCAGATCAAGCACATATGTGCCGCGAAATGCAGCGTTGGTTTAGTTTGACGCCAAATCAACTAAAAGCAGACGGTGAATTAAAAGCGTTACTCGCTGAGCCCGCATACAGTTAACCGACCGCAGAGCATATCTCAATCAAAAAATCATTTGGGTCTTTAACATAGCTAGTGGTTTGTCCCCAAGGTTCTTCCTTTACCGGCTGGATTAAAATAGCGCCAGCTGAAACCGCTTTATCTAAGGCTTGTTGTACATCTTCAGCTTCAAAGGCTATTTCAAAACAGGCTGCATCTTTATCAGGCGCCTGTACTGCTTTATTCAGCGACTTCATCAGCGCGAATGAGGAGAAGGAGAGTGTAGTGTTACCTGTCGCTAACTCTCCATAATCACCACCTTCATGTAACATTTGGATGTTGAATCCAAAAGCAGCGTGATAAAAACTCAAGGTAGCTTCTACATTTTCAACATAGAGAATAGTGTATTTCAGCTTCATTTATTGGCTCCTAAGGCAATGGATGGGAAGAAGCAGTATCTCGGCTTACTCTGCATAAGTATTGAATATTTGCGACAGGGCTTTCGCGCTATATTTGCAAATGGGAATTCGCAAATATAGCGCCTTATCACGGGATGAATCAGAACCGCGTAAATGTGGGTAGTTGAGCGTTAAGATGCTTGGAGCATCTGCTTCCAGTTTCCGGGGTATACCGCATAAAAAATAGTGGCTTGTTGGCCCTCATATTTAAGTTCGGTTCCCTTGGGAATCCACAGCACATCTCCGGCTTCTCCAATCAGAGATTCGCCTTCAACTACCAATACGAATGTACCAGAAATAACGTAGACCACCTCATCGTAGAGCACTGTCCATTCAATAGAGCAGTTATCAAACTTTGCCAGCCCAGCACCCATGCTACTGCTGATGTCTGTTGAAATTGCCCGGCCCACTTGTGCATGACCCGGTGGCCCGCCGCGGTGGTTGAAGACGATATCGCTGTTTTTAATTAATTGAGCTTTAGACATAAATTTCCTTAGAATGAAAAGAGAGTGAACAGGAGCCAAGCGTTACACTTCGCTGCGGCTCACCCATTCTGCAACTTTGATACGGGTGCGCACCCCAAGACCTAATGCTGGTTGAGGGGGCAGCCTTGAGGGCTTACCGGACACTTCTACCATGAAGCGCTGTAGGTCACTGTCACCGCCGCTGGCCATTTCGGCGAGTAGCTTTCCAGAAATAGTGCCGCGCGCAGCGCCTACACCATTGTGACAACAAGAGATAAATAAGCCGGGTTTGCGCTCACCAAAATAAGAGGTGTAATTTTGTGAAAGTGCACAAACACCGCCCCAAGTGTAGTCAAACTCTACGTTCTCAAGCATTGGGTAGCGTGCTTTTAAAGCATTGCGATGCATTACACTAATTTCTGAGCGCTCTTGATAAGAGCTGGAGTAGTTGGGCACAAAGCGATATTGGTTGCGTACGATTAGGCGTCTGTCTGCAGTCATACGCAAGGTAGTGCCAGCGTAGTCTGCAGGTGTTAAGCCCCAATCGGTTTCAGCAGCATATGCTGTAAATTCTGCATCATTCAAAGGGCGTGTCATGCTGGCAAAGGTCATGATTGGGATCATTCGGTGCTTTAAATGACCGAGCTGCTCAGTGAAAATGTTGGTCCCTAAAATGACCTTTGGTGCACTAAATTCGGCATCTTTGGTGCGTGCAAGCCAGCGCTCTTGGCGCTGCTCTAGCTCGAGTACAGGGGTGTTTTCATACACAGTTACGTTATCGGGTAAGTTTTCTTTCACGCCGCGCATTAAAGCTGCAGGCTGCATGAGTACACAACCCGGTGTAAAAAGCGCTTGGCGATAGTAAGAAGTGCCTACTTTTTTCTGCAATGCTGCACTATCGAGCACCTCAAATGGCTCTCCCAGCTCTTTAAGTAACACTTGAAAGTGATCTAAAAAGCGGATACCTCGATCGCTGACCGCTCCCTGTAATTTGCCACTATGAGACCAGTTACAGTCGATTTGATCGCGCTCAACCTGTGTTTGCAAATAATCAATAGCGGCGCGATTAAGAGAGATAAACTTTTGTTTACGCTCGATATCTTTGCCAACGAGATCGCCTTTGTGGGGCAGATCAATAATAAAACCAGAGTTGCGCCCAGATGTGCCCTCGCCAATGTGCTGGGCATCTAGTAGTACAATGTGTGCTTGGGGGTGTAACTCGGCAAGGCGGCGGGTAGCTGCCATACCGACAAAACCACCGCCAATCACTAGCCAGTCGGCTTTAATTTTTCCTCTGGCAACAGCACTGCGCTGTTGTGGCTTAAGTGATTGGGGAAGTGTTTCAAACCAGCCGCAACTGTTGTCATCGGCAGGTAATTTGATCTTGCTCATTGGGTGACTTGCTCCAGCCATTTTTGGCGTTGTTGGGTGGTTTCACCTGATAGTGTAAAGCCGAGAATATTATTGCTGCTGTCTTTAAAGAAAGCGCGCAGGCCTTCAGGGGTGTCTTCTACTTGCCACTCTCCTTTAGTTTCTTCATTTGCATTTAGTGGTGGGTTCAAAATAGTTAATGGCAGAGCAGGGGTTTTAACGATGACAGGCATTAACGGATAAATAGCCATTCTCGGTTTACCTAAAAGGCAATCTGCCAATGCATTGACGGCGTGGTTAATTGGCGCAATGTAAGGGAGTAATTGGCCGTTAATTTGTGCGCAATCTCCCAGTGCATAGATATCAGCAACATTGGTACGCAGCCCACCGTTGACGATAATGCCACGATCGCAGTTAACCCCCGCTTCTTTCGCAAGCTCAATACGCGGTGCTAAGCCAATAGCGCTGATAATAAGATCTGCCTCGATGGTTTCCCCTGCATTTAAGCTTAGTTGATAGCCTGTATCACGTTTATCGATGCTTTTAACGCTGTTTTGTAGATACCATTGCACACCCTGCTCAGCTAGGTTTTGCGCCAATTGTTCACCGATGGGTTGAGGAATTAATCGATCCATCGGCCATGCAGTTAATCCAATCACAGCAATACTGTGGCCTTGGTTACTCAGGTCATTGGCAAATTCGCAACCGATAAGGCCGTTGCCGATAATGGCAATGCGCAAACCTTTGCCTGAGTTGGCAGCTGGGTGTGTTTCGAGCTTTTCTCTGAAGTGGCGGTAATTTTGCAAATCGTTGATACTGAGCACGTCTTGTGCGCCCTGTTCAGGAAGATTGCCAGAAAAGGAGAGTTTGATAGGAGAAGCGCCTGTGGCAAAAATCAATTTGCTATAGTTTTGTTGACCAAAATCAGTGGTTATAGTGTGCTGTTTTGAGTCAATACTGTGAACTTTACAATGCCCGTGAATGCGGATGTTTAAGCGTTGCTCAACCTCTAATAGCGTCTCGCTGACTAAATCCTGCGCTGCTTTTTTGCGGCTAAGTGCATTTGATAAGCTAGGTTTTGAATAGTTGGCACCATCATCTGCAGTATAGATAACAATGGCCCTGTCAGCGTTACGCTGGCGGATGCCTTGCGCTAATTGATAGCCAGCATAGCCACTGCCAATAATCACAATAGGTGCTTCTTGCACAGGTACAGGAGCATGACTTTCAGCGGCCACAGGTTCACTTATTTCAAGCATCTCAAAGTCTGATTTTGCAACACCGCACTCTGGGCACTCCCAGTCATCGGGGATGTCTTCCCAGCGAGTACCGGGTGCGATACCATCTGCCGGCCAGCCTTTAGCTTCATCGTAAATCCAGCCGCATATAATACAAAGCCACTTCTTCATGTTTCTCTCTCACTTTTTGTGTTGTTCTTTTATGCTTTAGCCGCAGCGACTCGAATAGCAACATTCTTGGTATTGACGTAGCTGTAGAGTGCTTCCTGGCCTTTTTCACGACCAAAGCCGGAAAGGCCAATCCCGCCAAACGGCGTTTCAATGCCCCCTGCATACCATTCATTAACAAAGACTTGGCCTGCTTGCAGTGCTCTGCTGGCACGCATTGCGCGGCTTAAGTCTTGAGTAAAGACTCCAGCGACTAGGCCAAAATCCGTACCATTGGCAAGTTGCCATGCCTCTTCTTCGCTATCAAATGGCGTAATGGCAACGACAGGGCCAAATACTTCAGTGCTGAAAATCTCCATCTCGGCGGTTACATCGGCAAAAACAGTGGCTTCAACAAAGTGTCCTTTTAGACCTGCAACTGTATTTCCGCCGGTGGTTAAGCGTGCACCTTGTGCTTGAGCCTTATCACACATCGCTAGTACTTGTTGCTGTTGCTGAGCAGAAATCAGCGGTGTCAGTGCTGCTTGCTCCATGCCTGAGCCAGCTTCAAGACTTGCGGCTAAAGCAGTGACGCGCTCAACTACTAATGAGTAAATTTCGCGTTGTACCAATATACGCGACATGGCTGAACACACTTGTCCGGCATTAAAATAGATACCCCATTTAACGCTTTCGATTAGCTGCTCTATATCTGCATCCTCGAACACTACAGCGGCAGATTTTCCACCTAATTCCATGACGCTAGGTACGGCGTACTTCGCAGCAGATTGTAAAATCAATTGCCCAGTCGGCACTGATCCGGTGAAAACAATCTGATTGATATCTGGATGTTCAACTAGCGCAGCGCCTGCAACAGAGCCTTTGCCGTTAAGCAAGTTGACAGCGCCCGCAGGCACATTGGCACGCTGACAAGCTGTTACCAGCCAAGTCATCGCTAGAGGAGTAAGTTCTGGGGACTTGATAACCACTGCATTACCTGCAGCTAAAGCTGGTGCTAAAGAGCGTGCGCAGATATCAACGGGGAAATTCCATGGAACAATTTGTGCTGAAACGCCCACTGGCTCGTAAAAAGTGAAGTCAATGTAATCATCACCCAAAGGGATAGACTTGCCTTCAATTTTATCAGCCATTCCGGCGTAGTACTCAAAGTAGCGCGCCGCAATTAGGAACTCTTCTTTGGCATCTGCCAATGTTTTACCGTTCTCTTTGACTAATAACGGGGCTGCTTGCTCGGCAATCGCTTTGATCTCTTGAGCTATACGCAACATCATTTGAGCGCGCTCAGCAGGTCGACAAGCAGATAAAGAACGAGATTCAACGCACTCTCGCGCTGCTTTTACGGCGCTATCGATATCTTCTGGGCTGGCGCAAGCGATAGTTGCAAAGTTTTCGCCTGTTGCCGGATCGCTAATAAGGGTGTGTTCGGATGAATCGCACCATTGTCCGTTGATAAAATTGAGCCAGTGATTGTTCGGTTTCATGGTAATTCCCCGGGGTAAATTGAGTGATAGCAGTGGCACTGCTAACTGTTTTTATTAGGCACAGATCGCCAACACTTTAAATCATGCAGCTTCTAGCAGAGCCTAACTCTGCTAGAAGCCACAGGGCCTCGTGCTAGCAATCTTTGGCGTACTGAGAGGCAACCCACTGGTGGAAGTGGTGTGTTGGACCATCTAGTACAGGTGAAAATACACCGCCCTGGAAAGCCGGGGATTTGCGCCCGTTTTGCATGCCCTCTACCGCAAACACATCTTCTCCAAAAACAACCTTCCAGCTTTCTAGTACCGCTGAGCGACACGCCGCGTATTCATCTCCAGTCGCTTCTTTGCCGACATATGCAAGTTGCAGTTTTTCCAGCGTGCGGCTATTGCTTTGAGGCATTAAAATGATCGAAAACACGTGATCGGCTTGCACCCCAAGTAAGATATTGGGATACAGTGAAATGTACTCTGCCTGACGAATTTGCTCCTGTGGCCAATCAGGGAATTGCGGTAACTGAGTACCGGCAATATCGGATAGGTTGTAGTTGTAGCTGCCTTGTCCTGACATCTCATCATTAACGATTAAGTTGTAGTGTTGATCGAGGGGGGAATAAGTATTCAAACTTGGGTGAACCCAAGGTAGATGGTAGGCTTCGCAGTAGTTCTCTACAGCGAGTTTCCAGTTAGATTCAACGATAAGCTCCATGCTTGAGCCTGTTGCTGCGATTTCTACTTTGTCGAGCCCATTAGCACCGGTGAAAGCTTCCCAACGCTCAATTAGCGGTTGGATAAAAGTATCAAATTCTACCGCATCAGCTGATAGATTAATAAATACGATGTCGTTCCATACGGCTGATCTTACACTCCGTAAACCGTGCTTTTCACAGACAAATCCCTCAGCACTATGCTTGCCAACGCCGCCGATATGCGGTGTACCTTTTAGGTTACCATTGAGATCATAAGTCCATGAATGGTAAGGGCAGCGCACCATGCCTTCCACTTCGGTTTCTTCACGTAGCAAGATCATGCCGCGATGGCTGCACACATTATGGAAAACTTTGATTTCACCCTCGCGGTTGCGCATCACAGCTAACGGTAAGCCCATAAAATCTACCGGTTTAGCAAAACCGTTTTTAGGAAGCTCACTAGAGAAAAGTAAACCGGCCCAATTGCGGCCTAATACATTATCGCGCTCGTATTCAAACAGGGCAGGGTCATCATACACAGCGTTGGGCATGCCGTTAGCCTCTGCGATAGGTTTGCGGACGGCGTCAAGAGTGGTAAGGGGGATGTGATGTTTTTTGGTTGTTGTCATGAGTGAGATCTCAGCTTTAGGCCCTTAAAGACCTGTTCTTGTTATATTTTAAGCAACTTTTAAAGACGTTAAGGAGGTCTTTTTAGTGCTTATTTGGCGCATTTAAAGCAGTGCATAAGTTATCAGTTACACTGACTACAGCACTTTGGTTTTACTCGATAATACAAAGTGAGAATGGGAGCTGACAAACGACTTTTTGGGGCATAATGCATGATAAAAACTCATGCATTGATTACGACTAGATAGGAGTTATTCTAAGTCTTTGAAGTACAAACCTGTCAGTGAGTAATTGGTTAAATACGGATAATTTTGCAGGATTGAAAACGGGTGGCTTATGAGTTTAATCAATGAGCTCATGATTTCTTATCGTTTTACGCACAGCTTGAGGCACAGGTATAAAAGGGATTTGCTTAAAATCAAACGATGAGAATAAATATATGCAGCAAAATGATTTAGATACCAGCTTGGTTAACCCTGTGCCTGCTGAGGTGCATCAAAGAGCTTGCCAGTACCGTTTGCAGAGGGTGCGAGAACAGCTAAAAGCGCATGACTGCGCGGCTATTTTATTGTACGACCCAGTCAATATTCGCTACGCCACCGATAGCTCAAACATGCAAGTTTGGACGCTCCACAATTACGCTCGATACAGCCTTATTTTTGCTCAAGGGCCTGCCATTGTATGGGAGTTCCACAACTGTGAGCACTTACTTACCGGTAATCAACAAGTCGATGAAGTGCGAACAGCGATAAACTGGAGTTACTTTGGTGCAGGGAATCGTATTCACGAAAAGGTGCAACAATGGGCTGACGATATTATGGCTCAACTTAACAAACATGCGCCCGGTGACAAACGTTTGGCGGTAGATAAAGCGGATTTTGAAGGGCTAGATTTACTGCGCGAAAAAGGACTTCACTTGGTGGATGGGCATCGTATTATGGAAGAGGCACGCAAAGTAAAATCTGCGGATGAGATAGCCTTAATGCGTTGGACAATAGATGTGTGCCAGCGCGGTATTGCGCGCATGCACCATGAACTCAAGCCCGGCATGACCGAAAACGAGCTCTGGGCTTGGCTGCACTATGAAAACATTCGCCACGGCGGAGAGTGGATCGAAACTCGTCTACTCAGTAGCGGGCCACGCACTAATCCTTGGATGCAAGAGTCAAGTGATCGGGTGATGAACCAAGGAGAGTTGGTGTGTTTTGATACGGATTTAATTGGCCCTTATGGTTATTGTGCTGATATCTCCAGAGCCTGGACAGTGGGGCATGTTCAACCTAGCGCAGAGCAGCGTCGTTTGTATCATTTGGCCTATGAGCAAGTGCAAACCAATATGGCGCTTCTCAGAGCGGGGCTTAGCTATCGAGAGTTCAGCCAGCGCGCTTGGAAGATCCCCAATGAGTTCTACCACAATCGCTATTGCTGTGTTAGCCATGGTGTAGGGCTTGCCGATGAGTATCCCGCAATTGCTCACAATGGAGCTGATTGGAACAGTGCGGGCTATGACGGGGTGTTTGAAGAGAATATGGTGGTGTGTGTTGAAAGCTATATCGGTGCGCAAGGCGCAGGCGAGGGAGTAAAACTAGAACAACAAGTGTTAATTACCAAGGAGGGAGTGAGTGAGCTCTCAAGCTATCCTTGGCAACAAGATTGGTTGAGTTAATAGCTGCTTCCTAATCATTGAGTTAACAAAAGCATGACAAAAACTCATTATCTAGCGCAGAAAAGTCGTTTGATTTAGATCAATAATTTTCGCAGCATGCTGCTCTACTTTTTACCTACGGCTGTGCTCAGCGCTTATTGAGCACAGCTAGGGTTTAGAGTGAACGAGCACAAATACATAATAAAAACGGAGATTGACATGCGCGAAAATGATGGAATGTTCAGTGGGATAGATCCTACTGTCACACTCATATCAAAAACACTTATTATTGGTTTTGTAGTTATCTGTGGTGTATTAGCAGACAAAGCAGAGGCATTATTCACGCAAGTATCGGGTGATATCTTGCTTAATTTTAAATGATTTTATCTGGTGATGGCCTCCGGTGTGTTGATGTATTTAATTTATCTGATGATGAGTAAATACGGCAACATTAAGTTGGGTAAAGACGATGAAAAACCAGAGTTTAGCTTAGGCTCTTGGCTCTCAATGCTGTTTAGCGCGGGAATGGGATTTTGGTCGGTTGCAGAGCCCATGTGGCACTACGCGAGTAACCCCTTTTCAGCGACAGAGCTAAGTAATGAGTCGGCTCAAACAGCCATACGTTTGAGCTTTTTTCACTGGGGTCTTCATCCTTGGGCGCTTTATATCATGACGGCTCTGGGCTTGGCTTACTTTTCATATCGCAAAGGAAAAACACTGACAATCCGCTCAGCATTGACGCCTATATTCGGAGAAAAACTACTCAATGGCTGGGTGGGACACGCGATTGATATTACGATCGTGGCAATTACTGCGTTTGGTATTGCAACGTCTTTTGGCCTAGGTGTTGTGCAAATGAGCACCGGCATGGAGCGCTTGTTTGGCATTGAGGTGACGATTGGCAACCAAATAATCATGATTTTTGTGATTTCTCTTCTGGCCATTATGTCTGTTATGTCAGGTGTTGGGCGCGGTATCAAAATTCTATCTGTTTGGAATGTAGTGCTTTCATTACTGCTACTAGCAGGTGTCTTAGTCTTCGGGCCTACACGTTATATTTTAAATACTTACCTAGAAGGTACAGCAGATTATATGCAAAACATTGTGGGCTTAAGTCTGTGGAGCGATGCACAAAAAGACTCTCAATGGCAGAACTGGTGGACTGCATTTTACTGGGCGTGGTGGTTAACATGGGCACCGTTTGTCGGGATGTTTATTGCACGAGTTTAACGTGGCAGAACGGTTCGTGAAATGATTGGTGGTGCACTAATTGCTCCGACATTGTTCGGCTTTCTGTGGATTGCTGGCTTCGGTGGTGCGGCACTCAATTACGAGCACCAAGATCGTAAAGCGCATCAAGATAAAGTTGAACAACAACAGTTAGTTGGCGAGGATGCAGTGTTTAAAGGTGGGGATATTTTAGTGGCAACTAAAGCTGATTCAACTCACGCTATTTTTACGCTGTTTGATAAAATTGAAGCAGCATCAAATGCTAGTGCACAGCACTGTGCTCACAGCATTAGCAACTTTGCTGTTGGTGACATACTTTATAACCTCAGCAGATTCCGGCACGCTAGTGCTGTGTACTTTAAGCACCCGGGGGAGTTTAGAGCCAGCACAGGCTAGCCGAGTGATTTGGGGCTTAACTGTGGGGGCGATTACCGCAGGCTTGCTTTATGCAGGCGGCTTGAAAACGGTACAAACAGCCACTATTTGTGCGGCTTTACCTGTTGCTGTGTTAATTGTAATGATGAGCTTTTCGTTGCAGCGCGCATTACGCAAAGAAACTGTCGTACAAAGTAATCAGCAGCTTGCTGCAAATGTGGTAACTTAAGCGGGTTAATAGTTTGTAATTACTCAATGTAATTGCCACGGGAGCTCTTTAACCTAGCAAGAATAAAGGGCTCCTTTATATTGGAAATGATTATGCGAATCAAACCCTTACCACCTCTTAATAGCTTAGTTGCCTTTGAGGCAGCGGCTCGGCATTTAAGTTTCACTAAAGCGTCAGCTGATTTACACGTGACACAAGGGGCGATCAGTCGCCAAGTGCGACATTTAGAAGACTTTTTAGGGATACAGCTGTTTGTTCGTGATAAGCGAGCGCTTTATCTAACGGCGATGGGCGCGGAGTATTTTGAAGATGTGCAAAAAGCGCTTTTACAAATATCCGGTGCCACTGCAAATATGTTGCAGGCGAAAGATGACAAGCAAATAACGATCATTACATCTAATGCTATGGCTTCTTTTTGGCTGCTGCCGCGCATTCCAGAATTTCAAGCGCTCCACCCAGAAGTTGATCTGCGCATCCTCTCTGTGGATTCAATAAAAGGGTTGCGTGAGAGTGAATTTGATATTGCGCTTTTCTATTTTAATCAAGCGCCTAGCGAGTTTGAAGCAACACCACTGTTTAGTGAAACAGTGTATCCTGTTTGCAGTAAAGCCTACCAACAACAGCACCTTGCCATTAGCCAGACTCAGGATTTGCGTCACTGTACTTTACTATCGCTAGATGTAGATGAGGGTTGGGTAGGCTGGGCTGAGTGGTTCCGCGAAAGCGATATTGGCTATCAATCAGATGAATATCGTAGCTTGAGGTTCAATAGTTACCCATTGTTAATTCAAGCCGCACTCAACGGTCATGGCCTTGCACTGGCTTGGGAGTATTTGGT
>CAKZOD010000018.1 GCA_937136055.1 uncultured Oceanospirillaceae bacterium | reverse complement strand
GTATTGCTTGGCTACTCCTTGTGGGAGTATCAGCGTTTGTTGCTAACCCAGCGTAACGCCGCAGCGGTACAGCATTTGTTGCGCAGCCGGATGTTTGATCAAATTACCAAGCTTGGGCCTAGCTATTTCGCCAGCCAGCGCAGCGGGGAGATGAGTAACGCGGCAGTGGAAGGGGTCGAGCAGTTAGAAATTTACTTTGGCCGCTATTTACCCCAGTTGTTTGTGGCGGGGATAACGCCGTTTGTTATTTTTGCGGTAGTTTCTCAAATCGATATTGTTGCAGCGAGTGTTTTATTAGTGGCGGCCTTGTTTACTTTATTTGTGCCGAGCTTGTTTCAACGTTGGGATAGTGAGAACTCAATGATTAGAGCAAAAGCTTATCGTGAGTTTGCCTCAGAGTTTTTAGATGCACTGCAAGGGCTGGTAACACTCAAAGCTTTTGGTCAATCCAAAGCACGTGAATCTTTACTCGCCGAAAAAGCTGAACGGCTATTTCAATCGACAATGTGGGTGATGGCGACTAATTCGCTAGCTCGCGGTATTACGGATATTGGTATCACAGTGGGGGCAGCAAGTGCGCTGGCGGTCTCTGCCTATCGTGTCAATGAAGGTTTGATGAGCTTTGAAAGCTTGCTGCTAGTGCTGTTACTTGGGGTGGAGGTTTTTAAACCACTGCGTCAGTTGCGCTCATTAATGCACGATGGAATGTTGGCGCAGGCAGCGGCAAAACAGGTCTTTGGTATTCTCGAAGCGCAGGCGCCTATTATTGATCACTTTGCGAATGAGCAAGAGCAAGGAAAGGGAGAAGTAACACTCAAGGATCACTCGATTCGCTTTGATAGTGTCAGCTTTAGCTACCCAAGTCGTAAAACAAAAAGCGGAGAAACTGAGCAGCAAAGTGTCCATAATCAGCTTAGCTTTACTGTACACAGCGGTCAGCAAGTGGGGTTGGTCGGTAGCAGTGGCGGCGGTAAATCGACCATCTTAAATTTGCTGTTACGCTTTTATGAGCCCCAGCAAGGTAGTGTGAGTATCGGTGGCGTGGATATCCAGAAAATGTCGTTGGCGCAGCTGCGATCTCAATTTGCCATTGTCAGCCAAAATACTTATTTATTTCACGGCACTGTGCGCGAAAACCTTTGCTTAGGCATGCAAGCGGTGAGTGAAGAAGCGCTATTGTCAGCGACGCAAGCCGCTAATGCCGATGCCTTTATTCGCCAGCTTCCAGAAGGTTATGACACGGTGATCGGCGAGCGCGGTATTCGTTTATCTGGCGGGCAGCGTCAGCGTTTAGCGATTGCCAGAGCACTGCTACGTGATGCACCTATCTTGTTACTTGATGAGGCGCTCTCCTCCGTTGATGCGCGCAACGAAGCTGAAATCCAGCAAGCCTTAGATGTATTGATGCAGGGGCGAACAACGCTAGTGTTGGCGCATCGCCTAGCGAGTATTATTAATTGCGATCAGATTCTAGTGTTAGCTAACGGCGCTATCAGTGAGCAGGGAACTCATCAGCAGCTAATGGCGAACAAAGCAGGCTATGCAGCGTTAATGGAGTCTCAGGCGGCTAGTTTAAACAAGCCGGGTCATTCGGATGAGCAAGCTAGGGAGCAAGAAGTTGAGCGAGCATCAAATCAAGGGAAAGCTGAAACTAAGCAGAGTAAGGTAGAGAAGAACAAAGCAGAAAAGAGCAAAGCAGAGGACAGCGAAGAGCACGACAGCATTTTGCGTGGGGACAAGCACAGCTGGGGGCAGGTTTTATCGATGCTGCTTTCTTATGCGGCAGATTGGAAAGGGCGTTTAATACTCACCTTTGGCTTAGGTACTTTGCGGGTGTTTAGTTATATCGCCGTGAGTGTCTTTTCGGCATTGGCAGCGGCGGCCGTTAAAAATGCTGAGCCCCATCAAACGTGGATAGTGTTGTTGTTAGTGAGTGCAGTAGCGGCTGCGGTTCTGCATTGGCTAGAATCTTGGGTCGCCCATGACATGGCGTTTAGAATGCTCTCGCAAATGCGTATTAGACTATTTCAAAAGCTTGAAAGCTTAGCACCGGCTTTCATGGTCAAGCGTCGTAGCGGTGACATGATCAACTTAGCCACCAATGATATTGAAATGGTGGAGTATTTCTTTGCCCATACTATTGCACCAGTGTTTGTGGCAATTGCTGTACCGGGGGCTATTTTGCTGTTGCTGGCTAGCTTTTCTGCTTCGTTGGCACTGACATTACTGCCGTTTATCTTGCTAGTGTTCTTCATGCCAATGTTATTTAGATCGCATATTGATGGCGCAGCGGGTAAGGCACGTGCGGTGTTAGCAAAACTCTCTGCACACAGTGTTGAAAGCTTGCAGGGCTTGAGTGAAATTTTGAGCTACCAGGCGATAGATCAGCGCAAGGCGAGCTTTGAGGCGTTGATAGCAGCTCACAAAGCGCAGCGTATGCGTTTTTTCAAGATAAGCTCTGGGCAGAGTATCGCCGTAGAGTTTGTTGTGGTTAGTTGTGCTTTAGTAATGTTAATTGTCGCTGCAACTCAAGCTGCGGCCGGTGATTTTGATGTGGCTTATCTTCCTTTGATCGCACTGGCTTCGATGATGGCATTTTTGCCGGTGATTGAAGTGGCGGATGTTGGGCGCCAGCTGGCGGATACTTTTGCTGCAACAAGCCGCTTAATGCAAGTAGAGGAAGCTCAACCGAGCGTGTTTGATGTGGCTGAAGTTTCTGATCAGCAAGATCAAAAAAATCACATCCATAGCAATCGAGAAGCACCTAAGGTTGAATTTAAAGCGCTTTCTTTTGCCTATGACACAGATTCTGAAACAGTGCTCAAAGATATCAACCTAACGCTTAATCCAGGCAGTAAAGTGGCGTTAGTTGGTGCTTCGGGCGCTGGTAAAAGCAGCTTGGCACATTTGTTGATGCGCTTTTGGGATCCTCAACAAGGGGGCGTGTTTATCGATGGAGTGAATATCAAATCTATTCCTCTAGATAGCTTCAGGGAGTTAGTGGCGATTGTCGCTCAAGATACATATTTGTTTAACGACAGCATAAAAGCTAACTTGCTGATGGCGAAGCCAAATGCATCTGATGAAGATATTCACAAAGCGGTTGAGCAAGCGCAGCTCAGTGATTTTGTTGCAAGGCAGCCTGAAGGGCTTGAAACGATTGTCGGTGAGCGTGGTTTTAGTTTATCAGGTGGTCAGCGTCAGCGTTTATCAATTGCCCGTGCATTTTTGCGCGATGCGCCAATCTTAATTTTAGATGAGGCCACTTCGCACTTAGATTCTGTCAGTGAAGCAGCTGTGCACAAAGCTTTAGCGAAACTGATGCAAAACCGTACTACTTTAGTAATAGCGCATCGTTTAGCCAGTATTGAAGATGCTGATCAAATTGTTGTTTTAGATCACGGCAAAATAGCTGAGCAGGGCGAGCATAAAGAATTATTAGTAGGAGCAGGTAAGTATGCAAGTTTGGTAGGCTATCAAAGCGCTCATCATATAAAAGAGAACCCAGTTCAAGAGAGTGTTGAACTGAGCCCTGCTTAACTCGGATGTTGCATGCAATAGCTGGGTGAAAGTGATGCTAATCGCTTTTTAACAGCGTATCAGATGTCTTTCGATAGGGGCTTTATGGTAAGGTCGTGGTTAATCCTATACACGACCTTTATTCTAAGAGAACCACTATGTCTGATGAGATAAACTATCAAAATAATCCTTTAAATGGCGTCGGCTTAAAGAAGATGCTAGAGGAAATAGTGGCTCAATATGGCTTTGATATTTTGTTCGCCTACCTCAGTATTAATTGCTTTAAAACGAATGCAAGTATCGAATCAAGCTTCAAGTTTTTAAAGAAAACGCAATGGGCTCGTGAAAAGGTTGAAGCATTTTATCTGTATCAATATAAAAGCTTACCTAGAGCAAGCGCTAAACAGTTTGAACTGCCACCGCGCGATAGAATTATTCCTGATGATCAAGTTCCTGGTGAGCCTAAAGTACTCTGCGTTGAAGATGGCTTAAGAATGCAGGAAAACCGCGCTAAAAAAGCGTCGGAATATAAACCGAAGAAAAACCAAAACTCTCGTTTTAAAGAGCGCAATGGTGGTTCTAAAAACACTCAATCTCGTAAACCTTCCCCTTATTCATCTTCTCGCTCTGAAACTCGCACAAGCTCAAAGCCAAAAGAGCAAAGCGATACATCATCGAGTGATGATCCTTGGGCTAATTGGCGCTAGTTATCTATCTATTTCGATAAATAATAATACTTTGGTAAGGTTTAAATGTAACTCGCTGAGAGAGTGCAAACCAACGCTTTATTAGCGTTGAAAAAGCAGCGCTATCAGCGATTACAAAATCCCCTTTAGTTAGTGCCAATTCATCTAAAAAATAAACAAAAGCTTCAATCGGGCCATCTTGGTGTTCGTTAAAAATTTGGGTGTTAAAAAGCTTTGGCGCTTGCTGCCAGTGTTTTTCATTTAATTGTTTAAAAAACCAATGGGCTTTGTTGGCGCAATGTAAACCGCCGATTAACACTAATCTTCTTCTACTTGCTTGATACTGAGCTAAAAAATTATCAATTATGCTCTGCTCTCGAGAGCTCAAACCTTTCTTGGCCGCCTGCATCTGTGCACTGCTCGCCTCAATAGGGTAAAGGCTAACATTGGGATTGCGCTTTTGAGCACTGTGCAATGTTTCAAGAATGTCTGCGCCCAGTAAAGGATAATAATCACTTTGTGTCTCTAGTGCTTTGATCGTTTTTTGTAATTTAGGCGCGGTGGTTTCGAGGTATAAATCGTCTATTTGTAGCGTATTAAAAAGCTGTTGAGCGATAAATTCTCGGGTGGCTTCTAGGTGGGATTCGCCGAGGCAGATGATGCTATCGTCAATTGTTTTAAATTGTGATTTCCAGCGCTCTAAAGACCAGAGATTGGCTGTTAGGTTTTTCATCAAATTACTTTGCTCAATCGGGGCGAGCCGATAAAACTGTGAAAGAGCGTTCTGGCTTTGGATATGGTAATTGGGGTGCTGAATACGCCGGTTATCAATCTGAGTAAGAGCTTTGGCAATGGGGGCTTGGTTAAGCCAAATAGCGATTTCTAAGCCGATAATAAAAATACAAGGAATGATGATTAAAGCGCGAAAAACCAGCGGTAATAAGCAGAATACCTCCTGCACTGCAGACAAGACTTTGCCAGCCTTGTTCACTATTTGGCATTGGCAGATGGGTTTAAGGTATTTTTTTAAAGCGATCAAAATAAACCTCTTTCAACGTTAAGTTGAGGGTATTACTGATACTTTTTATTAGTTATCTTAACGTGCTGGGATTAAATGCGAAAGACTCGGCGATTATTATTGAAACCCTACGAGCCAGCTAAAGCTGTTGTCTTAGTGTTGCTGCTGCCTGGCCCTATGATCGCTCACTACCTTTTACTATAGCTTCTAAAAAAGCTTCCCCTGCATTTGAGAGGCTTCGGGATTTGTGAACTAAATAGCCAATTTCTCGACTCATCGAAATATTATCCACAGGGATTTGGTGCAATGACTCATCGATCAAGCCTTGGGGTAATACGCTCCAGCCTAACCCTGCGCTAACGAGCACTTTTAAAGCTTCCAAATAATTTGAAGGGACACTGGCTTTGATAGTTAATTGACGCGCTTGAAAAAGCTGATCAATGATACGTCGGGTGTAGCTCTCAGCATCTGGTAATACCGCGGGATAGCAACTGAGCTTTTCTAATGAAGCAACGCTCTCTTGGGCAATGGGATGCTGGTGGTTACACACGAAATAGAGCTGCTCGAGATACACCGGTGTGAAGCTTAAATCACTGTCGAGCTTTGATGGCGCCGTGATGATCGCGAGTTCTAATTTGCCTTTCAGAATATCTGCATAGGCTTGGCGAGAGTGAACGAAATCTAATGAAAAATCGACCTGCGGATAGGTCTGCACATAATCGCCAACTTTCCCTTTGAGGTGGTGTAATCCGATGTGCTGCGTTGTAGCGACGCGCAGCTCTCCCTGCACTTGATTGGATAAATTCTTTACCGCATTCACGCCGCTTTGGGCCGCTTGCAAAATGTTGTAAGCGTGGGGGAGAAAGGCTTTGCCTGCTTGGGTTAAATAAATTCGCCGACCAATTCGGTCAAACAATTGACAGTTAAGTTGGTTCTCTAGCGCTTGAATACGCTTGCTGATACCGGGCTGGGTAAGATGGAGCTTTTCGGCGGCCTCAGAAAATGAGTCCTCCTCAGTGGCTGTAATAAAGGCTTTAATCGCAGCGGTATTCATTTCACGGGTCTCTTTAAAGTATTCCAAAAGGTTATCAACAGGATAACAAATTGAAATTTTTATTATGGATTGAGCTCACTATAATCGATTTTTGTTCGCTTTCCCAAGATAATCCGAATTGCTAAGAGATAATAAGAAATGATGATAATCCGCCCTATTCGACAAGACGACCTCGTAGATTTAACTAATATGGCAGTTAATGCAGGTGTTGGTTTTACCTCTTTGCCCGCTAATGAGGAGCTATTGCAGCAAAGATTAGATGCTGCTGAGAAAGCGTTTAACTCAGGGGATAATCACGAAGAAAATCAAAGTTATTTATTCGTTTTGGAAGATACCAGTAATGGCCATATTTGTGGGGTATGCGGTATTGAATCGGCGCTTGGGCAAGATAGCCCTTGGTATAACTATCATTTAGGTACCTTAGTGCACGCCTCTCCTAGCTTGAATGTGTATGGGAAAAGTCGCACCTTAACGTTGAGTAATGATCACACGGATTGCTCTGAGCTATGTACTTTGTTTTTAGATGCCGGATATCGGCACAGTAAAAACGGCAGTTTGCTATCTAAAAGTCGTTTTATGTTTATCGCCAGTCAAAAGCAGCGCTTTAATCATCGTATTATCGCTGAGATGCGTGGAGTCAGTGATGAGCAAGGTAACTCGCCATTTTGGGATGGTTTGGGGGCGCACTTTTTCTCGATGCCTTTTAGCCGCGCCGATTACCTATCAGGGTTAGGTAACAAGGCATTTATTGCCGAACTAATGCCAAAGCTACCTATTTACACCAACCTGCTTAAAGACTCAGTCCAAGAAGTGATTGGCAAAGTGCATCAAAACACTGCCCCAGCGCTGAATATGCTGGAACAAGAAGGTTTTGCCAATTTGGGGTATGTCGATATTTTTGATGGCGGCCCGACGATTGAAGCCAATATTAAACATATTCGTGCGGTCAATGAGTCTGAACAAGTGCAGATTAGGGTTGATGATGAAGCTAGCCAAGCAGATAGCCCAAGTGAAACTTTCTTGATTGCCAATGAGCAAGTGGCAGATTTTCGCTGCACTCTATTTAACCTTTGTCAGTCGCAACTTAGCGTTGAAAGCGGTAATGAAGGCGATAGTGTAGGCGAGAGTGAAGGCAGTCAGACAACAGTGCTAACCATACCTTCGTCACTGAGCAGTGCGTTAAAAATCACTGATGGTGATCACGTGCGTATTGTTGCGCTAAAACCTAAGCCTAGTGCGTAACTGTTATTCCATCTTTAAAACACTCAATAACTGCGTTGAAACAGATAAGGCTTACCATGACAAAACCACAATTGACAAACACCATAGTGATGGTGCGTCCCGTTGACTTTACCTATAACGAGCAGACAGCGGTCGATAACCGCTTTCAGCATCGTCCCAAGAACTTGCTAACGGTCACTCAAGATGCGTTGCAGGAGTTTGCTAACATGGTCGATAAGTTACGCAGCGCAGGAATCAATGTGTTAGTGCTAGAGGCTGATCAACAGCGCAAGAGCTTATCAAAACATACAACAACACCGGATGCTGTGTTCCCGAATAACTGGTTTTCAACAACGGTTGATGGGGGATTACTGGTTTACCCCATGTACACTCAAAATCGCCGAGCTGAGCGGCGTGTTGAGGATTTGACCAAGCTATTAATTGATGCTGGTTTACAAGTATCTGATTTGCAGTGGGTAGCCGATGAAGATGAAGGTGATCAAATACTGGAAGGGACAGGTGCGATTGTTATAGATCATATCCAGCAGCGTTTGTATGGCGCTCAATCAGAGCGCTGTCATCCGTTGAAGTTTACTCAATTTGCTGAGCAAAATGGCTATCAAGAGCAGTATCTATTTCAAACCAGCGACCCGACAGGGGAGGCGATTTATCACACAAATGTGATGATGAGTATTGGTGAGCAATTTGCAGTGATTTGCGATGAATGCTTTGTGGATAAAAATCATTACAGTGAGGTTAAACAGAGTTTGAAGCAGGGGCGTGAAGTGATCGAAATAAGCTATCAACAAATGAGCGAGCATTTTTGCGGCAATATTTTGCAACTGCGCAATGACCAAGGAGAGCTGGTGATAGTAATGTCACAAAATGCGTATCAGGGGTTTAGTGAGCAGCAGCGCAATCAATTAGCGCAACACGGTCAGCTAATCCCCTGCGATATCAATACGATTGAAAGTATTGGCGGTGGTAGTGCGCGCTGCATGATTGCTGAAATATTTTTGCCTAAGGCTTCAAAGGTAGATAACCGCTTTTTATGTACAGCGTGATTGGAGATTGGGTAAAAAAGAAATAGGGCGTCTGAAATAGCACGCCCATATCAACTTATTTTTTAACAGCTAGCTCGCGTGAGTAATTACATAAGCTGCGCACGCCATCATCTGTAATGACAATACTCTCAGTTGTCTCCATGCCCCAATCATCCATCCATAAACCCGGCATAAAGTGGAATGTCATGCCCGGTTGTAAGATTGTATTATCAGTATCGCGAAGGCTCATGGTGCGCTCGCCCCAATCTGGCGGGTAGCTCAAACCAATAGGGTAGCCACAGCGCGCACCGCCGCGATCAAAGCCTTCGCGGGCCATAGTTTCATTTAGTGCGATGGCGATATCGGCACAGCGATTACCCGGCTTTGCCATGGCAAGACCTGCTTCTAGCCCTTTGATTAAGGCCTGCTCACCACGCTTGAAATTATCAGAGGGCTCACCTAAATAAATAGTTCTTGAAAGTACACAGTGATAGCGCTTATGACAGCCAGCTAGTTCTAAGAATGTCCCTTGGTCTTTTTCAAAGGGGCGGTCATCCCAGGTTAAATGCGGTGCAGATGCATCTTCACCAGATGGCAGCAAAGGTACAATGGCGGGGTAGTCGCCAAAGTGTCCACTATCACCGCGCATGGCTGTTCTGTATATCTCAGCGACTAACTCGTTTTTAGGCATTCCCGGCTCGATCAGCTCAAAAGCTGTGCGGTGCATGTTTTCAACAATGCGCGCGCTGATATCCATGTACTCAATTTCACGCTGAGATTTAATTGCACGACACCAATTAACAGCGGCAGTCGCATCAACCAATTCACTATCGGCTAAGTTTTCTTTTAGTGAAAGGTATGCCGTGGCACTGAAATAGTAGTTATCCATTTCAACACCGACATTGCCTTTATCCCAGCCACGAGGCTTAAGTACTTCGTTGGCTAAGTACTCCATCGCATGGTGAGGAGGGTTTTGAATATAGTGATCTGGATAGCCAATGACATCAGAGTGATCCATATACACAGTGCGCAAAGCACCTTTAGCATCCATCGAGCGGCCAAACCAAATAGGGTGACCTGTAGGGCCGACAATTACCGCTTGCGGTGTATAGAAGGACCAACCATCGTAACCCGTTAACCAAGCCATGTTAGATGGATCGTGGATTACTAAAGTAGCAATATTCTGCTCAGCCATTGAGGCTCTTACTTTATCAAGCCTTGCTTGAAACTCCTCGTGGGAGAAATTGAGTGGCACATCATTCATTCGTTGTGGTCATCCTTAAGCGTTGAACTATATTTATTGTGATGATTGATATCTTTATATTTCAAGTACACATCATTACAATTGCCAAGGCAAGGTTTTTATTGAGCTAGGACAATTGGTAAATGAGCATTGATTTGAAGCCGCTAATGAAAAGTGGCACCCCTAAATATATAGCAATTGCTGATGCGATAGAGCAGGCCATTTCAAGTGGCGAGCTAGTCGCTGGAACTAAGCTTCCAACCCATCGGCACTTGGCTGATGACTTAGCTGTTAGTGTCCAAACCGTGAGCAATGCTTATCGCTATGCAGAGAAAAAAGGCATTGTCGAAGCTTGGGTTGGCAGTGGTACCTTTGTCAGTGATTTCCAGCTTAGTAAAGTGACTGAGTTTCTGTTGATTGAAGATAGAGACTCTTATCAAGGCACTCAAGGCAGAGCGATTGATTTATCGATTGCGCATCCAGTTTGTACTATTCAGCACAAGCAGTTATTCAATGATGCATTGATGAAAATCGCCAACAGCGATACGGATATTTTGATTCGAGCGGCGAAGCCCGTGCAAGGGCAGCCGCAGCATATTGAGCATATTAGTCAGTGGCTAAACGAACAAAAAATCCCTACTCAAGAGGAGCGGATTATCCTTTGTAACAGTGCCTCCCAAGGGTTGATGGTGGCTTTAGGTTGCGCCGTACAAGTAGGAGAAATTGTCGCCTGTGAAGATCTGGTCGATCACGGTTTGATCGCACGCTCACGTATTTTAAACTTTAAGCTTTGCCCGATTGCTACTGATCGTCAAGGAATTATCCCTGAACATTTTGAGCGCGCCTGCCAGCAATCAAAAATTAAAGCCCTTAGCTGCACGCCGAGTATGAGTAACCCAGCGAGTACTCATATGGGGCTGCAACGGCGCATTGAGATTGCCGATATTGCGCGCAGGTACAATGTGCTCATTATAGAAGATGATGTTTATGGCGCACTTGAACCAGAAAGAACAGCGCCCCTTTCAAGTCTATTGCCTGAGCAATCTTTTTATATTACTGCATTAACTAAAACGATTGCTCCGGGATTAAGAGTGGGCTGCTTAGTGGCACCGCGTCAGTATTTGCAACATGCGATCAGTTTGTTAGCTGCCTCTAGCTGGATGGCAACACCGATGCTATTTGAAGTGGCTTCACTTTGGATAAAAGATGGCACCTTGCAGCGCTTAATCAATTTTGAGCAGCAGGAGTTCGCCGCGAGGCAGCGCATGGCAAAAGAAATACTGAAAGATTTTGAATACGATTATCACCCCAATGGTATGCATTTATGGCTTAATCTGCCGGATAATTGGGATGCGGATGAGTTTGTTGCCACTGCGCATCAAAGTAATATTTTGATTACGGGTTATCAGCCCTTTGTGATTGAAAAATCAGCGCCTCTAAAACGTGTCAGAATTAGCTTAGGCATGGAAAGTAGCCGCTACCGGGTGAAGTATGCTTTGCAGCTATTGGCTGATATATTAAGCGCGCCACCTCCACCGACACATATTCTGCTTTGAGTGTGCTTTTAGAGATTTATAACTGATGCTAGATAATTACCTTTTTTGGCTGGTAGCCGTGCTCGCTGTGCTGATTACCGGTATTTCTAAATCGGGTTTCGCTGGAGGCATAGGGGTTATAGCAGTGCCTTTGTTGGCTTTGCATATTGATCCTTTGCGTGCAGCGGCCATTATGCTACCACTGCTTATCTTTATGGATTTTTTGAGTATCCGCTATTGGTGGGGGAAACAGCGCAATGAAATACTCTTACTGCTAATTCCCGCAGCGACTTTAGGTATAGGTTTGGGGTATTTACTTTACGATGTTTTGAACCCACAACTAATTAAGTTGTTATTGGGTGTGATGTCTGTGGTCTTTGCACTCTGGGGGCTGTTGAAAGGATTGAGTTTTGCCGTGGCAGATATGCCTTGGGTCGGTAGATTAGCAGGCTTTGTCGCAGGGTTAACTAGCTTTGTGGCTCATGCAGGAGGGCCGCCGGTGAATTTCTATTTACTGCCAATGAAGCTCAGCAAAGAAGATTTTTTGGCGACAGCCGTTTACTTTTTCGCGGCGATCAATTTTATTAAGCTGCTACCTTATGCGGTGCTTGGGCAAATCAATACGGATAATCTGTTAATTGCTTTGTTGCTGGCACCCGTTGCATGGATAGGGGTGAAGTTAGGCCTAGTGATTCAAAAGAAAATCAGCTCCGAGCTGTTTGTTAACTTAATGTTCGTATTACTGCTGATCATTGGCCTCAAGCTAACTTACGATGGCTTTGTATAGAGCAGCCTCTAAATACTTTCTAAGTACATACTCCTAAATTATTGCTCAAAAGCCCAGTCGCGAAATAGCTGGCGGCTGTTTGATAGGTCGCTCGTTTCGCTGCTGATCAAGTAGTAACCGCAATCATGTGATACAGAAATATCCGAGAGTTGCACTAAGCGTTTCGCTTTTAAATCATCTTCAATCATCGCCACGGGGCAAAGTGCAACACCTTGACCTGCCAAAGCTGCTGAGCGCAATAAGTTAAAATCATCAAATGATGAGCCTGTGCCTAGCTCATCGATGGTGACTTGTGCTTTTTTAAACCAGTCCTGCCAGTTTTCTGGGGTGTTAGCATCGTGCAATAAAGGAAACTGAGCGATTTGATCGTGGGTTAGATGCTCGTGATTGCGTAACAACTCGGCGCTGCAAACGGGGTAGCTTTTACCTGAGCGAAAGCGCTCTACATTGGCCCCTTTTATTTGCGGAGTGTTATGGGCAAACACGAAAGCGATGTCGACGTCTGAAAAATCAATTGAGCTGCCGTGAAGCGCGTAAGTGACGCGTAGTGTGATCTGTGGATAGAGCTGCTGAAAATTACTCAGCCTAGGAATTAGCCAACAGGTAGCTACCGAGGGTATTGCGGCAATCACTAAAGTATCACCTTTGGTGGCTTGTTTCGCTTTTTGGCAAGCACCCTTTATCTCTGCCAAGGAGAGCGACAAGCTTGTTGCTAGCTCACGCCCTTGGGGGAGTATTTCTAATTGGTTGCCACGCCTTAAAAAGAGTGGGCATTCCAACCACGCTTCTAAGTTTTTGATTTGATGGCTGACTGCAGATGGGGTGACGTAGAGCTCTTTAGCCGCTTCGTGAAAATTATTGTGTCGTGCCACGGCTTCAAAAGTTTGCAGGGCTTTAAGGGGTAAGCTGCGCATGACGCCACCTGTAAATATGAGTGAATGAAAAGTGTTTTTAATGCCGCTTTAGTTAAGGAAACTCTCTGTCTTGCAACGAGAGCTGTTAGGTTTATTAAAGATACCTGATCGTTATAGTAAATGTCATTGGGATTCAGGTCACTATTTTCGATGAATTAAATTCATCGAGTTGCTGAAAAACACTCGTTGGTAAAGCGGCTAATTCTGTATTTAAATATCGCTATATTCAAAACACTCAAACAATCGGTTTTTCTGGAGACAATATTATGGAAATGCCATCTCTACAAAGTTTTGCAAACAACGGCGCTAAAGCCAAAGGTACTTTTTCAGATGCTGAAATGGAGCGTAGGCACGCATCTATTCGCCGCCATATGGCAGCAGAAGATATAGATGCTGCGTTGTTCAGCTCTTACCACAACATCAATTATTACTCGGATTTCATGTTCTGCTATTTTGGTCGTAACTACGGCTTAGTAGTAGATCAAGAAAATGTTACCAGTATCAGTGCAGGTATAGATGGTGGTCAGCCTTGGCGTCGTACCCGTGGAAATAACATCACTTATACAGATTGGCAGAAAGATAACTTCTTTAAAGCAGTTGCTGAGCTAACAGCAGGTGCTAAGCGAATCGGTATCGAATATGACCACTGTAACTTAGATCAATTAACGCGTTTAAAAGAAGCCTTCCCACAAGTTGAATTTGTTGACATTGCAGCGCCAGCTATGCGCTTGCGAATGATCAAATCAACAGAAGAAATTGCCCACATCAGACAGATGACACGTATTGCTGATATCGGTGGTGCCGCTTGTGCAGAAGCGGCTAGAGTTGGTGTCAGTGAAAGAGAAGTAGCTCTACACTCTACTGCTACAATGATTCGTGAAATCGCTAAAACTTGGCCAGAAGGTGAGTTGCTTGATACGTGGACTTGGTTCCAGTCAGGTTTAAATACCGATGGTGCACACAATCCTGTCACTTCTCGTATTATAGAAGAAGGGGATATTCTTTCATTGAACTGCTTCCCTATGGTTGCCGGTTACTATGTTGCATTAGAGCGTACTTTATTTGCAGGCTCTGCCACTGATGAAAACATTCGCTTATGGGATGTTAACTGCCGAGTACACGATCGCGGTAAAGAGCTATTAGTACCAGGTAATAAGTGCTCTGAAATAGCAGCTGAGTTGAATGAAATGTACGCTCAAGAAGATCTGCTGCAGTATCGCTCATTTGGCTATGGTCACTCCTTTGGTGTTTTAAGCCATTATTACGGTCGTGAAGCGGGCTTAGAGTTACGTGAAGATTGCGAAACAGTATTAGAGCCGGGTATGGTTATCTCTATGGAACCTATGATTACTATTCCTGATCACTTACCTGGTGCTGGTGGATATCGCGAGCATGATATTTTAGTGATCAATGAGCAAGGCAATGAAAATGTGACAGGCTTCCCTTACGGGCCAGAGCATTTGATTCTTCCTCGCTAGAATTCTTTGGCAAATCTAGCGGGAAATCACTCGCTAGATTTGTAGTATTATTACTACTTCATACTCGGCACTTTCCTATCGAGAGAAAGCGCCTGTTTCCCCGTTTTGTGCTCAAAATAATGAGTAATTCCCCGCTTATTTTATTTCTGTATACAATTTGATCTCAGTCTGGTTCTTTAGTCGTAGATAATAAGCTGTGATTTGAAAGGCTTATTTTTTTGTGTATATAATTAATTGTTTATTAAAAGAAAAAAATTTAGTTAATTTGCTTTTATGTCAAAATTGTCAATGAATAATATATTTTTATAAGGTATTGTTAAGCCGTTGTTTATTTAGTTTTTGTCGTTTATAGTGTTCTGGATGTCGCAAGCGCGAAGATTTAAGGGCTAACTATTACAATACAATGGAAGTCGGTTGTGTATCTCAAAAGGCATGTGCTAGTATAAAAATCAGCTAAAAATAATAATGTTAATGGAGAGTTTTATGGATTCAAATCCAGATTTTTTGGTGCAATTCAAGAATGTACAAAAGAGCTATGATGGAGTCCATTTAGTCGTAAAAGATTTCAATGTCGACATGGTGAAAGGTGAGTTTTTAACCATGTTAGGCCCTTCCGGATCAGGTAAGACTACATGTTTGATGATGCTAGCAGGTTTTGAAACTGCAACTAACGGCAAAATCATTCTAGACGGTCAATCAATTAACAATGTTGCTCCACATAAACGTGACATTGGCATGGTTTTCCAAAACTATGCACTTTTCCCCCATATGAGTGTTGCTGAAAACTTAGCGTTTCCACTGCAAGTGAGAAATATGGGGAAATCTGAGATTACTGACAAAGTAAATCGCGCATTGAAAATGGTTCGTTTAGATCATTTTGCTAACAGGCGTCCTGCGCAATTATCCGGTGGTCAGCAACAGCGTGTTGCTGTAGCAAGAGCATTAGTATTTGAACCTAAACTTGTCCTAATGGATGAGCCTTTAGGTGCTCTTGATAAAAATCTTCGCGAAGAAATGCAATATGAAATCAAGCATATCCACGAAGATCTAGGCGTTACAATGCTGTATGTAACCCATGATCAGGTGGAAGCGCTAACAATGTCTGATCGC
Source organism: uncultured Oceanospirillaceae bacterium (assembly GCA_937136055.1). Taxonomy (GTDB): domain Bacteria; phylum Pseudomonadota; class Gammaproteobacteria; order Pseudomonadales; family Balneatricaceae; genus Rs1. The sequence continues at coordinate 6,340 of CAKZOD010000018.1, read as the reverse complement.
ATCGCTGTATTTGACGATGGTGTTGTTCAACAGCTGGCATCCCCACATGTTCTTTACGATGAGCCTATCAACGCATTCGTGGCAAACTTTATCGGTGAAAACAACCGCCTTATGGGAACGGTTAAATCGGTAGATGGCGATGTATGTAACGTTGAGCTAGAAGGTGATGGCGGTATCGTTCAAGCGAAGAAAGTAAACGTTGAAAATGTAGGTGATAAGACGACTTTATCACTGCGACCTGAGCGTGTACTTGTTAATCCAGCAGCAGGCGAGTGTGCTAATAGCTGCTCTGCAAGGGTAGAAGAGCTAATCTACCACGGAGATCATACGCGTACTCGTGTTTCAGTATCGGGTAACTCCGAGTTTATTATCAAAGTACCGAATACGCACAATCAGAAACACATGCAAAGAGGTGAGTCTATAGTGATTGGTTGGAATACCAATGACTGTCGTGCCCTTGATGCATAATGTAAATAAAGAAGAAGTAAATTTCATAAACTAATCGGTTTTTTACCTTAAGATCTAATAAAAAGAAGGAAAACAAGAAGATGAAGAAGTTACTTAAACGTTCAATTGTTGCCTCAGCAGTCGCTGCAGCTTCAATCTCAATGACAAGTGTTGCACAAGCAGAAGATACGTTTACGGTTGTATCTTGGGGTGGCGCATACACTAAGAGTCAACAACGCGCATACCATGAGCCTTGGACAGAAAAAACAGGCACAAAATTCCTACACGAAGATAAAGCAGGTACAGGTTTAGCAGGTATCCGTTCACAAGTAGAAGCAAACAACGTTACTTGGGATCTAGTTGATATGCTTGAAGGCGATTCAATGATCGCTTGTGACGAAGGTCTAATCGAAGAAATCGATTACGATGAAATTCTTGCAGATGCGCCAGACGGTACTAAAGCAAGTAAAGATTTCTTAGGTGGAATCAACGGTTGTTTCATCCCGCAAATCGTATACGCAACACTATTCGCTTATAACGATGAGCTTTTCAAAGGTGACAAGCCAAGCACTATTGCCGACGTATTCGATCTTAAGAAATTCCCAGGTAAACGTTCGTTACAGAAAGTGCCTGATGGAAACTTAGAGTGGGCTTTAATCGCTGATGGTGTTGCGACTAAAGAAGTCTACGATGTACTGAGCACAGAAGAAGGTGTTGATCGTGCATTTAAGAAACTAGATACTATCAAAGACTCTATCGTTTGGTGGGAAGCAGGTGCACAACCACCACAACTTCTATCTGATAAAGAAGTAAGTATTGCAAGTGGGTTCAATGGTCGTTTCTTCAGCGCACAAGTTGAAGAGAAGCAACCGTTCACTATCATTTGGGATGGCCAGCTAGCTGAGATCGACGGTTGGGTTGTACCAAAAGGTAAGCTAACACCTAAGATGAAAGAGTACATCAAGTTCGCGACTGATACTCAGCGTCTAGCTGATCAAGCGAAGTACATCTCTTACGGTCCTGCTCGTGCATCATCAGCAGATCTTGTTGATAAGCACGCTGATACAGGTATCGACATGAAGCCGCATATGCCAACAAACCCTGCTAACTTCACTAACCCTGTGGTTAAGAGTGCAGAGTGGTGGGCAAACAACAAAGACGATATGAACGAGCGTTTCAACGCTTGGTTAGCTAAATAAGTTAGTTAAGTAATATCGTATCGACTTCGGTCGAGAAGCAGAGCTAGCCTAAGGGTTAGTTCTGCTGATTCCACATTCTACTCGATAACCTCTAAAGAAATAGTTTGCTGTAAATGGTTATCATGAGAAAGAGTAGATGTAGAGCATCAGCAGTATTAAAGTCATAGAGCCGCTACACAACCCCCTAACGGTTTTATGCAATGTGTGTTCGTCAACATACAACTAAGCATAGACACTTGTCGCTTGAGAGATACGCAGCACTAAATTATTAAGTGTTAATAATAATAAATATACCAAATCTGCAACTAGGTTGAGAACATATGGTAAATACATATTCTAAAGTAGGTGAGATGACGACTAGCGATGGAGTTCCATTAAAAGTTAGTCTGCAACGATCTCAACGCAAATTAAAATTATGGGCCTTTTTACTTGTTGCCCCACTTCTTCTTTTCATCACCGTTAGTTTTATTATTCCCGTCGTCAATATGACGCTGCGAGGTGTTGAAAACCCACAAGTTCATACAATCATGCCGAATGTCACCGAGGCACTTCAGGCTTGGGAAGGGAAGGAACTTCCGGACGAATCAGTTTATGAAGCGCTGGTTAAAGATTTAACTTTAGGGCGTAAAAATAAAAATATCGGTAAAGTCGCATCGCGATTAAACTATGAGCGCAGTGGTATGCGTCGCGTTATCACAGGCTCAGCTCGTAAGGCTTCCAAGCTTAAGGAAGGTCCTTATAAAGAGCAGATGATCAAGATAAATAAAGCGTGGGGCGATGTGGCTGTTTGGTCTTTGATTAAACGCGAGTCAATGCCATTTACCAGCTCTTATTTAGTTGCCGCTGTCGATTACAAATTTAATGACAAAGGTGAAATGGTCGCTAAAGCGGAAAATAAGCAGATTTATAAATCGCTGTTTTGGCGAACCTTGGTGATGAGTTTTACAATCACAGTATTGTGTATTTTGCTAGCGTACCCGATCGCTTATTTACTTGCGACACTACCATTAGCTAAAAGTAACTTGCTGATGATACTGGTATTGCTGCCTTTCTGGACCTCCTTGTTGGTACGTACAACCACTTGGATAGTATTACTGCAAACAGAAGGGGTGCTCAATGATGTGCTAGTGTGGATGAATATCATCGATAATGATGGGCGATTGCAAATGATCTTTAACAAGACCGGGACAATTATTGCGATGACCCATATCTTGTTGCCTTTCATGGTGCTACCTCTTTACAGTGTGATGAAGACTATCCCACCGTCTTATATGAGAGCTGCGCTGTCATTAGGTGCTAACCCAGTTACTTCTTTCGTACGTGTGTATATTCCAATGACCGTTACTGGCATAGGCGCGGGTAGTTTATTGGTATTTATTCTTTCCATCGGTTACTACATCACCCCTGCATTAGTAGGTGGTCAAAGTGGTCTACTCATCAGTAACATGATTGCATACCATATGCAGAACTCACTCAACTGGGGACTTGCAGGTGCATTAGGCTTTATATTATTGGTGATTGTATTGGTCTTCTATGCCCTCTTTAACAAAGTTGTCGGCATTGACAAGATGAAGATGGGATAGGGAGAAATATTATGGCTATACCAATTTATGCAGGAAAACTAGAACGTACTTGGTACTACTCATACAGAATAATTTGTGCATTAATCTTTTTATTCTTGATAGGACCTATCTTAATCATTGTACCGTTATCTTTTAACGTACAGCCTTACTTTACCTTCACGCCGGAGATGCTGTCTTTTGATCCCGACGGCTACTCTTTAAGATGGTATGAAGAGTTCTTTGCCAGTGAAGAGTGGATGCGCTCAATTAAGAACAGTTTCTTTGTTGCGATAGCATCAACAATCTTGGCAACTTCGCTGGGTACGCTAGCGGCGCTTGGTTTATCAAGACCTGAAATGCCATACCGTACATTGATCATGAGTATTTTGATCTCTCCTATGATAGTACCGCTGATTATTTCAGCGGCGGGGATGTTCTTCTTCTACTCAAGTGTCAACTTAGCGGGGACCTTCTTAGGCTTAATACTGGCTCATACAGCACTGGGGATACCTTTTGTTGTTATCACAGTGACCGCGACGTTATCGAGTTTTGATCACTCATTAACACGCGCAGCGGCGGGCTTAGGTGCCAACTCAAGAGTTGTATTCTTTAAAGTGATGCTGCCGCTGGTAACACCTGGTGTAATCTCAGGGGCGCTGTTTGCTTTTATTACTTCTTTTGATGAAGTTGTAGTGGCAATTTTTGTTGCGGGTGTTGAAGAGCGTACAATTCCGCTGCAAATGTGGGGTGGTATTCGCGAGCAAATTAGCCCGACTATCTTAGCCGTGGCAACAATCTTAGTCGCAATCTCAATTCTGCTATTAACAGTGCTTGAATTGATTCGCCGTCGCAGTGAGCGTCAGCGTGGGTTAGCCCCAGCTTAAAGCTACAATAGTCATACCTAGCACAGGTTCAATCGCTAAACCTGTGCTATTTTTGTCCTACCTTGTTTTTTTCTGTTTGATATATAATTCCTTGTAATAGCAGTATCAATTTAACTCTTTGAATGACGATAAATGCAAAGGACAGTGTATTTATGACTTTTGATCAAAAGTTAATTGCTGGCATCTTAGTTTTGACAGTGGCGCTTTTTATCTGGGGGAAATACCGCCATGATATTGTCGCTGCGCTTTCATTAGGTAGTTGTATTTTAGCGGGGCTAGTACCGTCAGATATGGCATTTGTTGGCTTTGGTCATCCGGCAGTTATTACAGTGGCGGCAGTGCTTGTGATCTCCGAAGTTATGAGACGCTGTGGGGTTGTTGATCTGATTTCACAATCCTTGATGCCTTACACCAATAATTTACTTACTCATATTTTATTATTGACTGCAGTAGTCACAGTCGCCTCTTCGTTTATGAACAATGTTGGCGCTTTAGCACTGATGTTACCAGTGGCTATCACAACGTGTGCAAAGCACAATCGATCACCTGCAATTATCTTAATGCCGCTCGCTTTTGGCAGTATCTTAGGCGGAATGACTACGGCAATAGGCACTCCACCTAATATTATTATTGCGATGATGCGTGCTGAGGTAACCGGTGAGCCTTTTAATATGTTTGATTTCTCTCCTGTGGGAGTCGCGATTGCGATACTGGGCGTTTTGTTCATCGGCCTAATTGGTTGGCGTTTCATTCCTAAAGCGAGGCTTAAAAGAAGTGCACCCGAGCATTTATTTGCCATTGATGACTATCTAACTGAAGTAATTATTACAGAACAATCTGAGCTAGTAGGGCAAAGGCCAGATGCTATAAAGGGATTAGGTGAAGGTAATATAGAAGTAGTGGGTATTGCACATCGCCATGGTGAAACGATGTCGATGAAGCGTTACCAGCTGTTACAAGCAGGGGATATTTTAATCCTGCAAGGTGACCCATCTGAGATTCATTCGTTGTTAGATAACAACGATTTAGAATTAATTACCAGTGCTGATAAAAAATTTGAAGAGCTGACCCAAGGCAATTTAACGCTAGTTGAAGGGGTAATTAAGCGAGGCTCTTGCCTGGAAGGAAGAGATGTTCCATTCTTGCGCAGGCGAAGTAACAGCTCTATTGCACTTGTAGGTTTGGCGCGTGAAGGTAAAAGAGTACAGCGTAGAATTAGGCGCCAAAAATTTCGCGCAGGGGATATTTTATTATTACAAGGTGCGGCTGATTCAGTAGAAGAGCAATTAGCTGAGCTTGGCTTAGTGCCACTGGCTGAGCGCAATCTATTAATTGGCACAAATCGCAGAGTGGCAATGGCGTTAACGATTTTTGCCGGTGCAGTTGCCCTTGGGGTGTTAAAGATATTGCCATTGGCTATTGTTTTTGTCATGGCAGTACTCGTTTATGTTCTACTTGAGTTAATCCCTGTGCGCAATTTATATGATGCTATCGATTGGCCAGTAATAATATTGTTGGCATCTTTGATACCCGTCGGGAGAGCATTGGAGCAAACTGGTTTAACAGAGCTTGCTGCAACGCAGCTATTGTCAGCAACATCACATTTACCCATTTATATGGTGATGGGCATGTTGTTGATAATGACAATGTGGTTGTCAGATGTCATCAATAATGCCGCGACCGCGGTTGTGATGGCGCCTCTCGCTTACAGTATCGCCCAGGGACTTAATGTAAACCCTGATGCCTTTTTTATGACTGTTGCGATTGGTGCATCTTGTGCATTTATGACGCCTATCGGGCATCAATCGAATACATTAGTGATGGGCCCTGGTGGTTATCAATTTAGTGATTACTGGCGTATGGGGCTTCCGCTTGATGTCATTATTGTATTTGCGTCGATACCTTTGATTTTGCTCGTTTGGCCGCTTTGATAATCTCTGCTATAAAAAAGCCCGCTGTGATTAATATATCACCAGCGGGCTTGTGATTTATTCTTCTGTCATATTTGCTAGTTTATCAGTTACCAGTCTCCGCCTAAGGCAAGATATAGGTTAATTCTCTGCTCAAGTTGCAAACGCTTAAGAGAAAGCAAACTACTTTGCGCTGATATGGTTTGCTGCTGAACATTGAGAGTGTCAAGCAAACCTATTTCTCCCTCTTTGTAACGCAGGGATGCAATTTTGAATGCTTTTTGACTTTCACTGACCACACGCTCTAACTCTAGCTCGCGATTTTGCAGAACAGCGCC
>CAKZOD010000017.1 GCA_937136055.1 uncultured Oceanospirillaceae bacterium | reverse complement strand
TGTACAGCGAATTCTAAGAGTATTACAGATGAGTTTGTTTGAGAGAAAGCCACTCATGGAGCTATTGAACCCCACGCCTTTGGATAAACGGAAATGGGATCCTCAAATGAGGATCCCATTATGATCATAATTTATGGGACAGCAGTGACACTGACTGCGCTATTTCGACAATTTTTGCCTTGTCTTATTTTCATTCGTAATGTTATGCAGAGGTCTCACTGTCATATTTAAGTACAAGTAGAGGGCTCCATGCAATCGCACAATTCTTTAGATAAAGGTATTCATGATGACTTTATCGCGCCACCTTGTCTGGATTCCTTCCAAATTTTATATCAAGATAACGATATTTTATTAATAGATAAGCCCAGTGGGTTGCTGAGTTTGTCAGGTAAAAATCCTCTTAATTGGGATAGTTTGCACTATCGGTTAGTGAATGGTCAGGTGGGAATTACTCCGCCATTTCCAATGGCAAAGCTGCCTCATCGATTAGACTTTGGCACATCTGGTGTGATGGTTGTGGCTTTGCATCAGGGAGCGGCGAAAGCGCTTAATCGTCAATTTCAAAATCGCACAGTACGCAAACGCTATCTTGCGATGTTAGAAGGAAAACTTGAGTGTGATGAGGGTGAGGTTAATGTTGCCATTGCTAAAGATAGAGAGCATTTTCCGCGCGTTAAAATTTGTGCTCAAACAGGTCGTGAAGCTATTAGTGAGTTTGAAGTGCTCAAACGTTTGGAAGAGCCTGCTCGAACTTTAGTGCAATACACGCCACACACTGGACGCACCCATCAATTACGCATTCATAGTTTATATATGGGGCATCCAATTATCGGTTGTGACCTCTACCATAGTGCAACAAGCCAGCAACAGGCTGAGCGTCTGCTGTTGCATGCTAGTGATCTATATTTTGAACACCCAAGTACTGGGAAGCAATTTGTTGGGCATAGTCCTTGTCCGTTTTAGTCAGCAAATGATCAAAGCTCAAATGCCTTATCAATATTGAGTTTTGCTAACTGGCTTGTTTTAACTCATAAAAGCTTATTCACTGTTGACATAAACCACAGTCATTTCAATCGTGCTCACAGCTCACAGCTCACAGCTCACAGCTCACAGCTCACAGCTCACAGCTCACAGCTCACAGCTCACAGCTAGTAGCTTTCTACATCGCCTCCCTATAGAATGCGTGCTCCAATTTGCAGAGGCCGCTATGTCAGATAATTATTCTTACACTACCGTTTTTACCATCGATAAAGGGCACTTGATTGAATGCTATGAGCAATCTGTCGATGTAGATCATTCTATATTGAAATACAAGCGCGCCATTATCTCGCTAATCTTTGGTATTACATTATTGATGCTTAACTTAGTGTCTGATTATATTGCGTACTTTGTAATAGCCCTCGGGGTCTTAGAAGTTTTTAGTACTCATTATCGCAAAACCTGGTGGCTTTGGCGCCAGATGATGGGTAAATCGTATAACAGCGAAGTAACCTTGCTGATTGATGATTCTGGGGTACACAACCATTCTTTACATGTGCAGCAAACAATTGCTTGGGATGCAGTTTCAGCCATTGAAAAAACGCCTTTAGGCTTGATCATTCGCCATGGTAAAGGGGCTAATTATCTCTCTAATAGCTGTTTAGATGAGGAGGTCACTAGCTATCTTGTTAATAAATTAGAAGTTGAGCCAAGTATTTAATCGCTGACTAAGAATTTCTCTATTCAACGGTTTGTGGTTGTTTAAGCGCTTTCTTTTTAAAATACTGCTTGAGTATTTCCTCAGGGGGAATCGGTTTACTGTAGTAGTAACCTTGTACCTCGTTACAACCTGAGGAAAATACATACTCTTCTTGTGCTAGCGTCTCAACTCCCTCAGCAATGACCACCAGCCCTAAACTATTACCCATCGCGATGATGGCATCGACAATCGATTTATCGTCGCTGTCTTCAAGGATGTCACTCACAAAGCTGCGATCGATTTTGAGTTTATGTACCGGTAATCGCTTCAAATAGCTCAGCGAAGAGTAACCGGTACCAAAATCATCAACCGATAACATAACGCCAAGTTTACGTAGCTTGTTGAGCTGGATGATCGCCGTTTCCGCTTGCTTCATAATAAAGCTTTCGGTGATTTCAAGTTCAAGTGAAGATGCGGGGAGCCCCGTTTGCTTTAGGGTGCGGCTGACTATTTCAAATAATTCGCCTTTATTAACTTGCACCCCTGAAATATTGACGGCGATACGGCCAAAGTCAAAACCTTGATCCAACCATTGTTTCGCTTGTTGGCAGGCTTCTAATAATACCCATTCACCGATAGGGTTGATCAACCCAGAGTCTTCTGCCAGTGGGATAAACTGATCCGGTGGCAAAAACTGCATTCGCGGGTGGCGCCATCTGATTAAGGCTTCTAAGCCAACTAAGCGTTTGGTCAGCAGGTTAAACTGCGGTTGATAGAGCAAGTAAAATTCATCGTTGCTCAGGGCATCACGCAGCTCTGTTTCCATAATGACGCGCTCAAACGCTTTGGTCGTTAAATCACGGGTGTAAAATTCATAGGTATTGCGCCCTTCATCTTTGGCGCGATACATAGCAGCATCCGCATTGCGTATTAAATCGGTGCTGTTGTCACCATCCATTGGGTATAAGCTAACACCAATGCTGGCGGTGATACGCACATTGTGGCCTTCAACAGTAAATGAGTTTGCAAAGACATTCATTACTTTTTCAATCGCTCCAACGAGCGAGTCGGTACACTGTACATCTTCAAAAAGAATAATAAATTCATCGCCACTGATACGCGCTAGGGTGTCTTCAAGTCTGAGAGTACTTCTCAGGCGTTCTGATAATGATACTAGTAGGTGATCACCAGCAATGTGGCCGAAACTGTCATTGATGTTTTTGAATCTATCCAGATCGATAAACAAAATAGCGAGCTTTGAATCAGCACGCTTGGCATGGTTCAATGCTTGCTCTAACCGTTGATTGAAAAAGAGGCGGTTAGGCAAAGAGGTCAATGTATCGTGGTGAGCTAGATAATCTAATTTACTTTGTGATTGTTTGATGCCGGTGATATCTGTAAATACCGCCACATAGTTAACAATATTAGCATCGTTATCTTTAACGCAGGAGATCGTTAACCATTGCGGGAAAATGGTTTGATCTTTGCGTTTGTTCCATATCTCTCCGCGCCATTGGCCCGTGTCATTGATAGATTGCCACATATCGTCAAAAAACGCTTTGTCGTGTTTGCCAGAGCTTAATACTTTGGGGTTACTGCCAATGACTTCCTCGCGCTGGTAACCCGTAATATTAATAAAGGATTGGTTTACATCTAAAATATTGCGGTTTTTATCGGTGATGTATACGCCTTCTAAGGTGTTTTCAAACACCGTTGCTGACTGGCGTAATTTAGCTTCATTCTCTGAGCGTTTAGTAATGTCATGGGCAATACCGAGCACTCCGATAAGGTGTTTGTTCGAGTCGTAAACAGGGGATTTAGTGACTTCTAATAAAACTCGCCGATTACCTTCAGCAAAGGTCATCCATTGCTCTTCTACGACTTGGCTACCTGTTTCTATTACTTTTAAATCTCCAGCGCGAATGAGTTTGACAAGATTATGATCTGCGTAGTTTTCATCGGTAGTCCCTTTTAATTGCGCTTCTTTTACACCAATGAATCTTTCAAAAATATGATTACACAGTATGTAAGCACCTTGTGCATCTTTGAGCCATATAAGATCAGGTGCTGTATTAAAGAGTGTTTTTAATTGTGCAGTAGAGGAGCGCAATTGCTTTTCTATATCGTATTTACGCTCGATATCTGCCAGTAAGTAGCCGAGAAACAAAGTCACAGGAGGGTAAATAATAAAGAAAGGGAAAGAAAGCTTTTCGATAACTACCCACATTATTTTTTCCGGTAGGGCGATCATACCGAACATGGCAATAAAGTGGCTGATTAAACCAAACAATAAGAAGTGGCTAGCGGTGACTTTAACAATTAAACGCTTGCGTAAATAGAACGCACCAACCCCAGCAAGAGCGCTTAAACAAATAACTAAAACCCCTGCCATGGCACCGGCTCCACCGAGCGAGTAGCGATAGCCGCTGGCAATAATCGCGGCGGGAATTGCGCCGACAGGGCCGCCAAAAAAACCTGCCATTGATAGGATTACGGATCGGGGGTCAAAAATGAGCCCTGGGGCATAGTTAATTGGCATTGTCATGCCAATAGCAGCAATTAACCCATACAGTATGCCTTGAGAGAGTCGCGCTTTGGTTGAATCTTTCCCTATCGCTCGATAGATAAAAGTGAGCAGTAGTGTCAAGGCTAACAGTAGCGCGGCTAATTTAACGAGTTCTATCCACATATTCTCTTACTTTTATGGTGGTTAAAAGGAAAGGTGAGAATTGCTAAAGAATATGTAATTAAGCCTTGAAGGTAAGGTTTTAGGCTTGATTGCATATCCTTAAGTCATTGTAATATAGCTAGATTAAGTAAAACCTGACTTTAAATTACAATTTGTGTGTCATTGCAAACAGATATCAGGCTTAGCTTCAGCTTAGATCAAGGAAAGTGAATTACAGCTTAATTCAATTTTAGCTGTTGTAAATCTGCGCGACTTTTTAGAAATGTTCACTATGAATGTTTATTTATAGCTTTAAATTTAAGACTTTAAGCTGAAAAGTGCGTATTATTGCCGCCGTCTTTTCGTGCTCTCTCACTTAAAATGTTCAAGTGTAGTTAATGCTCGGTACAACAAATTTCTTCAAATTTAGCGATTAAGGAAAAAAATGAACCCCAACGTTTCAACAAATGAGCCTTTGTGGCGCACTATTGTATCGGGTAGCCAAATGCTGTTCGTTGCGTTTGGTGCGTTAGTATTAATGCCACTAATTACGGGTATGGATCCAAGTGTTGCCTTGTTCACAGCAGGTGTTGGTACCTTGCTGTTTCAATTCTGCACTAAAGGCCAAGTACCTATTTTTCTTGCCTCTTCTTTTGTTTTTATCTCTCCCATTATTTACAGCACTACAACTTGGGGTATGGCAGCTACCTTAGGCGCGCTTTTTTGTGCCGGTGTTTTATATATGGTGTTGGCATTAGCAGTAAAAATATTCGGTTCTGCTTTTTTACACCGCTTGTTACCACCTGTAGTTGTGGGCCCTGTGATCATGGTTATCGGTTTAGGTTTAGCGCCTATCGCGGTTAATATGGCCGTTGGTAAAACAGGGGATGCCAGTGCGGTGCTGTTCCCTTATATGGACGCCATTATTGTGTCTATGTCAGCGTTATTAACCACTGTTATAGTGGCAACTACTGGGCGTGGTATCTTTAGATTACTGCCAATACTAGCGGGTGTTGTGGCAGGCTATAGTGTGGCTTGGTTTATGGGCATGGTTGATTTTAGCCGCGCTAGCGAAGCTGCCCTTTTTGCCGTGCCTAATTTTATTATGCCGGAGTTTCATTTAGCGGCTATCTTGTTTATGTTACCGGTTGCCATAGCCCCTGCTATTGAGCATGTGGGCGATATTTTAGCGATTGGTAATGTGACCGGTAAGGATTACATTAAAAAGCCAGGTCTACACCGTACGCTATTTGGTGACGGTATTGCGACATCTGTTGCCGCGCTATTTGGTGGACCACCGAATACGACTTACTCTGAAGTTACCGGTGCCGTGATGCTAACGCGTGCGTTTAACCCTATGATCATGGTGTGGGCAGCGGTTATCGCAATTCTTTTAGCTTTTGTGGCTAAGTTTGGTATTTTATTGCAAACAATTCCATCACCTGTCATGGGCGGTATTCTGATCTTGTTGTTTGGCTCGATTGCCGCGGTGGGTTTAAATACGCTGATAAAAGGCAATGTTGATTTGTCACAACAGCGCAACTTAGTAATTGTTGCTGTTACATTGGTATTTGGTTTAGGTGGCATGGTTGTTGGTGAAGGCGAGTTCGCCCTTAAAGGTGTGAGCTTATGTGGTTTTGCGGCAATTATTTTAAACTTAGTACTACCGAGAAGTGTTGATGAAAGCAGTGAGAAACCTGCTGAAGTCGCTAAGTAAACAACTGATTAGTTAATCTATAAAAGGCGGCTTATGCCGCCTTTTAAATTCCCTCTATTATCGGTTCTTTTAAAGTTTAGTCCCTCAGTAAAAGCTAATCCTCTATAAATCTAATTCCTCTTTAAACCCCTCTGTAAATCAAGATTCTAAATAAACCCAACGGCTCTTTTTTATCAATAACTCAGGTAAGTTTAAGCACGCTATAGAATAGCAGTGTTGAAGCTAAAGCAGGATTTACTAATGGGTAATAACAAGGATGTGAGTTTTTGGCTCAGTTATTGAGGGGCGATTTGTGGAGCTGTTATTGATGGTAACAAATATTAGGGCGCTTGATCGCATAGGCAATTAGTGTGTGCGGTCAGTTTTCTAATGATCTTAAAATGAAAAATGCTATGATTGCAACATCTTAACGTTTGGATATTCACTTGAACGCTTTTAATCTACGCAGTATTTTCATTTCAGTATTTATCTTAATTAGCCTCACTTTGAGCTATTTTAGTTTTTATTATGTGCGTGATTGGGGGCTTGCTGATACTCAAGATTACACTAGTACTCAGTTACTCAATACCGTAATTTCAGTGCGTGGTGCGTTAAATAAATTTCATGTCCTACCTTCGCTAATCTCTAAGCAAACAGATGTTCAGGTACTGTTATTATCACCTAATCCTAAGCATTTAGTGAGAGTGAGAAACTATCTCGAGCAGACCAATGTCATCGCCGATTCCGCTTCAATATTGCTATTAGATAGAAGTGGCAATGAAGTCGCCCAAAGCAATTGGCGCAACCGTCAACCTACTGTTATGGATAATTATGCAAACAGTGATTTCTTTCGTAAATCGATTAGAGGGGAGCAAGATGGTGGAGTTTGGTTTAACGAGCGCAGTGGGGTAAGGTTTTATTTTTCGGCGCCGGTTTATAAGTTACAAAAGCTGACCGGTGTGGTTGTTGTAAAAATAGATGTGGTTAAAGCCCTTGAGAGCACGGTAACTCGCGAACATTTTTACTTAATGGATAGTCATGACAAGTTAGTGTATTCATCTTCATCGGTCCTTAAATCTGCACCAATAGATAGCTCCAGAATCTCGACAGAACAAGAGAACATGCGGATTCTGTTAGATGGAACACAGGTTAAAATAATCCATCGCCAAGGGCGATCTTTTCTGGTGCGACAAGTGTTACTTGATGATACCCAATGGAGCATTGGAGTCATCACACCACTGAATGTAGATGAAACTGCTCGCTGGAGTTCGTTGGGTGTTTTTAGTGGTTGCCTATTGTTAGGTCTATTGATGATGTATGTTCGCGAATGGCGCGCCAAAAAGCGCACACAGCTAGAAGTCGTTGCGGCGCAGTTGGCAAGCGAAGCTCGAGGGCGGCATATTATCAATACCACTCAGTCTGGCTTGATTACCTTAGATGAGAGGGGAAACATCACCTTTATCAACCCTTTGGTGATGCAGCAATTTGGTATATCGTTAAGTAATGTTGTCAATCAGCCTTTGGGTATCTTATTTGATCAACTGGCTAGTTTTACCTCTCTCAAGCGAGTATTAGATAATTTGGCGGATCAAACAACCAGTAATTTCAGTCCGCTAACAGGCTATGAAGCGGTAGCTAAGCGCTCTGATCACTCTATTTTTCCGGCACTATTAAGTATTAAGCAAATGCGCACGAGTCCAGCCGCTGAATATTTAGTGACATTAGTTGATATCACCAAACGCAAACAGTTAGAGCGCAGCTTAAAAGAAGTGAACGAATCGTTAGAGGAAAAGGTTTCGCGCCGTACTATTGCCCTTGAAAATACTCAAGCTGAATTGCTAAAAGCTGAGAAAATGGCGGTATTAGGGCGAATGTCAACGGCGATTGTACATGAAATCAATCAACCACTGACGGCACTGCGTAATTATCTTGCGATACTTGAGCGGATAAAATCACAACCTGAATTAATGGATCAACCGCTAGATGCACTCAATCACTTAGTGGATAATATGGCCGCTATTACCCGCCAGTTGAAAATGTTTGCCTATGCCAAAAACGAGCCTCAAGAAGAGGTTGATATGCAGGCACTGCTCGAAGGTGTTTTAGTCTTAGTTGCGCCGCAAATGGAGCAAGAGAGCGTCTTGATCAGTTGTGAAGTAACACAAGCATTAGATCATCCAGCTGTTATCCTCGCGGATCGGCTGCGTCTTGAGCAAGTGCTCCAAAATTTATTGGGCAATGCAGTAGATGCAATGCGCGATAAAGCGGAAAAAGTCATCGATATTGAACTCACGAGCCATGCTGAAGAGGTAAAGATTACTATTTCTGATACCGGGGGCGGAGTGGAGGAAGGACAGTTAGCGCATATCTTCGAACCTTTTTATACTACCAAGGAGATCGGCATGGGCTTAGGGCTGGGGTTATCTATCGTAAAAAACATAGTCGATGATTTAGAGGGCGGTATTCGTGCTAACAACACCTGTAAAGGACTAATGTTTACATTATCCTTCCCGCTTATCCAAAGTAGAAAGAGCAATAAGCCATGAGCCAAGATGAGATGATCAATATGAAAACTCAGGGTGTTAAACGAAAATGAGTATGAAAGTTATTTTAGTGGATGACGAGCGGCTGGTGCGTGAATCAACCGCGCAATGGTTCACTATCTGCGGCTTTGAGGTATCCAGTTACAGCGACCCTCTTAAAGCGTTGGCTGAGCTTAGTGAAGACTTTGATGGGGCAATTGTCAGTGATGTGTTGATGCCTCAAATAGATGGTTTAGAGTTTATGCAACGAGTGCATCAGAAAAGTGCTGATATTCCAGTGATTTTGCTGACAGGCCATGGAGATGTCGATATGGCGACTCGCGCCATGAAATTAGGCGCTTATGATTTTATTGAGAAGCCATATTTGCCAGAGCGTTTGAGTGAGCGCTTGAGTCGTGCCTGTGATAAACATCGACTACTTAGGGAGAACAATAAACTTCATCAACATTTAGCTTCACTGCAAGGGATCGAAGCGACGTTGATCGGTATTTCAGCGCCAATGCAGCGATTGCGAGCGCAGATTATGCGCCTTGCCAATCTCGATACGAGCATAGTGATATATGGTGAAACAGGCACGGGTAAAGAGCTGGTGGCACAGTGTTTACACGAATACAGTGAGCGTCAGAAAAATAACTTTGTGCCGATCAACTGCAGTGCGATCCCAGAGAATTTGATAGAGAGCGAGTTGTTCGGCCATGAGGCAGGCGCCTTTAGCGGTGCAAATCAAAGGCGTATTGGCAAGTTTGAGTATGCCGATGGAGGAACGTTATTTCTCGATGAAATTGAAACTATGCCGATGTTTGTTCAAGTGAAAATATTGCGTGCTTTGCAGGATGAACTGATTGAGAGGTTGGGGTCAAACAAGCAGCACAAAGTAAAATTGCGAGTGGTAGCAGCTTCTAAAGAAGCATTGCGCGATCACGCAAGCTTTCGCCAGGATTTGTATTATCGCCTGAATGTCTCTGAGATACATATTCCGCCACTGCGCGAGCGAGTAGAAGACGCGCCATTACTGTTTGACCACTACCAGCGAATAGTGACAGCAGATCATAATTTATCGCCACGGGTGCTTTCATCTGAGGATATTAGTGCGCTATTGCAATACTCATGGCCTGGCAACGTGCGCGAGTTAAAGAATATCGCAGTGCGCTTTACATTAGATAATGAGCAAAATATTGCCGATTTGCTTCAAGGCGGCTCCCAACAAGGGGGGGAGGCGCTAGATAAAACAGCAAATGGAGAGGCACTGAGTGTAAATACGCAAAATACCGCTCAGCCACTGGCTGAGCAAGTGGCTAACTTTGAAGCGCAATTAATCAAAAATGCCTTGGCGAGACACAATGGAAGTATCAAAGAGCTGATGCAAGAGCTTGATTTACCAAGGCGTACCATCAATGAGAAAATGGCGCGTTACGCCATAAACCGTGGGGATTACGTGAGTAAGTCATGAAAAATATCTCAACAAAATTAGCTGTGTTAAGAGGTTAATTGAGTTTTAAGCGTTGAAAAGCTGTCAGTGAGCGGAATATTGCTTATTGCGGATTTTTAATCGGCGTAAATCCGCTTGTTTTTCCTTGATTAAGCCCTATGAGAATTTTTTATTACTTTATTATCAGTGTGTTATGAAAGTTGGCCTGTTTTGTGCTTTTAAGGGTGCATACAATAATCACAAAAGGAAAGACCTTATGTTTACTGCATCAAAAAAAGTCAAGACACTCAGCATGGCAATCGCAACGGCTGTTGCTATCGGTGGTGTTGGGTTAGCCCAAGCCGCTGAAAAGCGCTCTTATATTTTATCGACTGCATCAACAGGTGGTACTTATTACCCCGTTGGTGTGGCCTTGGCGACACTGGCTAAGATTAAGTTAGAGCCAAAGCACAAAATTTCAATGTCGGCGATCAACTCAGCAGGTTCTGGTGAAAATGTTAAATTGCTACGTGAAAACGAAGCACAGTTTGCAATTTTACAAGGGCTCTACGGCGCTTGGGCGTGGGCAGGTGAAGGCAAGCTAAAAGATGCGGGCCCGCAAAAGCAATTGCGTTCAGTGTCAATGCTTTGGCAGAACGTTGAGCAATTCGTTGTAAAAACTGAGTATGCACAAAGCGGGACTATCTCAGACATCAGTGGCTTAAAAGATAAGAAGTTCTCTATCGGTAAAAAGAATTCAGGTACTGAAGGCTCAGGTCGTACTATTTTAGGTAACTTAGACATGCCAGCTGATAACTTGAGTTTGGCGCACATGGGTTATGGACCATCTGCTGATGCCCTGCAAAATGGCACAGTTGAAGGGATGAACATCCCATCTGGCGTACCGACTTCTGCGGTGACTCGTGCGTTCGCATCACTAGGTTCAGATATCAGTATCTTAAACTTCACTGCCGAGCAGATGGAGAAGGCTAATGGGGGCTATAAATTGTGGACACCTTTCACTATTCCAGCCAATACTTACCCGGGCCAAACGAAAGATGTTAACACGATTGCACAGCCTAACTTCCTAGCTGTACGCGATGATGTGACTGAAGAAGATGTTTATCTGTTGACCAAAACTATCTATGAAAACCTCGCATTCTTGAACGGCATTCACAAAGCGACAAAAGCGATGGCTGTTGACAAGGCGATAGCAGGATTACCTGTTCCTCTTCACCCAGGTGCTGCACGTTACTATCAAGAAGTTGGAATTAATATTCCTGCGCATTTAATTGCCAAGTAATACTCACCGGTAATTAGCTTCAAATGACTTAGCTGTGTGACTTTAATTCTTTAAAGGGGCGGGCTAAGTCGTTTTTGTAACGCTTTATATTCTTATGTCTAATACTCATTTTTGTCATTTAGTGCAAAGGTAGCTCTATGTCCACTCAATCAGCTAATCAAGTCGATACCTCCCAGCAAGATCTTGATACAACACTTAAAAAAATGCAGTTAACACAACGCTCTGAGGATAGTGTCGCGGGTAAATTGATTTACTGGGTCGGCATTGTATTTGCGCTACTGCATGTTTACTTTAATACCTTAGGTACTTGGTCAGAGCTCTATGTCTCTGCCATTCACTTTGGTGGTTTTGCACTGATTTGTGCGTTGATGTACCCCGCTGCTAAAGGGCAGCTGGTAAATTCGAAATTGCTACTGGGTGTTGATGTATTAATGGGGCTGGCGGCGATAGCCTGCGCTTGGTATTTAATTTCATTTGAAGATGCGCTGTACGATCGCGGGGTCAAGTTTGTCGCCACAGATTGGTTTTTCTCATTTTTAGCGATTGTCATTGTACTAGAATTGGTTAGACGCACGACAGGATGGTTTATTCCCTGCATGATAGTCGTCGCTTTAACTTATGTTTTTTGGTGGGGGCCTTACATCGATGGAATTTTCGGCTTTGCTGGACTGAGTTTAGAAACGGTGATGTTTCGCTCATTCTTTTCTGCAGAGGGAATGTTTGGTTCGATAGCCCGTATCTCTTGGACATTCGTGTTCATGTTTATCTTATTCGGCGCCTTTTTAGTTAAGTCCGGTGCAGGGGAGTTTATTATTCAGCTCTCTCGCTGCGCAGCGGGGCGTTTTGTGGGCGGCCCAGGCTTTGTTGCAGTATTAGGCTCAGGTTTGATGGGATCAGTTTCTGGATCATCCGTTGCCAATACCGTATCAACAGGTGTGATAACGATTCCGTTGATGCGCAAAGCGGGTTTTCCAGCTAAATTCGCCGCAGCGGTGGAAGCTGCCGCCTCTACCGGTGGTCAGTTAATGCCGCCAGTGATGGGAGCAGGGGCTTTTATTATGGCCTCTTATACGCAAATATCTTACGTCCAAATAATTGCTATTGCGGCTTTACCCGCTCTGTTGTATTTCCTTTCTGTCGGGTTTTACGTACGTGTTGAAGCGCAGCGTAGTCATGCCCATGCAGTAGAGACCGATCAGCAGTCTATCGGCGAAGTGTTTAAAGAGGGTTGGCACTTTATTTTGCCTTTGGCAGTACTCGTCAGTTTATTGATCTATGGTTTTACTCCGACATACGCTGCCGGTATTGCAATTGTCTCAGTCGTTGCAGCGTCTTGGCTATCTAAAACCCCGATGGGTGTAAAAGAAATACTTGATGCGCTTTCACAAGGCGCAAAAAATATGGCGAGCACAGCGATATTATTAATTGCGATAGGCTTGGTAGTGAACGTTGTTGCAATGACTGGGGTAGGTAATACTTTTTCATTAATGGTGACGGATTGGGCCAACGGTAGTTTGCTGATTACCTTGTTGTTGGTGGCTTTTGCCTCCTTAATATTGGGGATGGGGTTACCTGTGACCGCCGCATATATTGTACTGGCGACGTTATCAGCACCTGCGCTATACAACCTGATAGCAGAAATGAAACTGTTAGATCTAATGATTGCCGGTGGTTTGCCAGAGGCTGCGCGAACGATATTTTTACTGATTGATCCAGAAAAAATACCTTTGCTCAGTGCGCCTATGTCAGCTGAAGATGCGCAAATGTTGTTGAATCTAGTGCCAGATGACTTTAAAGCACAGCTGCTTGAGCAAGCACTGGATCCCCATGTGTTGGCCATGGTATTACTTTCTGCCCACATGATCATCTTTTGGTTATCTCAAGATTCTAACGTGACCCCTCCGGTTTGTTTAACGGCGTTTGCAGCTGCGGCTATTGCGAAAACACCACCAATGGCAACGGGTTTTAGTGCTTGGAAAGTCGCAAAAGGCTTATATATAGTGCCTTTAATCTTTGCCTATACAAATTTCATAGGCGGGACTACATTGGAGGTGCTACAAGTATTTTTCTTCTCTATATTCGGTTTGTATGCCTTTGTGGGGTTAATGGAAGGGTACTTAGAAGGGCCACTAAATTTACTGATGCGTTTATCGTCCGGTGTGTTGATGCTTGGCTTGTTGTGGCCACATCCATTTTGGTGGTTACAATTAATCTGCGTTGCGTTATTTATTGCTCTCTTTCTTTATAGCAAGAGAAGTAAGTAGTTTACCTTTGTGATACAGCTCAGCTTTTAACGCAAACTAATAGCAAAGCTGAGCCGTATCATTTGTATCGATTAGTTAAAGTATTCAGCGTTGCTAATCGATAGAAACCCTTCATTGTATGCCCTTCGTTTTATACCAATTCCTCGATGACTGAGCGTAACCACTGATGAGTGGGCGATAAATGAGTGGCTTTGTGCCATACCATGTTGAAAGTCATATCAGGGCAGTCGAACGGAAATGCGGTGCTGCCAAAACCTGTAAATAAACTATCTTGTAAGCGAGAGGGGACCGTCGCGATTATCCGCGTATCTCTGATGAGTGAGGGCAGTGCCTCAAAGCTAGGTGTGACCAGTTTGATATTGCGAGAAACCCCTTTAAGCTTCAATATTTGATCGACAATTCTGGCTTTATTCGAGCCAAACTGCACCGCAGCATGATCAAGGTTGATGTAATTCTCGGTGACTTCTTCAGCGCTGATTTGGCTACTATCAAACAGACACCGTGGTTGATCTGTAAATAATGCTTTGGAATAGATATCGAGATGACTCGGTGGCTTAAGAGGGGTAATCACTAAATCGTATTCTCTTTGGCGTAGGCTTTCGACATACTGATCTTTTGTATTGCTCAGATTTAATGATGCTTTTGGTGCGTCGCGCAACAGTGTTTTCAGGAGATTTGGAATAATGAGCTGTCTCTCGAAATCGTTGGCTGAAATTGAAAAGCAGGTATTCATTTCACTGATTTCAAGGTGGTTAGGCACTGAAAGTTCAATTAGTTTTTCGACTAAGGTTGATATCTCAGGTGCTAAAAAATGAGCCCGTTCAGTGGGGGCGATAGAGCGGCCAGCTCGCACGAAAAGCGGATCATTAAAGGCTAAGCGCAAACGCTCGAGAGCGTGGCTAACATAAGGTTGGCTGAGGTTTAAGCGCTCGGCGGCCAGTGAAATGGAATTGTGCTCATAGACAGCGCTAAATATGCTGAGCAGTTTTACATCGACTTTTGATATATTAAAATTCGGCATATATAACATAACTAATATGTGGTTTTTTTATATCATGCCAGTGATTTATAATTATCTCAACGTGAGCTTGCCCTGAGAGCACTAAAGTCGAGATCAAAAATACCTATGAAAACCGTTTCAAGAATGCCTCAAGGCGAGTTTATAGCGCTTATGGCATTGATGATGTCCCTCGTTGCTTTATCGATAGATACGATACTACCTGCCTTGCCGAATATTGCGGCCGATTTTAATGTGGCTGCTGGGAATAATATTCAGCAAGTCATTGCTGTATTGTTTTTAGGCCTTACTATCGGTCAGCTTTTTTATGGCCCGTTGTCTGATCAAATTGGTCGCAAGCCAACTATTTTAATTGGTGCATCTGTCTATATTATTGGTAGCTTAATGGGCGCGATGGCTGAGAGCTTCACTGTTTTATTGATCAGCCGTTTTTTGCAGGGCTTTGGCGTAGCTGCGATGCGAGTGCTTTCAATTGCATTAGTGCGCGATTTATACAGTGGCGCTGCGATGGCGCGCATTATGTCACTGGCAATGTCTATTTTTATCTTAGTGCCTTGTATCGCACCTTTGCTGGGTCAAAGCATTTTGGCATTTACCCATTGGCGCAGTATTTTTTGGGTTTTACTGGTGCTTTCCCTGTGTTTAGTACTGTGGTTTTGGTTGCGCCAAAATGAAACGTTAATACCTGAAAAACGTATTACTATGCGCTGGAAAACGCTCGCCGCCGGTTGGAAAGAGACCTGTACTAACAGTGTAGCAATGCGTTACACAATCGCGGTAGGTTGTGTACAGGGCAGCTTTACAGGCTACTTGTTAAGTGCGCAGCAAATATTTGATCAGCAGTATCACACCGGTGAGCTGTTTGCCCTTTATTTTGCCGTATTAGCGCTGACAGTGGGGGCGGCAAGTGTGTTAAATGCACAAATAGTGAGCCGTGTGGGCATGCAGAAAATGTGTATGTATGGGGCGTTATTAGCTATTGCAGCTAGCAGTATCGGGCTCTATTTAGAGCTCAATGGCTATCTCTCTTTTACGGGTTTTCTCACTGTTCAAGGGATAATTATGTTTGCGACTGGGTTAAAGCTTGGCAACATGAATGCGATTGCCATGCAGCCTTTAGGTCATATTGCAGGGGTGGCGAGCTCGGCGATTAGCTTTATTAGTGGGGCGCTTGCTCTAGCGGTCGGAAGCTTAATAGGCAGTGCCTTTAATGTCACTGTTGCGCCTTTGATGATAGGAGTATTGGGGAGTTGTTTAATTGCACTGGCGTTAATACTGTATAAACCCCAAAGCCAATTAGAGCAAACACGCTGTAAAACACTTTAAAATAGCTAAGCCCTGCTGAAATTTTGTACAGAACAAGCAGGGCTTAGGGAAAAGAGTTTATAGCTTGTGCAATACTATCTCGTGATAACCTACTAAACCGAGCACTTGCTCGTTTTCAATCACTGGTGCATAAGCTAGACCAAATTGATCAAACAAGCGCGCACAGTAGCGAATATCTAGATGTGGAGTGACGGAGATGATCGGCTTTGCCATGATTTCATAGATGTTGACGCGATCGGGAGCGCGATCTTTTGCCAGTACTTGTTTGGCAATATCGGCAAGTACAACAATGCCATATGCATCATGCTCTGTGCGCTTATTAACAATAATAACATCCGTGTTTTTATCGCGAAGGGCATCAATCGCATCGCTAACAGTTGTCATTCCATCCAGTAATACGTAGTTATCTGACATTACATCTGATGCTTTGATTAATTTTGTATGGCTCACAGTTCAGTCTCCACAGTTGGGATTAAATGATCGATTTGGTGTTTGATGCCCACCGCATCTTCAACATCGATTTGAATCGCCATCCCCGTACCTGGCTCTTCATCAAACTTTCCAACAGCGTTAATCGTTTCTAAGATATGGCGGCTCATGTGTTCTTCAACCACGAATAAGAGTACATCACGCTGACTTTCTAAGCTCAGACCGAAAAAGGTAGTAGGTTGTTTTAAACCTTCACCACGTGCGTTGTTGATAATAGTTGCACCGGTTGCACCCGCTTCACGCGCAGCGGCCATGATTTTGTCAGTTTTATCGTCTTGGTTAAAAGAGATGATTAATTTAAAGTGCATGTGTTGTGTCCGTTAAGTTATTTCTGTGCAAATCGATTTATAGAAGTATTCAATGTCGTTTGCGCTACTTTCTCAATAAGTTTGTTTTACGCGGCTTTCTTTTGTGTTTTTTTGCTGAGCTTATCGCTGATTTGCGCATAGGCCATGACTGACATTATGGGAAATAAGCTGGCAAAAGCGATTAAGCCAAAACCATCAATTAATGGGTTTCTGCCTGGAACAGTACCTGCTAAACCTAAGCCCAGCGCTGCAACTAGCGGAACCGTTACCGTTGATGTTGTTACCCCTCCTGAATCATAAGCTAAAGGAATAATAAGCTTAGGTGCGACTAAAGTTTGTAGCACAACGATCACATAACCGACCATAATGTAGTAGTGGATAGGGTCACCTACCACAATGCGATAACAACCTAGTGATATACCAATAGCAACCCCAAGGGCGACAGATAAACGCAAGCCCCAAACACCAATTGCACCACCGGAAACTTCATTTGCTTTGATAGCAACAGCAATCAGGGAGGGTTCGGCAATGGTGGTTGCAAAGCCGATCAAAAAGGCAAATAAATACACCCAGTAATAATCTGACCAAGTAAGGTTAGCGGCGGCTGCTAAATTCTCCCCAGCTAAGAAAATAGGGTCAGTTAACTGCTCGGCCATTAATTTTCCAATAGGGAACAACGCCCATTCAAGTCCGATTAAAAACAGTGATAAACCAATTAGCACCCAGAAAAAACCGATGATTACACGTCCTAGGTTAGGTACGGGTTTGCGAATTACTGCAAATTGAAAGCCGAATAATATAGCGACAATTGGCAAAACATCGCTGAATGTCGTTAACGTGGTTTGATAAATTTGATAAAAAATGTCACTGCTCATCATAGTACGATCATCCCGTAGCCCATTACAAAGATCATTGGCGTTAGCGAGGCGAGGGCGATTAAGCCAAAGCCATCGATCATTGGATTTCTACCTTTGATGGAAGAGGCTAATCCTACACCGAGTGCCGTTACTAATGGCACAGTGATTGTTGAGGTTGTCACACCTCCCGAGTCATAGGCAATACCGATAATGGCATCTGGGGCAAAAGCCGTCATGATGACCACTAAAATGTAACCGCCGATGATGAACCACTGTACTGGCCAACCTTTTAGAATACGTAACACACCTAGTAAGATTGCCAAACCGACACTGAGCGCTACACTAAAGCGTAAACCATTGGCATAGCTAGACATAGCATCAGCAGATGAGCCTATCATATTACCCTCAGCAGCTACTTTAGCGGCCTCTGCGGCAACCGCTATTAATGCAGGTTCAGCAACCGTGGTGCCAAAGCCGAGTGCAAAGGCGAAGGTGAGCAACCAGAATACGTTCCCTTTGCGGGCAAACGCATGCGCCATGGATTCTCCAATAGGGAATAGTCCTTGCTCTAATCCATGAATAAAAAATGTCAATCCTAATAAAACGAAAATAACCCCTAAAACGAGCTGCCCAACATTGGGTAATGGTTGTTGTAAAACAACGAGTTGGAAAAATAATACAACAGCAATTATAGGTGCTAAATCTCGTATACTGCCGATTAGAAAACCGAGCAATTTACGTGCAGTTTGGTGCAAGAAAACCTCCTTAATATCGAGTTCAAAAATTATATATTATGCTAGCATTTTCGCGTTGCTAGAGGGGTGTTTTCGAGTTGATTCAAATCAAGAAAGGCAAAGTTAGTTGTTGTATTTAAAGAGAATAATACTTTTCTCTAAGGGGGCGTGTGCAGCATGGATAGGAGTGATTTTAAAATGGGTATTGTGAGGTATTTATTAAAATGAGTAGTTACTAGCGCTTTTAATAGCACGGCTACCTTGAGGTCTGAGGAAAAAGAGAAAGCCTGTGTCGTAGAGACTCAGGCCTTCACTGGTTTGATTTTTATCTATTGCTCAACAGCTGGTTGGTGTTTTCAGAAACATTTAACGCGCCGTCATAGATTTCCTGCATAATTTGCGAAACTTCGCTGATCTTTACTAAGCCTTCTTTGGAGGCATCGTTCACAGAGTCTATTTTCTGGGTAACATTACTGGTTAAATTAATGTTCAAATTAACCACTTCTGTAATTTCTTCTGTAGATCTAGCTGTTCGCGCTGCGAGCTGTCTCACTTCATCGGCAACAACCGCAAAGCCACGGCCTTGATCACCCGCTCTAGCAGCTTCTATCGCAGCATTTAAAGCAAGTAAGTTTGTTTGATCGGCGATATCTTTAATAGTGTTAACGATCTGCCCGATATTTTGGGATTGCGTATTGAGCTGAGAAATCAAATCGCTCAGTAAGATAGCCTCTTCTGAGATTGATTCTGACATGTGTACAGATGAAGCTAATGTACCAATACCCTGTTTTGCAATTTGAGATGTTTCTTCTGAGGTGCTGGCAGCGGCCTCCGCCGTTTGATAAATGCTGAGGTTTTTTTGCACATCTTTAGTGATATCACTGGCAAACTTAATTACTTTATAGACTTTGCCTTCAGCATTCATAATGGGGTTGTAAGTGGCTTCAAGCCATATAACTTCGCCTCTGGCGTTTACTCGTTTAAACTGGCCGGATTTAAACCCGCCGTTTTCAAGTTCTTGCCAAAAATTAGGGTTTTCTTGATAGAACTGATCTTCACAAAAAATGCGATGATGTTTGCCTTTTATCTCTTCAAGGGAGAAACCAACGGTTGATAGGAAGTTTTGGTTGGCATAGACGATTTCGCCCTTAGGTGTGAACTCTATCGTGGCTAGAGAGCGTTGCAGAGCATCAATGATGCCATTTTTACTAGAGAGGTCTTCTACTGTATCAGTGACATCAGCTGCAATTTTGAATACTTTTAGCACTGTTCCGTCGTTGTCTTTTATAGGAAAGTAGGTGGCTTCAAGCCACAGCTTATCTCCCCGTGAATTCTGACGTAAAAAAGTACCTGATTTAGTTTCACCTTTGGCGAGGGTCGGCCAAAATTCCTGGTATTCGCTGGATCGGATATAATCCTTATCACAAAACATTTGGTGGTGTTGCCCTTGAATATCTGCCATCGAATATCCTACAGCACTAAGAAATAACTCATTAGCGCTTAATATGATTCCATCAGGTGTGAACTCAATTGTGGCGAGGTTACTTTTTAATGAATTAATCAAGTAAAACTGATCTTGGCTCTCAGATTTACTCGCGGCTAACTGCTGTTTTAAAGTGTTAGTGAAAATCATATTAGTGTCTCTTATAAAAGGTTAAAAATTAAGATAAAAAACTCGGCAGTTACCGATTTACCCTTGTGTTATGAACCCCCAAAATCAGAGATATTGTGGTCAGTGGATTATTATTTTAAGTTTCGCTGTTCAATTACATCTCATATGTTCGCAAAGATCTCAGGACTTATTCTCTGCTTCCTAAATATCCTTTAATGTTTTGAAACCTTAAGAAAAGCTTAGCAGTTAATGTGCATTTTGCTTTAAACAAGACATTTATAATGATATTCAGTTTATTTAAAGTAATCGTTGTAATTGTTAAGTTTCAATAAAGTTAAATAAAATCAAAAAAATACGATTAATAAAAAATAAATCATCGATGATTTAAAAATTCATGTTTTATTTTTTTACTAGAATCATTAACGATGAATGAGGAAGCGAAGCTGGAGTACCGTAAATAACCGATTCACTTAAGCATCATTAATAATAAAAAATTAAGCGAACATAAATATAATGATATCCAGCATTTTGCACTGTTGTAATGGCTATATGTGTAATGGGGGAAAACTAGCTTTAAGTAAAAATAGCAACTCTTTAAAGGGAAAGTTATAGAGAAAGTTACAGGGCGAACTATAGGGCAAATCTGTGTGATTAGCCCTTGAGAGAAAACGCTGTTCAAATGCAGTTATTTATGAAAATAAGCCATCTAAAAAACAGGGTTCAAAGGTGCCAATTATGTCTGATTCTATTAATGCTATGAATATTGATATGTCAGATCACAGTAACAAGCTACTTAAATGGTGGGCGGTTATTTGTTTTATTGTTGTGGTGTCTGCATGGCTATATGTTATTGAAGACTTTCAAATAATTACAATTAAAAAGAACCTGCATGAAATAGGCAGTGATGTACTTTTAAAATATCTGTTCATTGTTATTGCCGTTGAGAGAGCAGTGGCGGTTTTAGTTTCAATGTTACGCAGTCCAAGTCAGGTGGATTGGTCATTGAGGCTTAAAAGGATTAATCAAATTTTAACCTTGGAAAATCCGCATATTGCAGATTTGCAAAAAGCTTATGCATTAGAAAAACGCTTACTCAAAACCCTAGGCGTACCAGAATTGCTCGGTGAATTCCAAGCAAATGAGCCATTAATGGGAGGTGATACCAGCACTCAGCAAAGTATTATTGAGAACTATCAAGGTTATCTCATTTCAGTAAAACATATCTATGAATTTCAGCAGGCGCGTTTTGATGCAATTTCAAAGCGCTATATTGATCAAGCGGTGTTTTTGGCAGGTATTGTTTTGGCGGTGTTAGGTGTTAGTTTGTTTAATGACCTTTTTGAGAGCATCCATTTAGCATCAAACGCGCAAAGCTGGATGCTTAAAATTGGCGATATCCTTGTGACTGGAGGGTTATTAGGGGGCGGTAGTGCTGGGCTCAATGTGGTGGCGAATAAAGTGTCACAGTCCATTGTAAAGATTCGATAAAGCGGCATATCTCTGATTTTATCCATCCATTATTAGTGTCATCAATGCAATCCTCACAGGAATAACTTATTCTTTATACACGAATTTCTAATTTAGTATTAATCGTTTAAAGAGAGATTGTTTGTGAGAATTATGCGTGGTATTGCTTTTGGGTTTGTAATACTTTTACTGTTAGCCTTTTTAATACCAGAGCCTGTTTTTATGCCTGTTAAAGGTGCAACATCAAAGGATTGGAATGCAAAATCGTTTTGGTATGAGCCTTGGGGTAGCTCTGGCACCCATAAAGGCGTTGATATATTTGCCAAGAAAGCGACGCCAATTGTTGCAACGACTCATATGTGGGTGCTTTATAAAGGGGTGTTGTCTAAGGGAGGTAGTGTTGTTTTGGGGCTAGGGCCTAAGTGGCGCTTACATTATTTTGCACATATGCAGAGTATCGATGAAGATATTGGTTATTTTGTAAAAGCAGGCCAACGCTTTGCTACGGTTGGGGATAGCGGAAATGCTAAGGAAACAGTGAATAAGTCCCTAGATGATGAGATGGACGCTCCCACTTACGGCGTCAATGCGCCAAACTAGAAGAACTAGTTAACAGAAGGAGCGTCCACA
>CAKZOD010000016.1 GCA_937136055.1 uncultured Oceanospirillaceae bacterium | reverse complement strand
CCTTCGCTCAGCTGCCAATGGTTACACTACTATTGTACGCGGCATACCTGAATTACTGGTTATCTACCTCGTTTTTTACGGAGGCAACACCATATTAATGGCAATCGCCAAAGGTGCTTTTGATTATCAAGAATATATAGAGCTCCCCATTTTCTTAATGGGCGTGGTTTGTATCGGCCTTAGCTCTGGTGCTTATTCGACAGAAGTTATTCGCGGAGCCGTTTTAGCTGTTCCAACGGGTACTATTGAAGCCGCCAAAGCAATTGGCATGACAACCAGCACTCGCTTTAAAAGAATCTTACTGCCTCAAGTCGCACGTTTTGCACTACCAGGTCTTGGGAATGTTTGGCAACTGACACTTAAAGAAACTTCTCTTATCTCTGTCATTGGCCTTGCTGAAATTGTACGCATCTCTCAAATTGGTGCTGGCAGCGAGAAACAACCTTTTACCTTTTTCTTTACAGGCTTAATCCTGTTCTTAGTGCTAGCCTCCCTTTCAGATAGAGGCTACCTTTCAATCGAAAAATGGGCCAACCGGGGCGTTAGGAGAAGCTAAATGGATATTGAGATTATTAAAGAGTCAATCCCTGCGATTGCAAACGCCCTACCTGTAACTTTAGCATTAGTATCGATTTCGCTGTTTTTCGGTTTCTTTCTTGCTGTTGCGGTAGCACTTAGCCGTTTAAGCCCCTATGCACTACTCAACAAACCTGCTTATTTCTTCGTTTATCTATTTAGATCTACACCTCTGCTAATACAGATGTTTTTAATCTATTACGGATCGGGCCAATTCAGGGATGAGTTAGAAGCTGTTGGCTTGTGGCAGTTCTTTAGAGAGCCATGGTTTTGTGCAATTCTTTCACTCACCCTAAACACAGCCGCATACACAAGCGAAATTATTCGAGGCGGTATCCAATCTGTGAATGTAGGTCTGCGCGAAGCGGGTAAGGCTTGTGGCATGAACACAATCCAGCTTTTCAAAAGAATCACTTTTCCACTAGCAATGCGCCAAGCACTGCCAGGCTACGGCAATGAGGTGATACTGATGGTTAAATCAACATCTCTGGCCAGCACAATCACCATTATGGACATGACGGGTGTATATAAAGAAATTTCCTCTGAATATTTCAGCCCTTTCGAACCCATAATTGTAGCGGGTAGTTTTTATTTGTTACTCAATTACATTGTAACTTTGCTGATTGCTCAAGCAGAAAAGAAGTTCGCTTTAAAAGTTTAGTATTACCACTCAATGGCTTTACCTCAATAAAGCCATTGAGCCTTTCCAGCCTTCAAATTACGCCACACAATTAACGCAACACTAACTCGAAAGACTCTTGAGCCAGCACAACACCATTCACCAAAACTGAAATGCCTTGCATTCCAGCATAGTAACGCCTAGTCGTAATTTCTTTAATCATCATCGATTTTCGAGCAGACAAAGAAGACCCTCCTGCTAATTTTATATTTTTAAGCTTAAACACTTTAGATTTTCGCTTACCATTTGCTTTTAGCAGATCTAAAGAGAAATCGACAACAAAAGATTGAGCCTCTTTAACACCTGAGCTAACGCATACCTCAAAAACGATACTCTCGCCCAATACGACCTTTTTTGTCTCTACCTGCAAAGCGATCGAAGCTAATTTTGGATTAGGTGTAAAACCTAGCAGTGGGTAAACCCTTGGCCTCCCCTCTTTGACCATTGTCCTTGTCGCATGTCTTATTAACCATTTTAAATGCTCATCAGCTTTAGGATACCAAGCCTCACATATTGACAATACGATATCAGGGTGATCTTTAGCTATATCATTCAAATGATTTGCGACAGAGCGACGAACATATAAGCTCGAATCACTCTTTAACTGACAAAGTAATTTGATATTCCTTTCTGGGCTATCTATCGCGCAATCAAGCTTTGACGTCCAAGGTAATCTAGGCCTTGTTCCTTCAGAAACTAAACGACGAACATCCTCGCTCTCGTCTGACAGCCAGCTTTCTAAAAATGCATAGCAAATTTCGGGGTACATTTTTATAAAAGGCCTGATTGCGAACTCAGCAGAAAATAGTGATGTGACCGACTTTAAAAGGGGTATCGCTATTTTGGGATGAGATATGCCTTTTACAGCAATAAAGTCAATAACAGGCCACGCAGCGAATGCTTGTAAAACATCTTCTTTATCGCCTCTTATCCAAACCGGCCCAATTCGCTCAATAATTCGTGCACACTCTAAAAAGCACTGCGGTAAAACAAAAACTAAAGCATCAATTATATGATTCACACGCTCTTTAAGTGATTTCGAATCAAGCTCTTTACACGCCAAACCTTCGAATGTAATGCTATCAAATGTGGGGTTAGCTAATTGAAAGCTTCTGGCTATTCTACTAACCGCTTTACTATCTAAAGATTCTTTCATTTTACTTGTGCCCATTTTCAAAACTACAGTATAGTGGCGTGCTACTGACATCTGTGTCAGTAGAGACACCAAAGTTGTAAAAAAACGATTCATAACCGCTTCTTTAGCAAACCAAAAGATTGAAAGAGCCAACCAATGACGCAAATTGCACTTTTTGTTGATGTACAAAACATTTATTACACGACAAAATCAATCTATCAACGTCCATTTAACTACCGAAAGTTTTGGCAAAACATCAGCCAAACCGGCACCATTTCACATGCATACGCCTATGCTACTGACAGAGGAGATGATGGCCAAGCAAAGTTTCAAACAGCACTAAAGCACATTGGTTTCGAGGTTAAACTAAAGCCTTTTATTCAACGAGCGGACGGTAGCGCCAAAGGCGATTGGGATGTTGGAATCACCATGGATGTTATGAAAATTGCAGCGAAAGTTGATAAAGTAATTTTATTATCAGGAGATGGCGATTTTGCTATTTTACTTCAAGGCATTCAAGACATGTATCAGACCAAAACAGCCGTATATAGCGTTGAGAAACTAACCGCTAAAGCCTTGATCGACGCAAGCGATACATACTCGCCTATAACAGCGAAGGATCTAATTTAATATATAGAATTACAGACACAAAAAAAGGCACATTCCGAAGAAAGCACCCTTTTTTTACTCTATTACTAGAGCGGCAGTTGTCTCAATTATAGAGCAACGATGTTCTCAGCTTGTGGGCCTTTTTGA
Organism: uncultured Oceanospirillaceae bacterium; assembly: GCA_937136055.1. Lineage (GTDB taxonomy): Bacteria > Pseudomonadota > Gammaproteobacteria > Pseudomonadales > Balneatricaceae > Rs1. Next base: position 42,656 of record CAKZOD010000016.1, on the reverse strand, counting down.
CCTTGAGAAACAGTGAACTGAACTTTTTGACCTTCAGCTAGAGTTTTGAATCCTTCACCAGCGATAGCGCTGAAATGAGCGAATACGTCTGGACCTGATTCTTGCTCGATAAAGCCAAAGCCTTTAGTTTCATTGAACCACTTAACGGTACCAGTTGTAGTAGACATAAGAAAATCCTTTAAATTCAAGAGTAAGTTATACCTTAATTATATATTAAGGCTTTTGGCCGGAAATGTTGCTTTTACTTATGAATATCATGACGAGGCATGAACAAACAGGACATCGAAATGGTACATAAATATGGAACTTATTTTCTAGCTAGGTGAATTATATACACCTTTTCTCTGTGGTCAATAATCAAAAATTGATTTTAAACAAAAAAATGCATTTTTAGCTGCAAAATCAAATTTTTAAGTCATTTACACAGTGCAAAAACGAGTGCAAATCGAACCGATATTAATGTTTCATTCAGACAATTAAACCTCTATAATACCGCTTTAGCTATAATAGGTAATGTTCACACTCTTAATTGTGAATCAACACTACTTTATATTTCGATCAGCAATTGCTCTGCTTGTGTACTATAATTAAAAAGCACTACAAACTACTGATTTTAAATAAATTGAAAATTGATAGACGTTTACAATCATGATGAATAGTATTTGTTCTCATAGGATTCATTAAACGCAAATGATACTATCGCCTTATGCTAATGAAACGGAATTAAAGTCGGGGTAAGCAACGCCCAGAAGAGAGGTTTAGGAGTTTTGAAATGTATGATTTTTTGATTGATGACATTGAGATTGATCAAACTAATGAAATTAACAGCACTGAATCTTCACCATGGAATGTGTTAATCGTAGACGATGAGCAATCCGTTCATGATGTCACGCGCTTCGCATTAGATGACGTAAGCTTTGAAGGTAGACATTTAAACTTTTTATCCGCTCTCTCTGGAAGAGAAGCCAAGCAAATTTTAACTGAAAGAGACGACATAGCGATTGTCTTACTTGATGTCGTCATGGAAACTGACACTGAAGGGTTAAAAATCACCAAATGGATTCGTGAAGAGCTCAATAATTCACTTATTCGCATTATTCTGCGCACAGGACAACCCGGCCAAGCCCCTGAAAAACAGGTTATAGTCGATTACGATATAAACGATTACAAGAACAAAACTGAACTGACTTCCCAAAAACTATTTTCAAGTGTCATTTCTGGCATTCGCTCCTATCGTGATTTAGCAGCGTTAAACCAAAACCGCATTGAACTCAAACGTGTAATAAAAGCCTCTTCTCATATTTTTAAAGAGCGCTATCTACATGAATTCACTCACGGCGCTTTAAACCAGTTAACCTCCCTACTCTATCTAGAACCAAATGCAGCACTTGTAAACTCATCAGGTGTGGCGGCTCTTGAAACAGGCCAAGAAGTAAAAGTGGTTGCAGCTATTGGTGATTATCAAGATTTAGTTGGACAAGATCCAAGTAACGCGATTCCGCAGCCTATTTTAAATGAATGGCTAAACACTACCGAAAATGGTTATAGCATCATTAAAGAAAACGAAGTTATTGTTGCTTTTACCACGGATGACAATCACAAAAGCTTACTTTATTTACACTCTAGAAAGCTGATTACTGAAGATGCTAAAAACCTCGTTGAGCTTTTTGTACAAAACATTGCTATCGCCCATGAGAATTTACGCTTGTGGCAAGAAGTAGAAGCAACGCAAAACGAGATTATCTCAATGCTCAGTGGTGCTGTGGAAACACGCTCACAGGAAACCGGAAATCACATTATTCGTGTCTCCAAAATTTGCGAGTTGCTCGCTAGAGAATCCGGCCTCGCTGACGATGACATATATGCCATAAAACTTGCATCTCCTTTGCATGATATTGGCAAAGTTGGTATCCCTGATCACATACTGAACAAACCAGGCAAACACACCAGCGAAGAATGGGAAATAATGAAATCACACTCCCTTCTTGGTGCTCAAGTGCTAAGTGACTCAAAGCGCCCTATTATTCAAAGTGGTGCAATAATTGCTCTACAGCACCATGAAAAATGGGACGGTTCTGGATACCCTAACGGCTTAATTGGCGAAGATATTCATATATTTGCGCGTATCACAGCTGTTGCTGATGTGTTCGATGCGCTCTGCTCGAAGCGGTGCTACAAAAAGGCGTGGACAACAGAAGATACAATGGACTTAATTGCCAATGAATCAGGCAAGCATTTTGACCCTGCCCTTGTACTATTGCTGCAAAAGAATATTGAAAAAGTATTAAGCATTCAAAAAGAATACGCCGACCCTTCTTAACTCTTTTGCACCTCGTGCAAAAGAGCAATTAAGCGAGCCTTCGCTCGCGAATTATGATTTTACAATACATTGATTATCCATTGTATAAAATGGTTCTTTAACACCTCTCTTCACCGCAACTCCAACACCACTCAAACGCACCACCGTTATTTTCTGAACAGTTTGAGCAATACCAATGACTTTTCTCTGGCTGATTAAAGTCACTTAGCATTGCTAACGCTCTCTCATAATGCATTTCTTCTAACACCCATAACTCAAGCCAATTGTCAATTGGCGGAAGCTCACCGACAGCTCCAGCGGTCATCTCATTCTTGAGCATCACTTTTATGCTACTTTGCTCAATAATACATTTAGCATTATGAACAATAAAAGGATTAGGATGGGTGTATAAAAGCTTCAATGTCTACTCTATTAGCTAAGTGCTTGCTCGAGATCTGCAATTAACACTGACGATTCTTCTAGGCCGATTGATATACGCACCAATCCATCCTCAATATTCATATCCGCACGCTTTTTCTCTCCCATTTCCCAAAAAATTGTTGGCGCAACGGGGATAATCAAGCTACGTGTGTCGCCAAGCCCTGTCGCTTTAACAAATACTTTTAACTTGTCGACGACTTGTAAACACCCTTCAGAGTCATCGAGCTCAAAGGAAAGCAACCAAGAGCCTGCTTTGAAAAGTGCTTTTGCTTGTTGGTGTGAAGGATGTTCTTCTATCATCGGGTAGTGTACTTTAGACACTTTAGGGTGAGAGTTCAAAAAACGAGCGACAGCCAAAGCCGTCTCACTACTTTTATCCATTCTTATGGCAAGTGTTTCTAAACCAAGGCTGATCATGTGCGCCGAGTGAGACGTTAGAGTAGCCCCCATATCCCGGAGTCCTTTCTTTCTGACCTGCATAAGACCCCATTTATTTGCATCACCTGTGCGATAACCTTCAAAAATATGAGGATACTTTGTCCAATCAAATAAACCGGTATTAACTACAACACCACCGAGGATTTGCCCCTGCCCTGCTACAGACTTCGTTAAAGAGTGAATAACTAATGAAGCTTTTACTCGTTTAGGCTGGAATAAGTATGGAGATAGTATCGTATTATCAACAATATACAGTAAGTTTTTAGCTTCGCAGTAATCACCAATAGCACTTAAATCAGGCATTTGCGTACCTGGATTAGCTATTGTTTCTACAAAAACTAACCGCGTTTTATCTGTGCAAGCTTGAATGACATTATCAACGCAAGAAGCATCAACTCTAGAAACTAACACCCCAAAGCCTTCAAGCGTATTAAAGAAACTCGCCGTATTACCAAACAAGTACTTTGAAACGACGATGTGATCGCCTGCTTTTAGCAAGGTATTAAAAACAGCTGCGATCGCAGCCATCCCCGTTGCGAAAGCGACTGCAGAGTCTCCTCCTTCGATATAAGCCAGCTTTGCTTCTAATGCTGCAGTAGTTGGTGTTCCCTGTCGTGAGTATGGCGAGTTGCCTTTCTTCTTCCCTTGAAAAACACTAATCAGCTCTTCAACAGAGCTGAAAGTATACTGAGTTGACGGATGAACAGGATAATGGATAGCGCCATTGACTTCAGGCAAGTTTCTATCAAAATGCACTACATCGCTAGCAAAGTGATCATTTGAGTTTTCTGTCTTTTGGGTATCTTCTGATTTCATTAAACGCGTTCCATTTCTTACTGATTAAGTCCAGCAAAGCTGTTCTCTACTATATTTTTTTGTGGGAATTACATTGTTCAAGAATACACTAGGGACTAACTGTTTATAAACTAAATATTAACGTTCTTATACTGTTAGGTTATGAATATATCCCTGAAAATATTTAGCGAGCAATTACTGAATGTCATTTACCATTATGTGCTTTAGAATACTGACAGCTTTTACTTGCTCACTCTCACTAAAGCCAGCAAAACCAATAACCAAACCCTGCTTGATCATTTTTTGAGAATAATAAGATGATAAAGGACGAATAGCTAAACCTTGTTTAGCTGCTTGGTCACAAATTTCAATATCGCTTAACGCATGTTTTAAATAATACACGCAGTGCATACCGCCATCGCTGCTCACTTCCTGCAAATAGCTAGGCAATTGTTCACTAATGAGTGATCTAAGGATATCTCGGCGGATACTGTAGAGTTTGCGCATCTTTCTAACATGGCTTGAAAAATGCCCATTTGCCATAAATTTAGCTAATGCAAGTTGCGGCAAGACCGGTAAACTACCATGCATCAAGCGCTTCGCCACCGAAAACGGGGCGACAAGCTGATCCGGCAGCACCAAATAACCAATGCGAATCGATTGGTGCAAAATACGACTAAAAGTACCTGCATAGATTACTCTTTGCCCATTACTCAAGCCTTGTAAGGAAGTTAGTGGTGGCCTATCAAATCTAAACTCGCTGTCATAATCATCCTCAATAACCCACCCGTTGTGGTTATTCGCCCAATTTAAGAGCGCCATTCTGCGTGTCAGGCTCATAGTATGGCCAAGCGGGTAATTTCGAGAAGGCGTCACCACCGCTAATTTGCTTTTGAGATAATCATCCGGCTGTAAATTGAAACCACTTTCATCCACTGCAATAGGTACTTTTACAGCACCGAGTGCATTAACGGCACCATCGATACCAAAGTAACAGGGATCTTCAACAAATACTGACTCACCAGGATTAATTAACAGCTGTAATGTAAAATAAATTGCCTGTTGGGAACCGGAAAAAATTAATATATTTGAGGAGCTACACTTTACTCCTCTAACGATTTGAAGGTAATCAGCGATTTGCTCGCGCAGCTCTTCACAACCGAATTCTGATTTCGGGGATTCATGCTTCATCACCCGACCCGCATAATTCACTGCTCTTTGCCATTGAATCCAAGGGAATTGACTCATAGCAGGTAAAGCAGGCGCCAGCAATCCTAACCCCATCGTAATGTTTTGGTGTGCTTGCCAATCAAGGCGGTTCATTAAATTAGAGAATTCAATTTCAACAGGCAAAGTACTTTGAACCGAACAATCTTGCTCTCTATTAAGCTGCACACTAGTGATATCACTCACAAATGTTCCAGCACCGAGCCGAGTTTGAATATATCCCTCAGCTTGAAGAAGCTCGAAAGCAGCTTTTACCGTATTGCGTGAGACCTTTAAAGAATGCGCCAAAGGTCTTGTCGCTGGTAGCTTCGCACCAGCTGTTAACTTTCCTTCCAAGATACAGCTTTGTAGCGCTCTAAAAAGCTGAATGTACTGTGCAACTTTCTCCTCTTTTTTCAAATAAGGAATAAATAATTCGCTTAGGTATTCACTTTTTATCACATTTATACTCGGCGTTAGCTATTAGCAATTAATTCAGTTGCAGATTTAGCATACGATCCTAATACTTTCACTTTAAAGCGCTTACTGATTTCATCTACTGCTTCACTCACATTCTTATCCTGTAAATGTCCGTCAAGATCAATAAAGAAATGATACTTACCAAATGTTTGTCGTGTCGGTCTTGAAACAATCGACGTCAAATTTATATTACGAGCCGTAAAACATCTTAAAATAGTCTCTAAATAACCCGGGTAATCATCATGAAAGAGCACAATTATACTCGTTTTAAAGCTTACCAAAGGGCAGATTTCACTTTCACTCATACGATCTGAAAATAGTAAAAAGCGGGTCTGATTATTTTTATAATCAGTGACGTTATCAATAACCAAGTTAAAATGATGACCCGCCAATAAATGACTTGGTACTACAGCAGCAGCTCCCTCATTTTCCAGCATAAGAGCAAGAGATTGAGTATTACTTTCTGTACTGATATAGCTTACGCCCTGAATACTTTCTAAATACTCGGCACATTGCCCTTTTGCAACAAATTGAACAAACACTCTATCAACATCATCGACATTTAAACAGTTACTAACCAGCGAAAAGCGAATAGGCAATAGCATTTCTGCCCTAATATACAGCTGGCTATTAACTAAATGATCAAGCACAGGATTAACAAAACCTTCTGAGAAATTTTCAATTGGCAACATGCCTGCTGATGCAGTTCTGCCAATCGAATTGAGTGCTCTTCCCAACGTTGATGCGTAACTAATCTCAAAATCTAGATTATTCGTTTTTAAATACTGCTTAGTCGCTATTTCAGAATATGTCCCTTGAGGACCGAGGGTGACAATGCTATTTTTCAAGAGGTGTGCCTTTGTGATTTTCACTATAACGACTGTCTTAGCGCTTTGTTTCCCTTACGTTTCGATGCTAAATTTTCATCCAGTGATCTGACCTTTAAGTAAAGAAGCCAAGCATAAAACAATCTTAAACCTATGATTTTATACATAAATCGAAAGATTTTAGCTTGTTTTTTCTTGCTTAGCTCACTATTAAGTACAAGTTTATTAGAAGCTTGAACCGGGCTGCTCTAGAAAATCCATTTCTTCCTGTGTTGATTCGCGCCACAATAGCTGGTTACGGTGCGGATAACGACCAAATTGTTTAATGATATCAAAGTGCTGCTGCGCACTTTCAATATTTCCTTCAATACCCACATCATCAAATAATGGTTTTGCAAGTTCGTGGATTTCAACAGACTCACTGTGCATGAAAGGCATATATAAAAAGCTTCTTTCTACCGCTGATAATTGTGTATCTTGGCCAGCTCTTATCGCCTCTTGTGTGAGTACTATAGCCATTGAATCTGTTGAGAAAGCCTGAGCTGAACCGCGAAACATATTACGTGAGAATTGATCGAGAATAATAATTTCTGCTAAGCGTCCTCGAGCCGTATCACGCCATTGATAAAGCTCTCCAATGCTTGCTTTTGCATAAAGTGAAGCAAAACGTTCTTTGATCAATTGATCAAGTTCAGGATCCTTTTTCCACCACTGAGCAGGTTCTAGCTCATTGAACCAAAAATCAAGTACTGCATCATAATCCATAATGATTTCTCCAGCTGTAAATACTGTCTAAAAAACAATTATAAACATAACCTTAGCCGTTAGATAGATCCCTTTAACTGTTAATTTGGCGTACTTTCACCACTATTTAGCTAGTTCACTCTGATTTTTAATGAAATTATGATATTAACTTTTCTTTAATGCAGTAAGTGCCGCCAAAACACCTAATTCGGGACTACTTAGGATAGGTGTATCAACCCCCTCGCAATACTGCGTTGCTCCCGCCATAGATGCTTGAGCTAAAACAATAACGTCGTAGTTTAGTATCTGCTGTTTTATTTTCGCAGCAATTTTTTGATGGTAATCTGTCAAATTATTAGACTCAAAAGACTGCCAAGCACCTTCCACTTTTAAAGTGCTTATTTTGACGGATTGAGCTAGATTTTGTGCCGATTGTTCAATTAATAACTTCGTAGGTACAAGTGTAGAATCAAGAGCCGCTAATATTAAGAGGCTTTTACCTGTTAACACTGCTTTATCAGCCATCGCGCGATCAATTCGCTGACTAGCTACATTTTCAAACTTAATGAGCTCAGCTGCACTACCAATACTTGAGCACGTACAAACAACAACTTCTGCACCTTGCTCAACTAACTTCTCCAGCAGTTTTTGAATATCTGTTTTGATGGACGCTGTTAACCCCTCATTTTGAGCGCGCGCTAATAAATCTTCATCTACTAAGTGAATTAAACTAACAGAGGGATCAAAATGCTCACATATTGTGGCGAAAGTTTTTATATGTACACTTGAAGTATGTAAAAAGCCTATACAATGATTTTGCAAAATCTTCCCCTATAAATCCCGCTAAAATAAATCCAGCGTGCCCACATTTTTAATTTTCCAGTCAATCGGGGCTATTTTTTTTGCAGCCAACCATTGATTTGCTAACGAAAAGTGCTGACACCCGAGAAAACCGCGATATGCAGACAATGGTGATGGGTGTACTGCATTCAACACATGATGTTTTTCAATATCGATATTGCGTCCTTTTTGCTGGGCATGAGCCCCCCATAAAAGAAAAACGCAATGCGGATTCTCATCATTTATTTTGGCAATAACAGCATCACTAAACTGCTCCCAGCCTAATTTAGCATGGGAATGAGCCTTCCCTTTTTGCACGGTCAATACCGTATTTAGCAACAACACTCCTTGTTCTGCCCAAGATCGTAAATCTCCATGGGCAGGCACTACAAAGCCCTCTATATCTTGGGCTAACTCTTTATAGATATTCACCAATGACGGTGGCACTTTTTGATCTTCGCTGACCGAAAAAGCTAACCCTTGTGCTTGATCAGGGCCGTGATATGGATCTTGCCCTAGTATCACAACCCTTATTTCATCAACATCAAGATAAGAAAATGCATTGAATATATCGCTATCTTTAGGATATATCTGTGTGCCTGAAGCACGCTGTTCAGCGATACTCTCTTCAATATCTTTAAAATATTGAAGTTGGCGCTGCGCTTCAATAAAGGTTTGCCACTTTTGGGGGAATTGCATTACTTTGTTAGCCTTTGACTATGAGGCTTTGAAGGTTATGCCGCCGTCCAGCCACCGTCAACGTTTATATTCGTACCGGTAATATTTTGCGCGCCATTTGAGCATAAAAACAGCGCTGTTTCAGCTAGCTCTTCAACTTCAACAAACTTCTTCGTCCACTGCGCTTTAAGCATAACATCAGTTTTCACCTGCTCTTCAGATATACCTCTGGCCTGTGCTGTATCAGTTACTTGTTTTTCAACTAAGGGGGTCATTACATAACCTGGGCAAATAGCATTACAGGTAATATTCTGTTCAGCGCACTCCAACGCTGTTGTCTTAGTCAATCCCATTACTCCATGCTTAGCGGCAACATAAGCTGATTTAAAAGGAGATGCGACTAACCCATGCGCAGAAGCAACGTTGATAACCCTGCCCCAACCTGCTTCACGCATAATCGGCAAAGCGGCTTTTGTAGTATGAAAAGATGAAGAAAGGTTTATATCTACAATAGCCTGCCAAGCATCATCTGGAAATTCATCGATGGGTGATACTTTTTGAATACCTGCATTGTTAACTAAGATATCTAGTGCACCAAATTCTTTCACTGTCTGCGCGATCAAATCACGAATTTGCGCGGGCTTTGACATATCTGCACCATGGTATTGCGCTTTTACACCGCAGCTTCGAAGATCTAGCAGTATTTCATCAATCACCGACTGATCAGCAAATCCATTAATCATGACATTAATCCCTGCGCGTGCAAAACCTTGTGCAATCCCAAGCCCAATACCACTTGTAGAGCCGGTAATAACAGCTACTTTACCTTCCAGTGTTTTAGACAAAGATGCATTATTATTACTGCTCATTTGAGACTTTTCCATGACTGCTAATCCTCTGTATCATTAATATTTATATTCATACATTGTGCCAACCCTATTTAAAATAGCGATCCAATTTTTTTATTAATCTATAACATTCACTAGCTTATAATTTTTTCCACACTACTTGATCTGCCCATTACCTGACTTATCCAACAAACCCAATTTCTTTTAAATTGTCACACACTATACATAAAACAAACATTATAAATATTTGATACAGAAAGATTATACACTCTTACATTTTGGTTATTTGTCATTAAAACGTTAGATAATTAAAATATTCTTATATTTCAATAAAAAGTGACGATTCGTCAAAATAAATAACTTTTCACTTTACATCCTCTCTTTTCAACACTATCTTTGACGAATCGTCAAAATAAACAGACTAGGTGTTGATCAACCATGAGTCCCAAAATTTTTAGCCAAGAAGAAAAAGACGCCAGAGAACGCGAAATGCTTGAATGCGCAAAAGCTATCATTCGCACTCAAGGTGAAGCGAATTTAACCATCGACAAACTGGTAAAGCAGTTACCTTACTCTAAAGGTACCGTTTACAACCATTTCAAAAACAAAGAAGACATTATTTTAGCGATCAGTACTGATCACATGCGCAGTGTTGCAAACGTTTTTATTAGAGCACTTTCTTTTGATGGAAACAGTCGCGAGAAAGCGCTAGCGGTTCACATAGGCTCTATGCTGCACACGCAAGCTAACCCTCAAGACTTTCAAATCAGCCTTACGGTAAAAACGGCGGGCTGCACAATGAAAGGCTCAGGCGAGCGTCAGCAGAACCAGCAGCAAACTGAAACGTCCCTAGTTGCTCCTATTTTTGCCCATTACAAAGCGGCCGTTGATGCTGGAGAATGCAGCCCTCCTTCACATATGGGTATCGAGCAGCTGGCTTTTTCTTGCTGGAGTGTTGATTTTGGAACCCAAGCCTTACTCATGGGTGATTTTAACGATTGCACGGTTCGCTCAAGCCTTAATGTCGAGCGCGAACTTGTCAACAGCATCAACTTAATTCATGACGGCATGCAGTGGAAACCTCTTGCAAAAGATTTCGATTGGCAAGCCACTATCGAACGCATAAAAAAAGAAATTTTTGCTGATGAGGTTGCTCAAATTGAGCGCCTTCAAGCACAACATACTACCAATTAAACAATTATAAACCTTGGAGTTACCATGAGAGAACGCATTTATCACTTTGCACTCAATCGGCCATGGCTAGTGCTACTGATGACAGTAGTATTAGTATTCGGTGTCGCATCGGGTGCAAAGAACCTCGTCTTTAAAGGAGATTACAAAGTCTTCTTTAGTGACGAAAATCCCCAGTTAACCGCTTTTGAAGCCATGCAAGATATTTACTCCAAAAGTGATAACGCTGTTTTTATATTAACGCCTAAAAACGGTGATGTGTTCACACCCAGCAATCTGGCTGCAATACAAACACTGACAACTGAGTCTTGGCAGATACCTTACTCAACACGTGTTGACTCTGTCACCAACTTCCAACACACAGTGGCTGAAGAAGACGACTTAATTGTTGAAGACCTTGTGTTAGATGCAGCAGAATTGACTGACGCTGACATGCCACGTATTAAAAATGTGGCAACTAACGACCCCATATTACTGAACAAAGTTATTTCTAAGTCAGGCCATGTAACCGTCGTTAATGTGACATTGCAATTACCAGGCATTGACCCTATTGCTGAAATTCCAGAAGTTGCGGAAAAAGTACGCGATATAAAAGAAACCTTTGAAAAAGCCAACCCGTCATTTGATGTGCAATTGACAGGAATGGTAATGATGAACACTACCTTCTCTGAGACATCACTAGCAGATAGCTCAACGCTTGTACCGGGGATGTTCCTGATAGTACTGTTAACAATGGTGCTATTGTTAAGAAGCTTTAGCGGTACTTTAGCCACACTTGCTGTGATTATATTTAGTATTGCTGGCACTATGGGTAGCGCCGGTTGGATGGGCTTTTTCCTAACTGGCCCTTCGGTTAGCGCACCAACGATGATTTTAACGCTAGCAGTAGCGGACTGTGTCCATATTCTAACTAGCTATTATTATGAGATGCGCCAAGGCAAAGAAAAGAAAGTCGCACTGCAAGAAAGCTTACGTATCAACTTTAAGCCAATCTTACTCACCAGTCTGACGACTGCCATTGGTTTTATGAGCATGAATTTCTCAGACTCACCACCGTTTCGTGATCTCGGCAACATGGTAGCGATTGGTGTGATGCTCGCTTTCTTGTTTGCTATCACAGTTTTCCCAGCACTGCTGATGATTTTGCCAACTAAAAAATTCAAAGTCGTTTCTGATACTGACACACATAACGGTTTCATGGAAAAACTGGGCGAGTTCGTTGTTGAAAAGCGTAAACTACTACTGCCTGTTACAGCTGTCATTATTGTTGTTATTGCAAGCTTTTTACCGCAAAACAAACTCGATGATAACTTTGTAGAATACTTTGATACTTCTGTACCCTTTCGTTCAGCCACAGATTATATGGAAGCTAATCTATCTGGCTTATCGTTAATTGAAGTGTCTATTGATAGCCAAGTATCTAGCGGCATTAACGACCCTAAGTTCTTAAAAGCCGTTGGCGATTTTAGTGACTGGGTTAGAGCGATGCCGATAACAGACCATGTCAGCACGCTATCAGATGTATTAAAACGCTTAAACAAAAATATGCACGGTGATGATCAGAGCTACTACCGTTTGCCCCAAGAGCGCGATTTATCTGCACAATATTTGTTGCTTTATGAAATGTCACTACCTTACGGATTAGACTTAAACAATCAGCTAAATGTTGATAAATCGTCTACCCGAGTGATCGGCACTTTCAAAAACCTGACATCTTCTGAGCAAATTGACATTGAAACCCAAATGTATGACTGGTTTGCTAAAAACGCGCCGGATTACAAAATTTCAATTGCCAGCCCAACGTTAATGTTCGCGCACATTGGTCAGCGAAACATTGAGAGTATGCTAGTTGGTACAACAATCGCTTTGATTCTTATATCACTGCTTTTGGCTATCGCTTTACGCTCTGTAAGATACGGCATCATCAGTTTATTGCCTAACCTGATCCCCGCCTCTGTTGGCTTTGGATTGTGGTACTTCATGGATGGTCAAGTCGGCTTAGCACTCTCTGTTGTGACAGGCATGACCTTAGGTATCGTGGTAGATGATACCGTTCACTTCTTATCGAAATACAAGCACGCTAAAGATAAATATGGCAAAAACAGCCAAGACGCCGTGAGATACGCATTTAGCAGCGTAGGTCGTGCCCTTTGGATCACCACCTTAGTGTTAGTTGCAGGTTTCATGGTACTTGCCCAGTCCACTTTCAAACTCAATGGCGACATGGGCTTATTAACCGCCGTAACTATTGCTGTCGCTTTAATTGTCGACTTTTTGTTCCTACCACCATTACTGATGATGCTAGATGGTAAAAAGGATCAACAAACAGATAGCCAAACAAACGAATCCGATTTGAACCTGAATTTAGCCAAAGGAAATTCAAAATGAACATCAAACTACTGACAACTTCTATCTTAGCTGGCAGCTTGTTAGCTGCTACTTCTCACACTGCGTTTGCTCAAACGGCAGAAGAAAAAGGCTTCGCTATCTCACAAGAAAGTAAAGTGCGTGATGATGGCTGGGTAGATATGCTCGCTTCTATGAACATGGTGCTGCGTAACAAGCAAGGTCAAGAAAGTGTACGTAACATTCGCATGAAGACCTTAGAAGTCGCTAATGATGGTGATAAAAGTTTGAGCATTTTTGATAAGCCAAGAGATGTAAAAGGGACTGCATTTCTAAGCTTTTCTCACACTAAAGGCGCTGATGATCAATGGCTGTACTTACCAGCACTGAAACGTGTAAAGCGTATTGCATCACGTAACAAATCAGGTCCTTTTATGGGCTCCGAGTTCTCTTTTGAAGATTTAGCGTCTTTTGAAATTGAAAAATACACCTATAAGTTTTTAAAAGAAGAAGCATGTGAACTTGGAAACTGCTTTGTGGTTGAGCAATATCCAACGGATAAAAACTCCGGTTACAAAAGACGTATTGTTTGGATCGATAAAGCAGAATACCGCATGATCAAGACAGAATTCTACGATCGTAAAAACAGCTTGCTTAAAACCCTTACTAGCCATGATTTCAAGCAGTATAAAGGCAAGTTTTGGCGTGCTGACTTGATGAAGATGATTAATCATCAATCAGGCAAAAGCACCGACCTTAAGTGGAGTAGCTACAAGTTTGGCAATGGCCTATCCGCTTCTGACTTCAATAAAAACACCCTAAAAAGAGCACGCTAAAATGAACAAGATCGCATGGATAGCGATTGGTAGCGGGCTGCTTTTGCAGCCTGCCATTAGCCAAGCGTTAGAATTCGAAGTTTCCGGCAAAGTGGGAAGCGAGATCACCTTATATACCGATAAAGGTCAGTTCGCTGATCAGGACTACCGTTCAAATATTTCTTTTTCAGTTCAACCTGAATTTTATTGGTCATGGAACAATGGGCAAGACAACCTCACCTTCCAACCTTTTTTGCGTAAAGACCAACGCGATGGCAAACGTAGCCATGGCGATATTCGTGAACTCAGCTGGGTACACTTAGGTGAAGATTGGGAGCTACGTACGGGTTTACGTAAAGTCTTTTGGGGAGTTACTGAGTTTCAAAACTTAGTCGATGTCATCAACCAAAAAGACATTGTTGAAGGCCTCGATAATGAGAATAAACTCGGCCAGCCAATGGTCAATCTTTCCTTAGTTAAAGGCTGGGGCATTGTTGATTTTTATGTTCTGCCAGGCTTTCGCGAGCAAACGTATGTCGGCCAAAACGGCCGCCTGCGTGCAGGCCTAGTGGTAGACAGCGACGAGACTAGCTATCAATCTAGTCGCGATGATAAGCATGTGGATCTGGCTTTGCGTTGGAGCCACTCTGTTGATGTTTTTGATATAGGCGCTCACTGGTACAAAGGTACTGACAGAAGCCCACAGTACACCGCGATCAATAAGAACGGTCAACAAGTACTCAAAGCACACTACCAGCAAATTGAGCAAGCAGGTGTGGATTTACAAGCAACGATTGATAGCTGGCTCTTCAAAGGCGAAGTTATTTATCAAGACAACCCTGTTGAAGATTATTGGGCATCACAGCTTGGTGTTGAATATACCTTTTATGGTATTGGAGAAACGCAAACAGATCTTGGTGTGTTACTTGAATATGGTAAAGATCAGCGTGGAAAGCGCGCTAACGCGATCATGCAAAACGATGTTGGCATTGGTGCACGCTTAGAATTTAACGACACGCAAAGCTCATCATTACTAGCAGGTGTAATCCATGATCTTGATTACAATTCTAATAGTGTATCCGTTGAAGCGGAAAGACGCTTAGGCGAAGATTGGAAACTGTCTGTTGAAGCTAGAGCTTTCTCTGTGGGCAAGCAACAAGATCCTCTCTCTAATTTTGATCAAGACGACTTTGTTAAAATTACTTTAAACCGCTATTTTTAATGCTCTAAATTTACTGGATATCACACGTAATATTCAGAGTTTTCAAGTTTTAGTGCCGCTGCTGTAAGCTCTCCATTAAAGCAGCGGTATTTTTTGCACTCCTTGCAATTTCTAAATACTTCTTTTTTAGCTAAAACCGTTCCATTAAAGTTATACATGAAGGTTTTAATGGTTCAATTTCATTACGCTGCTATACTGAGCGACTGGATTTTTCTCTATGGACTTAGCTATGATTCAACGCACACATTTTTCACTTAACACTTCTTTGCACCCCTTGAAATCTGCATTAAAAACACTCTCCAAGCAACAGCCTCTTCGCTTGTTGTTTTCTAAAAACTCACTGGCGGTATTGGCGATAGCTGCATTGGCAGGCTGTGCAAATAAACCAGGCATATCAACAGCAGTTAGCTGGGATGCCCTTGAAGGCTGGAATAATGACCAACTCAGCCAAAGTATTCCTCCACTTCTTGCACAATGCCCTAAACTAGAGAAAAAATCGACCAAGTGGAACAAAATCTGCCAGCGCGCAAGCACCCTTGATATCAGTAACGAGAAGCGAGTTAATCAGTTTTACAAACGCTATTTTCAACCCCATAAAATTATCGGTAACAACCATCAAAACACGGGATTGATTACCGGTTATTACGAACCTCTTCTTAAAGGAAGCTACACCAAAAGTAAGCGTTATAACTATCCTATCTACCAAAAACCAAAAGATTTAATGCGTGTTGACGCTGCACACAATTTATTGAAAGTGAAAGATAACAAAGCCCGTGGTCGCATGGTCAATGGTAAGATCCGTGCTTATTACTCTAGAGCGCAAATCGATTCAAACAAACAGCCTTTAAAAGGAAATGAGTTACTCTGGGTGGACAGTAGCGACGATGCCTTTTTTCTACATATTCAAGGATCTGGGCTGGTAGAGCTTGAAGATGGCAGCATTATTGGCGTCGCCTATGCCGATCAAAATGGTCACCCTTATCGTGCGATTGGCAGAGATCTCATCAATATGGGAGCCATTGAAAAAGAAGACATTTCACTGCAAACTATTAAAGCGTGGCTAACTGAAAATCCTCAACAAGCTGGCGCATTGAAAAACAAAAACCCAAGTTATATCTTCTTTTCACTTCGCAGTGATGTCGAGCTAGGTCCAAGGGGCTCTTTAAACGTGCCGCTCACACCAGAGCGCTCTGTTGCTGTCGATCGACGTATTGTACCATTGGGCAGCCCTTTATGGCTCAATACCACGCTCCCTAACTCTGATCAAACCTACCAGAGATTAGTGTTTGCCCAAGACACTGGCGGCGCTATTAACGGCCCTATTCGTGCGGACGTTTTCTTTGGTCGTGGAGAGCGCGCTAAGCAATTAGCCGGAGAAATGAAGCAGGAAGGTAAGATTTTCATCTTGATGCCAAAATAATGACATTGTAATTTTTTAAATTCCCTTATATATTTCAAAGACCTTAACTCTCTTAAGGTCTTTACAAGGGAGCAGACAAACAGCTTGTAATAAAGTAAAAAACTAAAGAGCCGCTAAAATACAGTGTAGCTGTACAAGGAAAAGTTTATGCGTCGAGTTGTTTGTTTTATCCTTTTGTTTAATATCAGTTTAATCCCTTTGTGCCAAGCGAGTACTGATTTATCAAAAATCAATATCAGCATCATTGGCGATCGAAACTACGCTCCCTACTCTTATGAAGAAGATAATATTGCGAAAGGTTTATATGTAAAAATTCTCACCCGCGCGTTTGATCAGCTTAATGATTATCAAGTCACCATAACTATGGAGCCTTGGA
Organism: uncultured Oceanospirillaceae bacterium; assembly: GCA_937136055.1. Classification (GTDB taxonomy): domain Bacteria; phylum Pseudomonadota; class Gammaproteobacteria; order Pseudomonadales; family Balneatricaceae; genus Rs1. The sequence continues at coordinate 25,690 of CAKZOD010000016.1, read as the reverse complement.
AACGCGGCCTTTCAATGATTAAGAAAGGCGCTAACCTCGCTATTTTCCCTCCTTACTATTGGCCTGAAAAAAGAGCATTCATCAGTATCTATTCAGAGCCTATTTACAAAGAGCAAGTGGTCAGCATTTGCCATAAGTCGCGTGTTACATCTAACAAAATGCAATGGCCTAATGATTATAAAGGTTTGAAGGTGGGTACTAACCGCGGATTTTTAGCACCTGGTGTTGAGTTCTTTGAACTGGTTAAGGTAGGAAAAATAGATTTAATTGAAACTCAAAATAGTGAGCGAGCCATTCGTTTACTGTCTTTAAAACGTATCGACTGTTATGTAAACTCTAAGCTGACGATAAACTGGACAATCAACAACCTAATCAAAAGCACTGCTTACAAGGGCTTAGTTGATGATTTACTTTACACCTCTGTTATCTCAGAAAACAATGCTTACATTGGTTACTCAAAGCGCTATTTAGAACAACATCCCTCACAAGCAGGCTTTATAGAAGACGTAAATCAAGTTATTCGTAAGATGCGAGAAGAAGGTGTGCTGGCTAATATTCTGAAAGACTTTCTTGCTAAGCCTTAAACTACCAACACATTCGTTCTGCGCTGCTTCTTAGCTTCTTTTTGATCCAAGTTCAAATAGCTAATCTAACAACTCTATATCAAAGCTGTGTAATAGCCTAACAGCTTCATGACGACTAAATTTTGCGCCTTTAACTTGATTGATCATCATATCAATATCGTAATTGAGCGACTCTGCAAAATCACAACCGGATAAATTCGTTCGATTAAACAAACTGCCCCTAAAGTCAGTATGAGAGAAGTCTCCCTGATTAAAATCCCCTTCACGAAAATCAACATCAAAACAGCGGCACTCCACAACTTTCAGTGCTTGCAGCGTTAAGCCATAAAAGCTGCTGTCATTGAGTACACAACTATCAAAGGCAACTAATGAATCAAGGGCGATACTAGGCCAGTGTAACAAACTCCAATCTATACCCAGTAGTTTACAATCTTTAAAATGGATAGCGTTCATGCGAGCGCCTTTAAGGACAGCTAAAGAGAAATTACAGTTTACAAAATTACACTGCTCAAATTGGCACAGGGAAAAATCAACTTGACTAAAATCGCAATTTTCAAAGAGGCAGTCTTCAAAGCTTAAGCCTTGTGTTAACGTATTTTCAATTCCCGTTATATCAAGCTGCTTAAATTGCTCCGCATAATAGTCTTTTTGATTAAAAGGGTTACTTGAGTCAGTTAGTGTCATTAAAATCCTAATCAGTTGTTTAAGTGAAGGTTACTTTTAAATGAACCTGCGATTTTCACCTCAGGCGTGTGAGGCTTAATCGCTTATATCTTAACATCACTTATTATATTGAGAGCCACTGTTCACTGATAGCTATTGTGCAATCTCTAAAGGTAGCTTCTGCTGGTACCAATCAATAATACCGCCCTGCACATTGTACACTTTCTTAAAGCCAAGTTGCTTCATAAGCGCCAGAGTTTTTGAGCTTCTATTACCTGAGCGACAATAAACCACATAGGTTTTATCTTTATCTAGTGCATCAATTTTGCTTTTAAAACTATCGCTATAAAAATCAATTTTACGGGCACCTTTAATATGCGCTTGAGCAAACTCAGCATCGGTTCTGACATCTAATAACTCAAACTCAGGCCTACCTAAAAATTGTTCAATTATACTTTGCGCCTGTTTCACTGGCACATTCTCAAATATGTTCTGATTCGCTGAGAAGACATTAACTGATAACAACAGTGACGCTGCGGTCACTAACTTGGCTAACTTTTTCATCTATAACAATACCTTTCAATATTTGGATTAAGAATATGAGCCTTACTCTTTAAAATTATCTATAGGAACGACATCACCTTAACAAGTTCCTTTAAAAGAGTGCCTAAAAGAGTGTCTAAAGGGTTCTTCTAAAACAACTGCTATTGATATGACTGTTAACAGACAACTCGCCAAAAAAGCAGAGCTTCATTGAGTGCTCATTTAGCACTATTTGGTTAATTGCTTACTTTTTGCACTTTTACATCCCTTTTTTAACAAACCTTTTACTTTACCACTACATTACTACCCATTTGCAATTTCAAGAGCGTTATTCATTTGAACGGATTGAATAATTTACCCAAAGCTACGTTTAGGATAAACTTTAAAAAGTAAATACACCCTCCTGCACTGCAATCTGCCAATAAGAAATTTATGACACGCCAAGCCACATCTGCCAGTAAAAAGAACCTACACCCGCGTAATTTACACAATAACGGTTATGACTTTCCAAAATTATGCGAAGCATCCCCTGCACTTCAAGATTATCTAATTGATAGCCATCAACGCCTATCAATAAATTTTTCAGACCCAGCAGCTGTGATGGCATTAAACAGTGCATTGTTAAAAGCACATTATCGAATTGATTTTTGGCAGATTCCAACAGGTTATCTATGTCCGCCTATTCCAGGCAGAGCGGATTATATTCACTACCTTGCAGAACTTTTAGAGGACACTTTTGATAAATGTGATCACCGTAAAATTACCGCACTCGATATCGGTACTGGTGCCAGCTGTATTTATCCGATTCTTGGGCAACGCAGCTATCAATGGCGTTTTATTGCTACTGATATCGATCCTCTTTCCGTTCAATGCTCAACCGAAATAACCAAATTAAACAAAGGCTTAAATAAATCAATCAAAGTAACACTTCAAAAAAATAAGCAACATTTTTTTGAGAGTATTATTAAGCCTGCACAAAAAATTGACATCACTTTATGTAACCCGCCTTTTCATAGTTCGTTAGCAGAAGCTCTTGCTGGCAATAAACGTAAAAACCAAAACCTCAACAAATCGCGAATTAACAGAAAAGACAAACATATAAACTCCCAGCTTCAGTGCGCGCCTCAGCATACAAGCTCATTAAATTTTGGCGGTCAAAAAGCGGAGTTATTTTGTGATGGTGGTGAACTCAGCTTTATTCAAAACATGATTAAAGAGAGCAAAAACTATCAGCAACAAGTTTTATACTTTACTTGTCTTGTCTCTAAAAGCGCGCATCTACCAATGCTCAAAAAAGCAGTACGTGATGTAGGCGCTTATCATTTGCAAATTGTTGAAATGTCACAAGGGCAAAAAATCAGTCGCTTTATTGCTTGGTCTTTTCACGATAAAACAGATAGGCAAGCATGGCTTTCTAATCGTTAGCACTTTTAAAACATCCCACTCCCTTATCCTTCTACGCTTAATCCACCTTTAGCAGTTAATGTCATTTTTAATCAATATCGCTTTTTTAGTTGAAAAACCTTTATTGTTAATAACACATAGGCTGCTAAATGCTGCCTTTGTATTGAGAATATTTAGAGATCTCTTTAGTTTGGTTACTCTAACTTTTAACAACTTGTTGCATATGCAACATAAAATGCATTATTCTTTGTATAAATATTGAACGAGACTATCAATATTTCACCTTTGACTTTAATAACAAAAAAACTCAAGGAAATACGATGCCACTAATTACTCCCTTAGCCCAGGACGCCAACAGCGAAGTTGCTGAACTTGCAAAATTTTTCAATGAGACATTAGGTTTTTGTCCGAACAGTGTATTAACTATGCAACGCCGCCCAGCCATTGCCTCTGCATTTATCAATTTAAATAAAGCGGTTATGGCCAATGAGGGGCGTGTCACTGCAGAACAAAAACGCCTTATCGGATACCTAACCAGTGCCAATACCGGCTGTCGTTACTGTGAGGCACATACCATTTTAGCCGCAGAACGCTACGGGGGTAGCGAGGAGCGCCTAGCAAACATTTGGCAATTTCGCGATAGCGATTTGTACAGCCCCGCTGAAAAAGCCGCATTTGAATTTGCACTCGCAGCTTCAAGTGTCCCTAATGCCGTTGATGATGAGATCACTGCACAAATGCACGCTCACTGGGATGAAGGCGAAACGGTTGAAATATTAGGGGTGATTGCGTTGTTTGGCTATCTCAATCGCTGGAACGATTCTATGGGAACAACAATGGAGGGCGGCGCTGTGGATGCTGGCGAAAGGCTATTATCTGAAACGAGCTGGCAACGCGGCAAGCACGTTTAAGTATTGACTCAATTAGGCCTAAATATAGATGGGCAGTACAACTGCCCATCTAACTAGAATTGCTTAATCCTCAAGCATACGCCAAGAGAACATCTTATCAGCTTATTTAAGCCCCTTCTTACGCTGTCTCGAACCCTCTTGTACTGACCGATAATAACGGCTTTGTGAGCGTTCTTTAGAGCGTTTTTCAGCTAGAGTCGCACTGTTACGCTCCTGCTCCCGACTCAATTTTAGATAATTATTTAAACGTCGCTGATCAATCAACCCCTGGGATAGAGCGAGCTGCACAGCACAATCCGGTTCATTGTTATGCTGACAATCACTGTAACGACAATTCATTGCCAGGCGCTCAACATCTGAAAAAGCGGCTTCTAACCCCGCCTCACAATCAACCAACTGAATCTCTCTCATCCCCGGTGTATCCAAAATCAATCCACCAGCGTCTAACAAATGTAACGAGCGCCCCGTGGTAGTATGGCGCCCCTTATCATCTGCAGCTCTTGCACTTGACGTTATTTGGGTATCACTATGGAGTAGACTATTCACTATGGTTGATTTACCCACACCCGATGATCCTAGCAATGCAATCGTATTACCTTGCATGCACCAAGGAGCCAGTTTTTTCAAACTCTCAGGTTCAAGTGCATTAACTACTTCTACGATTAATAATGGGTCAAGTGCCTGCACTTGTTGCAAGTAATCATCTGGACTCAGGCACAAATCAGCCTTGGTTAATACCACCAGTGCATTTGCGCCTGCTGCTTTAACCAACGCTAAGTAGCGCTCTATTCGATTGAGTGAAAAATCATTGTTTAACGCTACACTTATCAATACCGTATCAACATTTGCCGCAATTAACTGCTCAGCGACTTTACTACCCGGTGCTTTACGGGAAAACAATGTTTGCCTGTCCAGTGCTCGATAAAAGTCATTTTGTCGATCGAGTAACAGCCAATCACCCACTGTTAGGATTGGCATTTTGGGGTGGATATTTAAAGAATGCTCACCTGTTTCACAAAGTATTGCTAGGCGAGAGCGGTGTTGTGCGACAACTCTAGCAGGGAAATAATCGCTGCATTCGTCAAGACTCAGTTGTTGCTGAAAAAAAGTGGACCATCCCAATTGGGATAAAGGATAAATAGTAGTCATAGAAACCCATTGACGCAGACATAGGTCGCGTCCGATAAAGTGTATATCGGGGGCTTTGTGCCCCGGTTTAAAACCGGGCAGAGAAATTAATTAATTTCAGCTAACTGCCCGGAAGGTTTTGAGTACTATCATCTTTACCCTCCAGTGAATGTTGTGTGATTGCTAAATTCTGATATCAAAATGATATCAGATATATCTGCGCCGCAATTTAACAGAAGTCTGCGCAATGTCAATGTATTAGATGAGGCTTGTGAGTTTTTGTAGCATCCTGGGCCTGTCTTCAGCTATTTTTCCTTCCATCCTTCTTATCTTTCACCCTTCTTCCTTTCACCTTTCTTCTCTACCACCCTTCTTCTCTGCCGCCTATTCGGGTTCACCTTTTTAGATGTAACCAGGGATGTGTGGAGCTAAAAAACAACGTTAGCAAGCGCGATCAATAGATTATCAATACAAGATTAGTTTAAATATCCTTCTTCAGCTGCTTTTTCTAACTTCTTAGACACAACTGACCAGAGCGCTTCACTGCCTAGGGCAATACGCTGATTCACGCCAAATACCTGCTCTTTACTAATACCATGCTTTTTCCAACTCTCCCCCTCTCTATGCAGGTTGTGCAAAATAGGCGGTACTCGATCAATGGCTTTAGCAAAGCATGCATCAGCACTCTCACCTGCTTCGAATTCATGCCATAACTGCACAAACTCTGCACCGCTCTCGTTAGGGAGCATAGCAAATATTCTCTCAAAACCTTGTGCTTCTTGCGCTTTCAGCTCTGCTGCCTCACTTTGGTAAATAATTGTATCGCCGGCATCAATCTCTCCGATATCGTGAATCAATAACATCTTAATGACGCGGTTGATATCTACCGTTTCATTGGCATAATCTTTTAACATCAATGCGGTTAAGCAAATATGCCAACTATGCTCAGCAGAATTTTCATAGCGATCTAACCCCACAGGTCTAGTTTTCCTCAGCACGCCTTTGAGCTTTTCAATCTCGACGACAAAATTGAGTATCTGTTCAATTTCTTGCACTTAATGCTCCTTGTTACAACTAATTAACCTGTCTCTCAATGCGTAAGCTATAGCAACCGAAAGCAGCGTAGCGCACCATAACGAAATCAACACTCTCATTGCTAAAAAGCGCTTCAATAATTTCCTCTGCACTGTGAGGATATGCAAGCTTTGCATCGATAATGCGCTGCGAAAATGAATATGCCTTCAACACAAAAACTTCCCCAAGATACCCCTCAGCCACCAATTGTGAAATACTCAGTGGAGTTTCTCTTACACTTTTTATATCTTCAGCTAACAAATATACAGGTCCATACTCTTTATAGGGACCAGCTCTAGTGAATGGACAATAACTGGCTAATATAATTTTCTCATTGGGTTTTGCTGGGCGTAAGACATCCCTGCACGGCTCTCCTCCTTTTGCCATGCTAAATTCAACAGGCTGATTTTGGTCATCTATTTGTTGGTTGCGAACTTGCTCGATAAATCGAGTATTTATAGCAACGATTTTATACGCCTGATTATTACAAGTTTGATTACTCACACTAACTCCTCAACGTTTGTTATTGGAGAATATAGTGTGATTTTTGATGCCTTAAAGCGACCCGATTCTTGCGCTAACACTTCAGAACATTCTTACACTACTGCATTAGCTTTGAGCGATTGATTATTCGATACTTTTAACTGGAAAACTACCTCAATATCACCATTGCTATTAAACGAGAGGTAAGTAAAAGCTCAAATTTGCATGCATTGCCAATTTTGAACGGGCATTGTTAATGCACTTCAATGGAGTCACGCTGCTCATCATACGTAAGGTCTTGCTTAATTAAATACTGGTAACAGGCCTTCCAAGCAGCTATGTAATCGGACTCTGAGCTAATCATTAATTGGCGGTGAAGGAGCTTACCCGCTGTCCTTAAATGAGTCGCTTGAGCTTTACTGCAAGGTAATCAAACCCATATATAACAATTTGCTACTCCCCACCCTCACTTAAATTGGTTGTAAAAGTGATTAGCCGAGACCGCACACGTCTGTGCAACCTCTTGACTATGTCTTGGCAATGTCTTGGCAAACCTCAACTAATTCGCCCTCAAGTACAGATTAGCAAAGAGCGGTGCTTTTTCAGTTCGTTGTTGCTGTGTTTAGGTACTATCCCTAACAAAGATTACAAGCCGCTATTAAGCATCAATAAAGTTATCTTGGATAAGCCTCTTCTTAGCTTTACCCGGTACAGAGTTAGTAGCGCCAGCGAAAACCTAAACTAACAGCTGAGCTTTTATTGCGAACTCTCGGGGTGGTGTCTTTACTCAATGTGTAACCTATTTCTAGACCTACATTCTCAGTTAGCGCAATAGGCCCCCCTATATGTAATCGCTTCACATTTCCCGCTTGGCTATACTTGGTCTCCAGCATCATCTGCTCTGTCAGTTTTGCTCGAAAACCTAATGACCACAAAAAGTCAGTTGAACGTTTGTCTTGCTCACTTTGTGTCAGCGCGCCAACTGATGCAGAAACATCTTGTTTACGGGTAAGCGCCCCTACCTCTGCTACGAAGTGAAAGCGCTCATCTACTGGTATGATAAAACCAATCCCCCCTGATATTGTCAGTGCATTGTTTTTGGCATTAAGACGAACCCCGTTTTCAATTTCGCTATCATTAGTATAGCTCTTCTCAACATTGGCAATAAAATACGTGTCTTCAGCCACTAATGCAGAAAACTCGACATCAATTACTTTGGTTTTAGTATTGTATTTACGCCCATAAGGCTCAATCGAACTTTTAGCAATGGCACCAGACACTTGCCAATAATCATAGTTAATCGCACTGCTTTCTTGTGCTTGAGCATAACTGTTGAACAATAAAGCGAGCCCTAAACCTAAACCCAAGCTCAGTTTTAAGCCCTGGCTTATGTAAGGTGAAGGTGCAGCTTGGATATTTGCAGATATAGGAGTAATTGATTTAATCATTTAATGACACACTTTTGAAAAATTAATGGTTGGTTCTCAATTAAGAAGTGCGCGCATCATAGCCAAATATACCAATCAAAATGTGTCCAAGATTACGATTATACATGCGCAAGTCGAAAAATTAATAAACGTAGATACAATCCTCCCCTTGCAGGCTATCTTGCTCAATAAGATGCACCGAAATCCGTCGTTACAGCTAGCTGTTGCAGAACGATAAGATAGGTGAATAAGCTATTATCCTAAGCCAAGTTCATTTATTATTGAGATGATCAAGCAATAAGAACTTGCTTAATCGCCTATCTAATACATTTTTTTGCACGTATTTTTCAATTTGGATTTCAATGCTAACAGTTTACCCTGTCATCTTAGCGGGCGGCACAGGCACCCGTATTTGGCCCCAATCACGCACCGCCTACCCCAAGCAGTTTTTAAACTTACATAATCCCGATTTATCGATGTTGCAAGAAACACTTACTCGGTTAGATAAGCTAACAGCTTTCAATACCGAACAAGTAGCCATTCATTTTGCAAAACCCTGCATTATTAGCAATGAAGAGCATCGTTTTTTAGTTGCTGAGCAGTTACGTCAGATCAATCAGCAGGCAGATATTCTCCTTGAACCTGTTGGGCGCAATACTGCAGCGGCAATTGCACTGGCAAGCTTACATTTACTGGCAATAAAAGAAGATCCAAACGCAGTGCTGTTAGTATTGCCCGCCGATCATGTGATAGAGGAATTAACAGCATTTCACTACAGCCTGAATCAAGCACTCAAGCTCGCTTCTCACGACCACTTAGTGACTTTTGGTGTGGTGCCTAATTCCCCTGCAACTGGCTACGGCTATATCAAAAGAGGAGATTCGCTAAATTTAAAATTAGATAATCACTCAGCTACCTCACTAAATGATGATAATCATACTTGCCATGGGATTGAAGAATTTGTTGAGAAGCCCGATTTAGCATGCGCTGAGCAATACCTCAACAGTGGTGACTACCTATGGAATAGTGGCATGTTTATGTTTAAAGCACATCGCTATCTCAGTACCCTTGATAAATTGCGCCCTGACATTCATAGCGCCTGTGTTGATGCGTATCGCGGTACAAGCCAAGATTTAGACTTCATCCGCATCGATAAAAAAGCGTTTGAACTGTGCCCGAGTGAATCAATCGACTATGCTGTGATGGAACCTCTATCTCAAAAGTCTTGGGCCCAAAAGTGTCGCGCTCAAAAGTTTCAGGCCCGTAAATCACCTGACCAACAACCGGTAGGAGAAAAGAACAGCACCGGCAATTTAGGCACAGCCGTTGTTGTGCCACTAGATGCAGGTTGGAATGATATTGGTAGCTGGGCTGCGCTGTGGGATATCAGTGCAAAAGATAGTGCTAACAATGTTATCCAAGGGGATGTTATTACCCATCAATCTAGTAACAACTACCTAGTGGCTGATCATAAACTTGTCGCAACTGTTGGGATCAAAGATCTCATTGTAGTAGATATAAAAGATGCCTTGCTTGTGGCGAGCAAAAGCCAAGTTCAGGATGTTAAACACATTGTCGATACCTTAAAACAACAGGAGCGCATCGAGCAAAAATTGCACAGAGATGTGTATCGTCCTTGGGGTAAATACGATCTTATTTTTAAGAGCGAGCAGTACCAAGTTAAACATATCACGGTGAACCCCGGTGCTAAATTATCCGTGCAACTTCACAACCACAGAGCAGAACACTGGATTGTCGTATCGGGAACCGCGAAAGTGACTAACGGTGAAAACAGTTATTTACTCAATGCCAATCAGTCAACTTATATTCCCATTGGCCAAAAGCACGCTCTGGAAAATCCAGAGGAGACACCATTAGAAATGATTGAAGTACAATCCGGCAGCTATTTAGGTGAGGATGATATTATTCGCTTTGCAGACAAGTACGGCCGAGAGCAATAATCTTACTTAAGAACGCTAGTTAAAATTCTGATTTTACAAGCTTTTTAATTTTAACCGCTTTTTCAAAATGATTGAGTTGATGAGTTTCAATCCACCATCTAGCGGCTTGCATCAGTAGTACAGGATCATCATTTTTATTTGCAAAAAACGCATAAAAAGAGACGCCAACGCCCTCTCCTTTTGCAGCTATTTTTTGATCGCAAACGGTTATTATCTTTTGACGTAATGTAAGATCCATAAATACCCTAAAATAATGCAAGCTAAAAATCTAAATTCTTGAAGGCTATTATACAAGGCTGTATTTCATTATCCGAAAAATAACATAATAATATCAATATTCTATGCTTTTTACAGATTGATATTAATCACTTTTTATTGGCGCTCTATGTGAATGCTGAATTAGATCATCACAAATGTCATACCAACAAGCTTTTGAGCCGACAAATATGTGCGAAGCAGGTTTAACACCTGGATCGCCCACGATACTCGCAAGTGTCACGCTAGTGACTTTACCTTTCTCAGAGCCAGCAAGCGTTGCACCGCATTCACTGCAAAAACACCAACCCGCACCTGAGTCAGTGTTATAACTCTTGACTAATTCAGCACCGCTAAGCCAGCTAAAGTCACCGTCTGAAAATTGCCCATAGGTAGCAAAGGCCGCGCCGTGATGACGCCGGCAGATGGAGCAGTGGCAATGATCAGCATCGATTAATCCCTCTGATATTTGATAACGGACCTTGCCACACAAACACTTCCCTAACAGCGCCATACCTTCCTCCTTTTGATGACCATTTTACAATGAATATTCAACTGCTGATGTTAATCGTATAAATAGATAAAATTCGGTTCAGAGTTAATCTAGAAATCCTTATAATGCTCGGCTGGTAAAATTTAGGCCAGTGGTATTTTTTACAGCACAGTACAAAATAAGGAGTAAATATGATTACAGGGTTTGATTACGGTACATCAAACTGCGCCATGGGGGTTATCAATGCTAACACTCAAGGGACACAGCTTCTGCCACTAGAGGGAAGCAATACATTTTTACCCTCAACGGTTTACGCCTTTGCAAGAGAGTTGATCAGCGAGCAAGTTGCTAAAGATATCTGCGATCCAAGCGCAAAAGAGCAATACATTCAAAAGCGCGCGCATAGTTTAGAAATGGCACTTAAATTTCGTCGCGATGAGAGTATCCGCAACGATGAGCAAACCGTATTTTTTGGTAATGAGGCATTCGCCCAGTACCTCTCTTTTCCCGAGGAAGGCTTTTTCATCAAGTCAGCCAAATCCTTTTTAGGTGCCAGTGGCTTGCGCCCTGAAATTATTGGTTTCTATGAAGATATTGTCACTGTGATGATGGCACACATCAAACGCAGCGCTGAAATCCACAGCCAAGAAGCCCTGACTCATACAGTGATTGGCCGCCCCGTTAACTTTCAAGGACTAAATGCGCAAAAGAGCAACCAACAGGCTTTGGCTATTTTAGAAACCGCCGCCAAAAGAGCAGGCTTTAAAGCGGTTGAATTTTTTTACGAGCCGATTGCCGCAGGCCTTGATTTTGAAAAACCTCTTAGCGAAGATAAAAAAGTATTAGTGGTAGATATCGGTGGTGGTACCACTGACTGTGCGATGATCTTGATGGGGCCCAATCATATTCAAAAGCAAGATAGATACTCAGATTTCATCGGCTACTGTGGTGAGAGAACAGGCGGGAATGACTTTGATATCCAAATTGCAGCCAAGCTTTTGATGCCGTTATTAGGAATGAACTCAACCCTTAAAAGCGGTTTACCTATGCCGACTCAAGTCTATTGGGATGCGGTGAGCACCAATAATGTTGGGGCACAAACCAAGTTTCACAAAGTGGAAACTGCTGTTTTATTAAAGCAACTGCTACGTGATACTCGTGAGCCTAATCTTGTTGAGCGCTTTATCGACGTGCGTGATAACAATAAAAACCATCAAATGGTGCGCAGTGCTGAGCAAGCCAAAATCGCCCTTTCTGATCAACCACAAACCAGTGTTGATTTAAGCTATATAGAGCAGCAATTAAGTAAACAAGCAACCCTTGAAGAAATCCAACACGCCGTGCAGCGTCCGTTGAAAACAATGTTATCGCTGATGAGTGATGCCATTGAACAAGCCAATACCCAACCGGATTTAATCTATATTACCGGGGGTTCTGCAAAATCGCCGATTATCAAACAAGTTATTGAACAGCAGTTCGGAAATATTGAGATAGTCGATGGGGATCACTTTGGCAGTGTCACTAACGGCCTAACCCTTTGGGCAGATAAGATTTTTAGCTAGTTAAAATAGCAGGCACAAAAAAAGAGGCAATTGCCTCTTTTTTAGTTTTAGCGAAGTTTAGTCATCATTTTGCTCGATGCCTGCAATTACCCAATCCGCATTTTGCTCACGCGTATCACGTGTTAAGTGCCAAGACTCATTGAAATCTTTAGCCACTAGCGCAGAATCTTCTTTCACTTTGCCGTAGAACTGAATACCGACCACTGCAAAGTCAGCTTCTTCTCTAAAGCCAATTAATTGAGCTTCTACTTCAACAACTTGAGTATTAAGGTCATCACTCAGTTCAGCACGTGCCTTTTTAAGCTCTGCTAATACATCAGGAGTTGTATAGCTTGAGATCTCTTCCCAATTCTGCACATCCCACGCTTGTTGCAAAATAGCAAAGTGTGACTTCGCTCCTTTTACAAACTGCGCTTCATCAAACCATGCTGGAACTGCAATTGCTTCTTCAGCTGCGCTCTGTCCACCTGCATTATTAAAATCCTGCGCATTCATGCGGAACTGACCGGCGTTAGTCGCCATGCTCTGAGACGCTTTTTGGGCTCGTATCATCGAAATTATCTTAAAGATTAAGAAGCCAGCAAGTGCGATTAGGATAATGTCCATAAATTGCATGCCTTCAAATCCACCACCGAAAAACAGTGCTCCGAGTAAACCACCAGCTAGTAGACCACCCATCAGTCCAGCCATGCCCGCTTTTTTAGCACCGTTTGTTTTAGCCGCTGGCGCTGTATTTTGTGTCGGAGCTGTTTTCTTTTTAGAGAAAAAAGACTTACCCACTTTAGAGCCACCACCAAAACGTTTCGCCTGCACATCTGTCACTACAAAACTGCTGGAAACAACAGCAATTAGCAGCGCAAAAAAGATATTTCGCATAGATTAAAATCCTTCACGGTTAAAATTATTATTTAAGCGGCCCTAGTATAGCGAACTCCTGTGATAAACAAAGTACTTAAACACACCTAATAACGTGATTTTCAACGATTTGCAGCCTGCCCATACTGCTTATCACGCTTTTAAATAGGCAACTGCAAGCTCACCTTTGTATCTTCCATCACCACTGATGTCTTATAGCGCCGCACATTGCTATCTTGATAGAAGAAGTTTTGTACAAAATGTTCAAAATCTTCCATGTCCTTTGCACTGATAATTAAGATAAAATCAGACTCACCAGTCACGTAATAACACTGCTGGACTCTCGCCTCTTCTTTGATACGCGCTTTAAACTTCACTAAGTGATCCACATGGTCACGCTCAAGCTCGACAGATATTATAAAGCTCATCTGCTGATTAACCGCTTTGGCACAAACCACCGCCACCTCAGATTTAATCACGTGTTGATCCCGTAAACGCTTTAATCGACGTTTGACACTTGCCGTAGACAAACCAACTTCCTGTGCTAAGTAATCAACTGATTTGCGTAAATCTTGCTGCAATATCTTTAAAATATGTAGATCTTGTTTATCTAATTGCATCTATAAACCTCTTTTATGCAGTTTAACCCACTACCTTTTTAAATATTTAAGACTATCGGATCACATACTTATAAATCTAGATCTAATTAATAAATCGCTAACCCATTAATGATCCATTAGTATCATCTTACTTTGCTATAGTATTTTCAATCAATAAAACCTAATAAGCGATTAACAAGTAAAGGGAAAATAAATGAGCGAATCACGTAAAGCAGGTGCTGCAACACTGAGTATCTGGGGTGGAGAAACAGAACATCCACTATATGAAAGATCAACACAAGTACCTGTTGTACACAGTGTCTCTTTTGGCTATGAAGATATTGATACTTGGCACAATGTCGCCCTTGAAAAAGAGCCGGGTCATATTTATTCGCGCAATACCAACCCAACTGTTCGCGCCTTTGAAGATAAAGTAAAAGAGCTTGAAGGTGCACAAGCGGCAACTAGCTTCTCTTGTGGCATGGCGGCTATCAGCAATACTTTTGGAGCACTGTTACGCCCAGGTGATCGCATCGTCTCAATCAAGGATAGCTACGGCGGCACTAACAAGCTGTTTACTGAGTTTTTACCGCCCCTAGGTATTGAAGTACAACTTTGCACCACATCTGATCACGAAGAAATCGAAGCAGAAGTCGCTAAAGGCTGCAAAATGCTTTACTTAGAAACGCCTACAAACCCAACGGTTAAAGTACTGGACATCAATCGTCTTGCGAAAGCGGCTCAAGCAGTAGGTGCTTTAGTCGTGGTCGATAACACTTTTGCGACACCGATCAATACCAACCCGCTAGCGCTAGGTGCTGACATTGTTGTGCACAGTGCATCTAAGTTCTTAGGTGGCCATGCTGATGCTTTAGGTGGTGTTGCTTGTGGTAGCCATGAGTTGATTAAAAAGCTCTACCACTACCGTGAAATCAATGGTGCAACGCTTGCGCCAATGGATGCCTACAGCTTACTACGCGGCATGAAAACACTCAGTTTGCGTGTTGAACGTCAAAACCAAAGTGCAATGACCATTGCACGCTGGTTAAAAGCGCATCCTGTGGTTGAACAAGTAAATTACCCAGGCCTGGAAGATCACTTACATCACGATATTGCCAAAGCACAAATGCGCGGTTTTGGTGGCATGCTAAGCTTTAGTGTGAAAGGTGGCATGCAGGCCATTAAAACTTTCCTGCCTAAATTACAGTACGCGCACATGGCGGCGAACTTAGGTTGTGTAGAAACGGTTGTTGGCCCTCCTGTCGTAACCAGCCATGTTGAATGTACGCCACAAGAGCGAGCTGCTGCTGGCATACCTGAAGGTCTTGTACGTTATTCTACAGGGATTGAAGATGTTGAAGATCTCATTGCAGATCTTGAGCAGGCGCTTAGCTATATCAGCTAATTCGATCTTTAATGCTTTAAGCAGTGGCAGCTAGCCACTGCTTTTTATCCAAACACTCTTTGTCATTTACCCTGAGTTATCCCCTTCATCATTACCACCTTAAAGCCTCTAAAGCCCCCTCTTTGCTGTTTCTTTTAAACTCCTGCCATACAGATTCTCTAAACCATTGAATTACTTGATTTCCAATATTTCTCTGCAATACTTTAAAAGCACTTCAATTCACTGGCAGTGGACTTATTCTATTGAACTTTACTTACTGCGAAGATATAAGGTAATGGTTATGCGTACCGCTTTTAGCTTTCTATCACTGAACAAAGCAATACCTATCTTTACAGCGCTTTTGCTATTACCCACCACTAGCGCTGCAAAATCAGACATGATTAAACTCGCATCTCCTTATCAATCAATAGAGCGCAGTGAGCAGCAAATCTCAGATAAATCAGAATCAATTTTGAGGTGTATCTTCAATCTGATGCAGCTCGAGTATAGTGTAACTCAAACACCGACGCTACGTGCTGAAAAGCAGCTATCATCAAATAAAGTATTCGGAGTTGTGACAACCATTCCATTTAAAGAAATTGAGGAGAATACTGTTCTCTCAGCTCCCCTGGTACTGGAAAAGTGGTCCTGGTATTTCAAAGCTACCGATTTACTGTCGCCAACAATCGATCAACACCTATTAAATGTAGGCGCTATCAACAGCAGCAACCAAGCGATTTGGCTACAATCTCAAGGCTATAAGAATCTCACTTTAGTCGATTCTTATGAGCAATTATTAAAGTTACTAGAGAAACAGCGCATTGATGTATTTATTGCCGATCAAGTGCCACTACAAAATGCTTTAAAGAAAACTACTGATATCAAAGTTAAATCTAAATTTTTAAACTACATCCCTAAAGGTGTCTATTTTTCAAGAGCATACGTTAAAGATCACCCAAACTTTATGGGTCGCTTTAATCACAGTGTCTATAGCTGTACACCTGAGGTCATTGAACTACTTGCCAAAGAAAAGCTATTGATTAAAAAGCGAGTATTACCAATGATTGACAACTGGATACAAGCGCCCATTATCAAACAAGTATTACAAGCGCAAAACAAACGAAATATTAATACTAGCCAAACCCAAATTATCACTATGGATAAAGCCTGGGTCAAAGAGGTAGAAAGCGGTAATTTTGCGATGGTTCAAGCTATGCTCGACAGCCCTCTGTCTTCATTTTTAAAAGATAAGCAAACTCAATCTAAGGGTTTGTATACAGAACTTTTTATAACAGACATTTACGGTTTAAATGCTGCTATGAGCCAGCCCACATCAGATTACTGGCAAGGGGATGAGCTTAAATACCAACAAACGCTTGGACGCCCCAATGGCAGTATTTATATCGATGATGTTCATTATGATGAGTCAACTAAGCGCTTCCAAGCACAAATTAGTCTCGTAATCAGTGACGAGAATACAAATAAAGCACTCGGCATGCTTACAGTAGGGGTAAATGTTGAAAAAGCGCTATCACTTGAGCAATAGCGCTTTTATCAATTTGAATTAAGCGAACAACAAAGCTTTGCTTTTATAATCAAGTTCTCGCTAGTGCAGAGATGTTAGGTGATTCACTAAACGTTCTAAATCAGCTGGCGTATCGATTCCGGCTGGCATAGCTTCTAATGCGCTGGCAACGTGAATACGCTTGCCATAGTGCATTGCGCGTAGCTGCTCTAAAGATTCAGTCAATTCTATTGGTGCTGCATCCCATGTCACATATTGATTGAGCAACGAGACACGATACGCATAGATACCTATATGCCTAAGCCACTCAAACCCTTCTGGTAACTGTGTTGGCATTTGCTTTTGATTAAACGCATCACGGGGCCAAGGAATGGGGGCACGGCTAAAACACAATGCCAAACCTGTATTATCAGTGGTGACTTTCACTACATTTGGGTTTAGCAAATCATCAAGATCGCTAATCGGCTCACATAAAGTGGCGATACTTGCCTGGTTATTCTCAGCAAGATTCCTGGCAACTTGATCGATCACTGTAGGGGGAATAAGTGGCTCATCACCTTGTACGTTAACAACAATGTGATCATCCGCTAAGCCAAGTTGCTCAGCTACTTCCTGTAATCGATCAGTCCCAGATAAATGTTCACTACTGGTCATACACACTTGCGCGCCAAAGGCTAAAGCGACTTCTTCAATACGCTTGTCATCCGTTGCGATCACAACCTGAGCGGCCTGAGATTTAATGGCTCTCTCGTACACATGTTGGATCATAGGTTTACCTAGAATATCTGCTAAAGGCTTCCCTGGAAAACGGGTAGAAGCAAAGCGCGCGGGTATAACAATAGTGTAATCCATTACTTTTTCAATCTCTCATCAGTGCCTAAAGTACGCGCTTGCGTTTCTAACATTACTGGAATGCCATCTCTGATAGGATAAGCTAAACCACTGCTGCGACATACCAACTCTTGGTTCTCTTTGTCCCATTCAACAGGTGCTTTAGATACCGGACAAACCAATATATCTAACAAATTTTTGTCCATTATGTTCTCTCTCACTATATTCAATTGTACATTTATGACGAACGCTCACTAAGCGCGTTTTTGTTCAGTAACTTTTTTAAGCTGTTCACACAAGCGCTGGATAAAATCAGGCTCTAACTGTGCGGCTATTTTAAGATAATAACTCTGCGCTGGCACATAGTTTTCACATTTAACCGCATCTTTCTCTGTCATACACAACACACTTTTATCATTGAGCTGCGCAAAATCTGCTGCACTGTACTGATAATGATCGGCAAAACTTTGTGTTTTAGCATGAATACCGAGCTCCTCCACACTGTTAAAAAACCGCTGTGGGTTGCCAATACCTGCAAATGCACTCACTTGATAACTATTATCACTGATAAGCTGATTGAACTGATCAAAGCTCAAAATTTGTTCCGTGTTTAACTGTTGCCACGCTAGAGGTTTAAGCTGCATATTAAAGCAAGGTGCGAGCCCCTGCTGATTAAGCCATGGTAAAATTTTATTGTTTTGCTTTTTGCTATCTGGCTTTTTACTATCAGGCTCTTTACCATCTAGTTTTATACCATTTTGGATTATGTAATCAACACTTTGCAAACGCGAAGGTAGCTCTCTTAAAGGCCCCACCGGCATGCAATGACCATTACCTAACCCTCTGGCACTATCGACAACACATATTTCAATATCACGTCCCATCGCATAGTGCTGTAACCCATCATCACTGATAATCACATCACAGTCATTATTAGCTAGCAAATATTGGCAAGCACGCACTCGATTGGGATCTATCACTAAGTTAACTTGTGTGCGCTTCACAATCATTAAAGGCTCATCACCTACTTGTGCTGTTTCATCATGCACTGTGACTTGATGAGGAAACCGCTCAATCTTCGCTTTGTAGCCACGACTGACCACACCCACTTTATAACCTTGTCGCTGTAATATATCGATCAACTCAATCGTTAACGGGCTTTTACCGGTGCCGCCGACAGTGATATTTCCAACAACAATAAGTGGACAAGGGGGCTGCCATTGCTGAGCTAGCTTTTTTCGCTTTTGGGATTTTGCAAGTGAACAGTAGAGCCACTCCAGTGGCTGGAGTAAAAGCGGCCAACGAGTGTTTTTATCGTACCAAGCGTCTGTCAGATTCATAGTGGCTATCAATAGCTAATTATCGAGTTTCAAAGTGCTGATGCTTAACTTGCCAAAGCCCAGCTGGCCAGCTAAATCCATCGTTGTCACTACATATTGATGAGCGGTCGCCGCATCTGCACTGATGATCAATTTAGGCACTTTGCCAGTCTCTGTAAAAGCTTTTTCAAGGTGGGTTTTTAGTGCCTGTTTAACGCTAGGCTTATCATTACTTAATAGACGCTGCTTTTCGATGTAAAAAACACCTTGGGCATCAATGATCACTTCTATTGTTTTCGCCTCAATCGTCGCTTCTGCGCTTTGCTTCGCTTGCGGCAAGTTCAACCCGATACGTGACTCTTTGGTAAATGTGGTGGATACCATAAAGAAAATCAACAACAAGAACACGATATCAATCAGCGGCATCATATTCACATCAGTATCTTGGCGAGGGCGACGCTTAAACTTCATAAATAGCCCCAAAGCCGCTAACGAGAACTGTCAATAAACAACTGCTAGTCATGTTGTTGACCATGCACGCTATCTACAAGTTTAACCGCCTCTTGCTCCATTTCCAGTACTAAAGTGTCCACTTTTCGATGAAAATAGCGGTGAAAAATCAGTGTCGGTATTGCCACAGACATACCCGCTGCAGTGGTAATCAACGCTTCTGATATCCCACCTGCTAAAATAGTGGCATCACCGCTACCTTGAATCATAATCGTTGAGAAAACTTTTATCATACCTATAACGGTACCCAGCAACCCCAGTAAAGGCGCTATAGCAGCGACCGTACCTAACGCCGTTAAGTTACGCTCTAAATCATGTACCACAATGCTAGCAGTTTCTTGAATGCTCTCTTGCATACGCTCGCGAGATTGGTTGGCATTTTTATAACCAGCAACAATAACGGCACCCAGTGGGCTCTGTTGCTTAATGTCTTCCATTCTTTCATTGGTCATATGGCCATTGTTAATTAACAACCAGATGTTCGACATTAAATCCTTCGGCGCAACCTTTTTGACACGCAAGACTAATAACCTTTCTAAGCTAATAGCAAGTGACAAAACAGAGCAGATTAAGATAGGTATCATTAACCAACCACCTGACAAAAGCACTTCAAGCACTTAACATCTCCTTGTATATAATCTTCACAACACGGCCTCTATGATAAGATGACCATCAATTTGTTATGCGCAGATTTGAATATCGAATAAATTGAAAAAAGCGCTCTAAGTATAATTACTTTTATAACATTTGGCTTGTGTAAACTAACCCCAGTTTGCTTTTTTAACAAAGCTCAGCTTGCAGGGCTCATTTACCACCAAAAGCGCTTATTTTTCAATCGATAGGCGCTTATCTGGCAGCCTTCACTATCTGCTTTCACAGTAATCGTTCCTTCAAGATCTGTACGGTAGACTTGTATCTCTTTTTGCGCCAGCCGCTTTAATACTTTTGGGTGTGGATGACCATAACGATTGGCATAGCCACTGCTGATAATAGCACTCGTAAATTGCTCTTGATCTAGTAGGTATTGGCTTGTCGAAGTATTGCTACCGTGATGACCAACCACTAAAACCTTATGCTTTATTTCTGTGTTATAAATATTTGAGATTAACTGCTCCTCAATGCGCCGCTCTGCATCCCCCATAATCAGCACACTACAATTAGAATTTGAAACTTGCAGCACACAAGATCGGTTATTGGTTTTAGAAACATTAACCAGCGCAGGGTGTCGATAGTGAAAACCAACTCCTTGCCATTGCCAGCGCTGATTACTTTTACAGCGTGCATGTTTGATCTTCTTAACCGCTGTAATTTCACTATCTAGCTGTTTTACTTGTAATTGCTGCTGGGCATACAAAAGCCCACCACTGTGGTCATTATCGGTATGACTAATCACTAAACGATCTAAAACGCTGATTTGTCGATTATCTAGAAAGGGCTTGATGTTTCGCTCAAAATAATTAAAACCAGACGCAAAAGATGCTCCTGTGTCATACAGCAATTGCCGACCTTGAGTTTGTACAAGTACCGCCAGCCCCTGCCCGACATCGATGACTGATAATTTAAATTCACTGCCTTGCAAGTTTGCCGCGGGGTATTTAGGGAAAACAACCACTAGCCAGCAAACAAGCACAATACTTTTAAGCCTGAGTGAAATGGGCAATAGCACACAAAAACAAGCCATTGCCAAAACGAGTATCGCTCCCTCTTCCAGCTTAAATAATTGAATAACTGTACTTTGTGTATAGCTGGCAATATGTGAAAGAGCTATCCAAAAATAATCAACTAATACCATCAACCACTGCAAAGGCAGCTCAATGCTGAGTAAACTTAACGTTAATGCAGGCACTAACAGTATAACGAGAAGCGATACATAACTGATCGCAATAATATTGACGAAAGGCGATATAAGCGAAAGCTGCTTAAAAAATAACAGTAATAACGGCATCAATGCCAGCCACACACCAAACTGGCTCGCCAACAAAAGTGACCATTTAGGATTTTGTGCTCGCAGACCTTGCAAGCAAATTAAACTGGCCACAGCCAAAAAAGACAACCACAATCCAGCGGATAACACACTTAGCGGCTGCCAACTGACAATCAGAATAAGCGCAAGCCACCACCTCTGCCATAACGTTAACGACATTGAAAAGCTGTTTCCCAACAACATAATAAACGCCATCAACCATGCTCGCTGTGTTGATAGACCAGCGCCTGCCAATAGCATATAGCCAAAACTTAAACTCAGCGCCATAAATTCTGGCAACAAGGTCAACCTTATAGCGATTGGTAATACCTTGCCAAGCATTTGCCAGAGAGCCCTCAATGCAACTCCTAACCACCAACCTATTGCCACAACAATTGCGATATGCAAGCCGCTGACAACTAATAAATGCACCGTACCTGTCGCCCTTAACCACTGCCACTGCTGATCCGTTAGAAATTGTTTATTACCGAGTACTAAAGCGTTTAAGCTAGCTTTTGCCTGTGCTGATATCGAAAGCTTAGCAATATGCTCAGAGAGCCGGTCACGTATCGAGTAGAGATAGGAATCATTTTTCTCAATACGAATCACTTCGCGCACATACCCCGTCGCACTAATATTGTTATTCATCGCCCATAATTTAAAATCAAATACTGATTCACTAAAGTGTGATCTTGGAGTCTTTAATTTCACCCGTAGCGATAGTTTATCTCCCGCTCTTATTCTATGCTCTACATCACGCTTCTTACGACTAACACCTTTACTATATAAGCTGAGGCTCAATGTATTTAACTGTAAAGCACTCTCACCACAGTGCACCACCTCTGGTTTGAGCTGAAAGCGCGTTACGCGAGATTTAGCACCTGTGGTTAAATACTGGGGATGTTTAACAATACCTATTACAACCCCTGTCACAGCACACTCTCTTGAATAACGCCTATCATCAAACAACTCAGACAATAAATAGTGGCCGTGCAAAGCGCTGATGACAAATACACAGCTAAATACAAAGAGTAGTGTCGGTAATTTTCGAAGGTGGAAAGAAGCTTCACGAAAGGTGTTAAATCTAAACAACACAAAAGCGAATATCAGTAGTGCAGAAAAGGCGCCTAACACCGCAAAGCTTGGCAACTCTCTAAGATATGCAACAACAAAAACAGCTGCAAGAAACACACCACCATAAACAGGCATAAAACCCTCTTTATTTCTTTTTATTGAAACACTTAAGGTAAGATCTTTTGTGTTTTAATTCGTCATTTAACCGTAGTATACAATCAGCTTATGCCTCCATTGAGCTAGCTAATAGAGCAAATACCTCTACAATGAGAAGGCTCACTATAAACGTTTAAAACAGGCCCTAAATATCGTTCAACTCAACGGGATTTCACTAGCTAAATAATAGTTCATGTGCATAATATAGATCACTCGTTCTACAAAGTTTTACTATGCCGCGCAAATTAATTAAAAAGTACATGCCTAATGAGCACAGCTTAAGAAATAACCCTTCTTTAAGATGGCTCAGCAAATATTTACAACACCCTTCCCTTTGGCACTTAAACAGAAAATCTGTTGCTAGAGCTTTTATGGTGGGAATCTTCTGTGCCTTCTTGCCGATACCCATGCAAATGCTTGTTGCGGCATTCTTTGCTATTTTAGTGCGATCAAACTTAGCGGTATCAGTCAGTTTAGTCTGGATTACCAACCCTATCACTATCCCGCCTATCTTTTACTTCACCTATAAAGTCGGCACAATGCTGCTGGGCACTGAATCACTACATATCGAGATGTCTTTTAGCTATGAATATATAATGTCTGAGCTTGCTGCTATCTGGATGCCGTTAATTACAGGCTCACTGTTCTGCGCTGTTGTATTTTCAATACTGGCTTATTTTTCGATCAATGCGTTTTGGGTTTGGCATGTAAGAAGTCACTGGAAAAAACGCCGCTCTCGCCATAAATAGCACTGCTATCTAAGCAAACGGTTTGATCAAACAAACGATCAAAAGGTGCAGAATAAACTGGAAGGATTACTCAATTGAGCGATAGATGCTCTACCAGTTACTGATAGAGCAAGTAATGGATTAGCGCTGGCTGATATCGCCATCTTTAAGAATTAGTGTTCTATCCATGCGCTGGGCTAGCTTTTCATCGTGAGTCACTATCACAAAAGATATTTGATACTGGCTATTTAGTTGATCCATCAACGCTTGTACCTCTAACGCCGTTTGGCTATCTAAGTTACCGGTTGGCTCATCCATCAACACACAAGCAGGTTTCGTCACTAGCGCCCTCGCTATTGCAACACGCTGCCTTTCACCACCACTAAGTTGCGCTGGTTTATGATGAAGTCTTTCACCTAAACCAACCGTCTTTAATAACTCAGTGGCACTTTCTATCACTTGCTTCTTTGGTGTATTGGCAAGTAACAAAGGCATGGCAACATTTTCAAGGGCATCAAATTCAGGTAACAAATGATGGAACTGATAAACAAAACCTAATTGCTTGTTACGCAGTTGTGTACGCTTTCGCTCTGATGTTTGATAGAGAGATTCGCCCCCAATTTGAACATTACCAGAGGTAGGAGATTCAAGCCCCCCCAATGTATTAAGCAGTGTCGTTTTACCAGAGCCAGATGCTCCCATAATCGCTACGCGCTCACCCTTGGCAATACTAAAGGAGATATTATTGAGTACATTTAAAGTGCGCCCTGCCTCGCTAAAGGTGCGGCAAATGTTATCGCAAACTAAGACATCACTCATAGCGAAGCGCCTCTGCAGGTTGGGTACGAGAGGCCATAAAAGCCGGGTAGATAGTTGCCAAGAAACTAATTGCAAATGCGACACTAACAATCACAAACACATCATTCCAGATAAGCTGTGAAGGTAGATCACTGATAAAGTAAACATCGGGGCTTAATACTTGGATACCAAAGGTACGCTCAAAGAAAGTGACAACATCACTAATAGTCAACGCTAAAGTGACGCCTAAAATAGTACCTAAAAGCGTTCCAAAGCTGCCTATCACAATGCCTTGCACCATAAATATACGCATGATCAAGCCACGTGTTGCACCTAATGTACGCAAAATTGCGATATCTGATTTCTTATCAGTAACGACCATTACTAGGGTGGATACGATATTAAAAGCGGCGACAAACACGATTAAAAAGAGCAGCAAACCGACCATACGCTTTTCCATTTGAATCGCTTGAAAAAGATTACCTTGGGTACGTGTCCAATCAGATATTTGATAAATCCCCGGCAACTTAACCGCAATGTCTCTAACAGCAACCGGCGCTTTGAATAGATCGTTAAACGACAAACGAATCCCTTCCACCCCTTTCATTCGTTTAATGCGCGCGGCATCATCAATGTGGATATAGGCTAAGGTACTATCAAGTTCAGCACCAACCGAAAAGGTTGCGACCACTGTAAAGCGTTTCAGGCGAGGTGTAACACCTGCAATACTGACTGATGCCTCTGGAAGCACTAAAGTGACTTTATCACCAATAGTGGCGCCTAATTGCGCTGCCAGAATGTCACCCAGCACTATATTGAACTCGCCTGCCACTAGATCTTGCCAGTCTCCAGCTTGAATATGGTCAGTCACAATGGAGACACTTTTTTCAACTTCAGGATCAATGCCCTGTACAAAAGCGGGCTTAACTTGCCCAGAGTTTGTCAGCATTCCCTGAGTGCGTATAAAGGGCGCACTGGCAATAATGCGAGGGTCTTGCTCAATTTGAGTAGCAAGATCACGCCAGTCGGCAATATTTGCATCATAGCCTGTAATGGATGCGTGAGGCACCATGCCTAGAATTCGCCCACGTAATTCACGATCGAAACCGTTCATCACAGAAAGTACGACAATTAGCGCGGCGACACCTAACATCAACCCCAACATAGAGACTAAAGAGATGAACGAAATAAAATTATTGTTACGCTTAGCTGCGGTATACCGCAAGCCTACGTAGAGAGAAAATGGTTTAAACATGCGCGCGATTAGAACATAAATGCTAGCTTAACTCTAACAAAATCAACAAAAAATCAAACTTTTCAAAAAGATCACGGCGCCCTTAAAAAGTTCAACACCTAGATCATTTAATACGCCATGTAACACTTTGTAGTGGTACAGTAAATTTGGCCACCTAATTAGAGGTGATATTCTCACCTCACATCAATTTAGGTAACACTATGAA
>CAKZOD010000015.1 GCA_937136055.1 uncultured Oceanospirillaceae bacterium | reverse complement strand
TTTTATCAATAAAAAGAACGAGATGGTAGTGATTAGACATAATCGCATAAGCACATATATCAATACAGAAAACAGCATCAATGTCAGTAAGGCGATCAATCACCCACTGTCTTCGATGCTCAAAATCCTGCTGTGTAGCGTGATCAAAGCCACAAAGGAAAGCTCGGCGTACTACACGGCTAATGCAATGGTAATAAGGCGTGTCATCACAGCAGATTTGCTGCTCACGGGCACGAGTCATATAACCTCCTGCTCAGGACTGCTCTCTCTGAATATTTGTCTACAAATAACCAACACACTACAACTGAAAGGATAACCAGTCAAATCTGTCTGGGTGTCCTCGTAATAGAAGAAAAAGAATGCTTAGCACTCAGTTTCCTAGGCACTTATATTATGTTCAAAAGACCTTTGTCGGTGATATAAAAAATGATCGTTGAAGTAATCCTACTCTACTGATCAGAGAGTATTAGCGACCTTAATTAATTGATATTCTCGAAGAGAGGATTGAGCTACTTTATATTTCGAACTTTCCAACTGAGTGTTATTTAATACTCGCTCCCAGTGAGATATTTGATTTTCTAAATAGCTAATTTGTTCATGACCAAAAGGTTGCCAAAGTTTGCTACCACAGCCTTCTAAATCATAAGTTTCTATAGTGGGTTGATGATAGTTAGCTAAATGCAAAATCTCGTAGAACCGTCGGTTTTCCTGAACAAGAGTTTCATTCATCAAACGCAGTCTTGTTTTTTTAAGTCCTTGCCTTAATAGATAGGTATGCCTTACTGGACAAATCAAAAACTCTAGATTGAGATCGCTAAATTTTTCCGTTAGATACTGTACTAACTCCAACGTTAGCTCCCCTCCAACCCCTGATATGATAATCAAATGCGGCTGTTGCAAAACATCTAATGGGTTATCTTGTGAAGTGGCACTCTCTTGTGCTGTACTCAGCAATTCTAGCGGTAAATTTTTTACATCAATGTTATGTACAAAATAGTTTTCTGATGAAGGGAAGTTCTCAGCTAACCTAGCTGTCAGTTTGTCTGTGATAGAAGGTATACAATCAACAAAATGCACTTGCTGCGCATGCTCTGATTGAAGCAGCGCCATACCCAAAAATCCATGATCACAGCAACAATCCCAAATGCTAGCATACGGCTTATTCACATACTCAGCTAATACAGTTAATCGCTTAGTCAGTTTCACACTTTATCCTTGAGATTGGTCGGCTATCGCTAAATTAAAAAAGGCGCTATTGTAGCGCCTAATACTGCATTGATCTGCCACTAATTGTCACAGTTACAACTATTGCTTATAGCTCTCTAGCTTATAGCTTTCTAACTCTCCAGCTCATCAGTCTATAGCAAGCCCCCGTTGCTCACTCATGCCCATAGCAACAACCAATGGATCATCTGATTGCTGGCGATCTATAAAGTCTTGCTTACAGCTTAAACCTTGCCAATTTATTTCAATCAAGCTTTGCGCTACAGCCCCACCCAATGTAGTGCCTGGCCCCAATACTATCAGCTTATCCGGTGCGAACTCTTTTACTGCCACTTGAATCGCTTTGGTAAAATCATAAGTATCAACAACCTGCTCACCTAAGGTGTAATCCCACAGTGAATCAGTATCTGTAGAATGCGGATACCAAATATGGCCGCGCCCATCAATCATAGGTAGTTGTGCTTGGTTAAATAGCTCACTAGAAAGTTGATCGCTGCCAATCTTCGACACCTCTTGTAATAGCGGGCTGTGAAACGCACTGTGATTAAATAGGCGCATAGGGTAGCGCTCATCAAGCACTGGTAAAATTTTGGTCAGTGCTTTTAACCCTTCATCATTTCCCGCGAAAACTATAAATCCCCCTAACCTGATAGAGATATAAAGCTCACAGCCATTTTGCTGATTAACGGCTTCTAGTACATCATCCAACAGCCCTTGACGACCTTTAATCTCGCACCATTTATCATCCAGTAATGGATAGACAATTTGACCGCCTTTTAAATGCTGATGCATTAAAGTGCCCATAGTGTTTATCACCTTTAAAGCATCCGCTGGGGATAAAGCATTTGCACAGCCTAATGTGATGTACCAGCCTAGTGAATTACCCGTAACCGCCACCAGTTCGTAAGCATCACGGTTAATCGATAAAAAATCGCTGTAAGCACAGGCATAAACGAGAGCCGAGGCATTATCCCCTCGGGTGTGTTTACTCATGCTGTAACTGGCCATAGCATCTAATTCGCTGATAGAAACCTGCTGACACTCTTTTCTGTATTGATCTATCTCAGTCATTAACGCAGGCTTATCACTGTGCCATCTCGCTAAATAACCTAATTCTGTTTTATTATAAGTTCCTCTGCCAGGGCAGATCACTAATGCACGCTTTTTCATCGCATCTCTCTTTTGGCTGAGTTTATAAAGGATTCGCAATCAGTTCTTTTGCAGCACTAACGATTGAATCACAGCTTGGTAGCGTCACTGTTGCCGCTTTACCTAAGGGGATAAAACAATCTTCAGCGACGACGCGTTTGAGGTTAGGCTTATGCGCTGCTTTTTCTACTAACAATGTCATCAATGCTTCAGATTGGGAGCCGGTATCACGACATTCATCGACGATCAAAACGTTCTCACAATGTGCGACTGAATCTATAATTGCCTGCTCATTTAACGGCGCTAGCCAGCGTATATCGATAACCTTCACCTCAATACCTTGCTGATCTTGAAGAATTTTCTGCGCTTGACGAGATAAATAGAAACCGTTGGCATAACTGATAATGGCTAACTGTGATGCATTGCCATACTCAGCAATTTCTCCCACTGAGATATTTGAATCAGCATCAGGCTGGGGATAATCACACAGCCACAAACCATCTTCTGGTGTATGCAAATCTACAGCGCTATAGGCTCAACAAACACCACTATGCGTTGCTCTTCTTGTGCAAGGCGAACCGCTTCGCGCATCATAAGCACAGCGTCGTGCCCATTACTTGGACATGCGATAATCACACCTGGGATATCACGTAACACTGCCAGCGAGTTATCATTATGAAAATGCCCACCAAAGCCTTTTTGATAGCCTAATCCTGCAATACGAATAATCATTGGATTAGTATATTGACCATTAGAGAAGAAACTTAGCGTTGCAGCCTCGCCGCGTAACTGATCTTCAGCATTGTGTAAGTAAGCAAGGAATTGAATTTCAGGAATCGGTAAGAAGCCATTATGCGCTAGCCCTATCGCCAACCCTAAAATGCTCTGCTCATCCAATAACGTGTTGAGTACTCGATCACTGCCAAAGCGCGAATGCACTTTACCGGTGACATTATAAACTCCACCTTTAGGGCCAATATCTTCCCCTGCGAGTACGATATTTCGATGCTGCAGCATTAAATCACTAATTGCCCAACTCAAAAGCCGTGAGGTGTTTTGCGGTTTTTTCATCGCATTCCAATCGCTACCAAAACACGCCTTTCGCTCATCAGCATTGATAGGTCGCAAAGCTAGTGACTCTTTTTTGGGTGGGATAATCGATGACATTACTTGTTTGGCTGACATCAACTTCGGGCGCTTAGCCGCTTCAATGGCAACACGCTCAACACGCTCGCCCACGCTATTATAAAGCGTGAGTATCTGCTCATTCGTCAGCAACCCCGCATCGCGGATAATACGCGCGCTGTGAAGTAACGGATCATTCGCTTCTGCGCTTTCCACTTCCTCTTTTGTGATATAAGCCGTTTGCACATCAGATCCCGCATGACCGTATAGGCGTACACAATTCATGTGTAAAAATGCAGGTTTACGGTGCCTTCTCACCTGTGATTGAGCGACACGCGCCGCACGGTACGTATCTAAAATATCTAAACCATTACAGCGTATGTAATTCAGCGCTGGACGCTGCGAGAAACTTGCCTCTACCCAGCCTCCGGGGGTTTTAGTCGATATGCCAATGCCGTTATCTTCACAAATAAACACTATCGGCATCGGAATATTTTGATAAGCAGACCAACAAGCGGTGTTAAATGCCCCTTGTGAAGTGGAGTGATTAGCAGAGGCGTCGCCAAAGCTTGCAAGTACTACACTATCAGTTTGCATCTGCATTTGGCTTGGTTCCAAGCGCTTTGCTAAATCGGTGCTGTAAGCTGCGCCAACGGCTTTGGGTAAATGCGAGGCAATAGTGCTCGTTTGTGGAGGAATAAACAGTGTTTTTGATCCCAGAACTTTATGCCGACCACCAGAAATAGGATCATCCGCAGAAGCGCTAAAGCTAAGCAACATATCCCAGGTCGGTGTTTGATCAGGTAATTTTTTTGAACGTTGAATCAAAAATGCAGCATCGCGATAATGCAAGAAAGCCATATCATCAACCCTGAATGCCGCTGCTATCGCGGCATTCCCTTCATGGCCAGAGCTACCTATTGTATAAAAGCCCTCCCCTCTTGCCTGCATCTTTCGCGATGTTCTATCTAATTGCCGGCTGAGTATTTGGCTTTCAAATATCTCAATGAGCTCAGTTTGCGTAAGCCCTGATTCTGCAAGGGTTGTATTAGTCACCCTGCTCGGTAAGTCATCACTTTCTAAGCTAGTGATAAAGTTATTATGAACAACTTCTGCACGATCCATATAAAACTCCATTATGTATATTCAAGATCAGCACTGGCAGCCACTTTTCTAAAATATAGTGTTATTTATTATGAGTTTAAAAATAATTTTATCGACGTTCAGTTTTTAAAAAAATAAGTTATAGCACTAAATCTGTACAACTTACCAAGGCTATCTGATGCAATTGAACATTTTTTACTCTACAACAAATTATCTTTTGTATAAGGATTAAGAACAGAATTATCCATTGATTTATCAAGCTTATAACTATCATTGAGAGTAATATACCTGCCACATTCTCAGTGATAATATCGTTTTAGTAATAAATTATTGATAACTATCAAGCACACTTCTAAGAAGCCAAAAGGAATACCCGTGACTAATCAATTCGCAAGTGATAAACATTTTATGCAGCAAGCATTAGAAATTTCACAAAGCGCTTTGCCTGATTGCGCACCAAATCCACCTGTTGGCTGTGTAATCACTCATCACAATAAACTGCTGGCTAGCGGCTTTACCCAATCTCCAGGTAACCCTCATGCTGAAGCAAGTGCACTGGCTGCACTACAACAATTAGATAGCTATGCTCAGCTTAAAGGCTTAACGGCTTATGTCACACTTGAGCCCTGCTCATTTGTCGGGCGCACACCCTCATGCGCCAAAACTTTATGTGACACAGGCTTTTTTAAACGGATTGTTGTGGCAATGCTCGATCCTGATCCTAGGAATAACGGTAAAGGTATTTCTTGTTTAAAAGTAGCAGGTATAGAAGTTGAAATAGGTTTGTTAGAAGAGAAAGTTAAGCCATTTTTAGCCCCCTATCTTTTTGCGGGCAACGCTAAATAACCGATTTTGATAGTTTAATTATCAATCAGCTTCTCGGTTTAGAAACATCACAAAACTGTACAAATCTCATACAAAAAAGCGCCTTTAATTTCGTAAATTGTGCTTAATATAAACAACATATTTTACTGTTATACACCCGTATATCAATTACAGCTTGACCCCATCTATTAAAAGTTAAAGTGACCATTTGATGAGCAGCTTTTAGTCAATTATTAATCACTAATTTTCTCTATGCACCAATATGATGCTTAATGGTCAGTTTTATCGTCTAGATCAATAAAAATCGAATTATTTTACAAAAAACACAAAAATATAATACAACCAATTTCTAACATAAAAACAGAAAATAGCACTGCTTAATAGCCAAATAAGCAGTGATAAAAACTACAGCGGCTAGCTAATTCAATCTGCGATTTTTTAGGCCAATATTTCGTAGGTAACCTTCGACAAATTTTGTGGTAAAGTTCACGGGTTTAAATGTTCATCAGGCTATTTTATTAGTAAATCTGTCAGTAATACTCTCGACGCAACTTTGTATGATTTTCAAGCAAAGCGAGAGAAATCAATGACCTAATAAAAAAGCTATTAATTTGTAATGGGGCTTTGTAGAGCTTAAAAGAATACCTTTTAGGGTATCCGCTACTACAAAATAGATGAGTAAATCTTTCCAGTGATCTTTTATAAAAAGGCGCTGAGAAAATATCTAAAAGTTACTCACACCCCTACATATTATTCATCTTATGAGGAAAAATTTTATGATCGATAACAATAATAATTTTAAAAAAATTATGATGGCTAGTGCTGTCAGTGCAGCACTTGCATTAACATCTACTACTGCATTTTCAGCGAAACACCCAGTAACTGGAGATGAACTAGCAGCAGATCAAAGCTATACGTACCGCCTTCTAGATGGCATTCCAACGATAGATCCTCAATTAGTTGAAGGGGTAGAAAGTTCTGTTGTAGTTCGCGACTTATTTGAAGGTTTATTAAACCAAGATGATCTAGGAAATAATATCCCTGGTGTTGCTAAAAGCTATGACCTATCAGATGATAAAAAAACCTACACATTCCATTTACGTAAATCAAACTGGTCAAATGGCGACCCTGTCACTGCTAATGACTTTGTTTACGCATGGCGTCGTGCTGTAGATCCTGCAACTGCTTCTCCGTATTCTTGGTATATGGAAATGATGGCCATCAAAAATGGTGCTGCGATCATTAAAGAAGGCATGGACCCTAAAGAGCTAGGTGTTAAAGCGGTTGATGATTACACCTTCGAAGTCACACTTGATGCACCATTACCTTATTTCCCAGGAATGGTTACTCACACAACGACTTTCCCATCGCATCAAGCGACTGTTGAAAAGTTTGGTAAAGATTGGACTCGCCCAGAAAACATCGTGGGTAACGGTGCTTATGTATTAACAGAATGGACCCTTAAAGAAAAAAATGTTCGTGAGCGTAATACTAAGTACTGGAACAACGATAAGACGATCCTAGACAAAGTTACAGCACTTGTTATTAATGATGAAAACCAAGCTTTAATTCGTTTTAAAGCGGGTGATATTGATAAGACTGAAATTCCAGCAGGTCAATATCCATCAATGAAGAAGTCTAACCCTACTGAAGCATTCTCTTTCCCACGTTTATGTAACTACTACTACACCTTCAACTTATCAGATAGCGGCCCAGAAGCGTTCAAAGATGTTCGCGTTAGAAAGGCACTCTCTTACGCACTTGATCGTAATGTAATCGTTAAAAACGTATTAAAAGGTGGCCAGTTCCCTGCTTACACTTTCACACCTGCAGCGACTGCTGGCTTCACAGTTCCAGAAGTGCCTTATGCTGCATGGACGCAGAAAGAGCGTGATGCTAAAGCTAAAGAGCTATTGGCTCAAGCAGGTTACGGAAAAGATAAGCCATTAAAGTTCGATATGCTTTACAACACGGATGAAGCACATAAAAAAGTAGCGACGGTTATTTCACAGATGTGGAAGCAAAAGTTAGGCGTTAACGCTGTACTTGCTAACCAAGAGTGGAAGACTTTCCTTGAAACGCGTAAGAAACAAAACTTTGAGCTAGCGCGTGGCGCATGGTGTGGTGATTACAACGAAGCGTCTACCTTCCTTGACTTGATGACTACACAAGCGGGTTACAACCACGGTAAGTGGGTTAACACTGAAGTAGATACTTTAATGAGCGACGCTAAAACTAGCGAGACGCCAAACAAGAACTACACACGTGTTGAACAGCTGATGGCTGACGAAATGCCAGTTATCCCTGTTTACCACTACACTGGTATCTACATGATCAAAGATACGCTAAAAGGCTGGCCAATCAAAAACGTTCAGCAAACTATCTACAGCCGTACATTCTACAAAGCTGCTAAATAGTTAATCGCGTAACCTTTAAAAACATCTCATCATAAAGGTGAGATGTTTTTTTTATTTTAAGAGCACTTATTTATTTAAGCACTCAACGTACTTTGTACTTACTATTATCCGTAAACCACCGTGTATTAGGTAAACCTCTCGCTCAAAAAGCACAAGGTCATTACTTTTAAACAGTGGAATACAAGGTCAATATACATGTTTAGTTTTATTATAAGACGATCGTTTTCGTCGATTCCGACCATCTTGATTTTAATCTTGATATCGTTCGCGCTGATGCGCTTAGCCCCTGGTAGCCCTTTCTCAACCGATCGTGGATTACCCCCTGAAGTACTTGCCAATTTAGAAGCCAAATACGGCTTGAACCTACCTTGGTTTGAACAGCTTTATACCTATCTTAAAGGCATTTTATTTAACTTTGATTTCGGTCCATCATTTAAATATAAAGACCGCTCAGTCAATGACATTCTGGCACAAGGATTTCCGGTTACCCTAACCTATGGTATTTGGTCCTTTATCGTCGCTGTTGCAGTTGGTATTCCCCTAGGAATAGCTGCCGCCGTAAAGCATAACACCAAGCTTGATTACGCTGCGGTTGGTTTTTCTATCGGCGCTCAAGTATTACCTAACTTTGTTATGGCACCTATCTTGGTCATCATCTTTACCTTGTGGCTCAATTGGCTACCCGGTGGGGGTTGGAATGGCGGGCAATGGCAATATTTAATAATGCCAATAATTGCACTATCCACCAGCTATATGGCAAGTATTGCACGTATTACCCGCTCTTCAATGTTGGAAGTACTGCACTCAAATTTCATTCGTACAGCACGTGCCAAAGGCTTACCTTATCGCAGCATTATCTTACGCCATGCTCTTAAGCCTGCCATGATGCCGGTCGTCTCTTATTTAGGCCCTGCATTTGTCTACATGATTACGGGCTCCGTTATTATCGATATCTATTTCAGTACCGGGGGAATGGGACAATTCTTTGTTGATGCCGCCCTCAACCGCGATTACTCATTACTGATGGGTGTGACTATCGTATTTGGTGTGATGACTATTTTGTTCAATACCCTTGTCGATATTACTTATGCTTGGCTTGATCCCAAGATTAGACTCTAAGAGAGCGATAGATATGTTAGTTAGTAAAAAGAAAGTCGCGCAGATCGTTGAAAATGCCGACCAGCAAGTAATTCAAGGTCGCTCTCAGTGGCAAGATGCGATGACACGCTTCAAAGCCAATAAAGCCTCTCTTGCCAGTGTGTTTATTTTATTTTTAATGGTAGCCGTTGCCTTTTTAGGGCCCTACCTCAATGAATGGGATTACGAGACCATCGATTGGGCATTAACCGGTAACGCTGCTGAAATGGGCGCACCTAGCATTGCAAACGGCCACTACTTTGGTTCAGACGATCTAGGTCGCGACCTTTATTCTAGAGTAATGCAAGGCACTCAAATTTCATTAATGGTTGGCTTAATCGGCACTATTGTCGCCGTTGTCGTTGGCGTTTTATACGGCGCTGTATCGGGCTATTTTGGCGGCCGTATTGATAACCTTATGATGCGCTTTGTCGATATTTTAATGTCGATTCCTTACATGTTCATTTTGATTATTCTATTTGTCATGTTTGGTCGCTCTGTGTATCTGTTGTTTATTGGCTTAGGGTTATTCTCGTGGATGGACATGGCACGTATCGTTCGCGGTCAAACGCTGACACTTAAACACAAAGAGTTCATTGAAGCTGCCGTTGCTGCAGGTGTCAGTGATTTCACTATTATCGTGCGCCACATCGTACCTAACTTAATTGGTATCGTTGTGGTTTATACATCGCTAATGATCCCGAACCTAATCCTACTTGAGAGCTTTATCTCCTTCTTAGGTTTAGGTATCCAAGAGCCATTAACCTCTTGGGGCGCACTGATTAGTGATGGTGCTAAAACCATCCAATACGGCACGCTTTGGCAACTATTATTCCCGCTAGGCTTTTTTGTTACCGGCCTATTTTGTTTCTTTTTTATTGGCGATGGTTTGCGCGATGCATTCGATCCTAAAGATCGCTAGGGGAATATCATGACAAATATCATTAAACCTATTTTTGAAGTCGACAACTTAAAAATCACCTTTGATACACCTGATGGCGATGTGCAGGCAGTAAAAGGCGTCAGCTTTCATATCAACCCGGGCGAGTGTGTTGGGATTGTTGGTGAAAGTGGCTCAGGTAAAAGCCAGACATTTATGGCTGCGATGGGCCTATTAGCAAAAAATGGTCGCGCTGACGGTAAGATCATTTTCCAGGATCACAGCTTACTGGATTTATCAGTAGAAGAGCTTAACCACGTGCGCGGCAAAAACATGTCGATGATCTTCCAAGATCCTTTGACATCGCTAACACCGCACATGACTATTTTGCAGCAAATGCGAGAAGTTACCGCGCTGCACATGGACTTAAGCCGTGATGATACGGATCGTTTGTGCCGCGAATGGCTAGATCGAGTCAGAATTGCAGAGTCAGCCAGACGTTTAAACCAGTATCCTCATGAGCTATCTGGCGGCATGCGCCAGCGTGTGATGATCGCCATGTCGATGCTGTGTAGCCCCGCGCTATTAATCGCCGATGAGCCAACAACAGCGTTAGATGTAACCGTTCAAGCTGAAATTCTCGACTTGATGGATGAGTTAAAGCGTGAGAGCGGCACAGCAATTGCTTTGATCACCCATGATATGGGAGTGATGGCAAGAATGTGTGACAGGCTGCATGTAATGCGCCACGGTGAGTATGTTGAGGAAGGTGATGCTAACGAAATCTTCTATAACCCACAGCATGAATACACTAAGATGCTACTGGATTCGATGCCGCGCATTGATGACGCACAAAGAAGCTCTCACCATAAGTTAAAACCTATTGATCAAAACTCGGCAGCTGATGATTTTCTAAAGGTCGACGATGTTAAAGTGCACTTTGACATTAAAGTAAGCGGCGGCATCTGGCCTAAAACGCTACCATTAAAGGCCGTTGATGGTGTTAGCTTTAAACTGCGCCAAGGGGAAACGCTCGGTATTGTTGGCGAAAGTGGTTGTGGTAAATCAACTCTCGCTCGAGCCGTTTTACAACTGATTGAACCCACTCACGGTACCGTTACTTGGTTAGGCAAACAAATCAACGGTTTAACCCGAGAAGAGCTTAAAGATAAGCGCAAAGATCTACAAATCGTTTTCCAAGATCCTTTAGCGAGCTTAGATCCGCGTATGACCATCTCGCGCTCTATTATGGAGCCGTTGATGACGTTTGCACCGCAAATGTCTAAGAGTGAAATGAAAGAAACGGTCATGCAAATGATGGATCGCGTGGGTCTTGATCGCAACATGATCAACCGCTATCCCCATGAGCTATCTGGCGGACAAAACCAACGTGTTGGTATCGCTCGCGCTATGATAATGAAACCTAAACTGGTTATTTGCGATGAAGCTGTTTCTGCACTAGACGTTTCCGTTCAAGCGCAGATCATTGAATTGCTGATGGATTTACAAGAAGAGTTTAAACTTTCTATCTTGTTTATCTCCCACGATTTGGCTGTTGTGCGTGAAGTATCACACCGTATTATGGTGCTTTATTTGGGCCGTGTTGTTGAGTTGGCTGATAGTTTAGAGATCTATCACAACCCTGTGCACCCATACACTAAGCAGCTAATTTCAGCGGTGCCTATTCCAGACCCTGAAATTGAGCGCAAGCGTAAATCAATTAAGATTCCTGGCGAACTACCTTCACCTATGGATCCAACGGCTCAGCTTAAGTTCTTACCTTCTAAGCTCAAAACCGAGCAAAAAGGTTACTTACCTAAGCTTTTTGAGCACAGCCCTGGCCATTTTGTAGCAGAGCATGACAAACTCGAAGTGCTACTCTCTTAAAATAGCTATCCACAAAAAAGGCCTGCAATTGCAGGCCTTTTTTATAGTTGCTGTTATTCCCCCTGTCTTATTTCCTCGCCCAACACCGCAACTCGCAACTCGCAACTCGCAACTCGCAACTCAAGTATCAAACCTTAAACTTGTTCAATATCCCACTCAATTCAACAATCGAATCCGCAGATCGAGTACTAACATCTGCACTTTTATCGGATATTTCTGCACTGTGTTTGCTAAGAGAGTACACAGTTGCAACCTTTTCGCTGACTTGACTGGTAACTTGTGATTGTTCATTACAAGCATGAGCAACTGACGAAATCATATCTTTAAGCTGCACAATTGATTGTGCGATATGACCAAATGAATCTTGCGTATCAATAACATGCCCTTTATTAGTATCAGCACTATTTAAGCTCTGATCAATCAACGTCACCGCCTTATTAGTTTGTGTTTGCAATTTAGCGATGATCGCTTCAATTTCCATCACACTACCTTTGGTGCGACTTGCAAGAGAACGTACTTCATCGGCAACCACGGCAAAGCCACGACCCGCCTCCCCAGCTCTAGCAGCCTCAATTGCGGCGTTCAGTGCTAACAGGTTTGTCTGCTCACTCATACTCTTAATAACTTCCACAACGGTACCTATGGCCTGCGCTTCCTTAGCAAGCTCGCCAATAACCCCATGAGTAGCAGTAATGTCAGAATGCAGGCTAGTCACCGATGTGACGCTCGACTGTGAAGATTGCTGACCACTGACCACAGAATCATTAGCCACTGACACTATCTCATTTGAAGCTTGCGTATCCCCGGAAATATTTTCAGCACTGGCCGATAGTTGCTCAATAGATACAGAAATTGCATTTGTTTCCTCAAGCTGCTGTTCTAGCGACTGCTTAGATTCTTGCGCCATTGTAACGTTCGTACTTGCAAAACCATCCACTTCAATAGATGAGCGCTGTGAGCTTGCCACAAGGTTTTGTATTTGAGCGATAAAATCATTAAACCGATCGGCAAGCAAACCAATCTCATCTTTAGCGTTTAGCTCAACACGCTTCGTTAAATCGCCATCTCCAGAACTAATATCGGTTAGGCGCGCTAATAGCATTCCCAAGCCTTTAGTAATATTTTCACCGATGAACCAAATAATGAGTATATTCGCTAAAATAATCGCTAAAATCACCCACAAACCGTTACTGCGTAATTGTGAAGTCGCTTCAAGTGCTACCCCTGCATTAACATCTAAGTCGCGCCACTGACCAACTATTTGATCAAGTACTTTCTGGCTAATCATGTGCGTTTGACCAGAGATTAATTTATTTGTCGCCGCTATATCGGCATTGATTTTAACTGTTTTTTGAAAATGGGATTCCAGCTCTTTTGTTAGCTTTAACAACGCCTTATAAGGTACATTTTTTTGCCTAGAAGCAATTTTCTTCATTTCTTTAAGCTGATAGTAAATCCCCGCTACTTCCAGCTCAGAGCGCTCAAGTAAAGTACTAGAGCCAGTGTTCAAATAGAGGTTAAAATAAGCTCGCGAGGCGAGTAGTTTCTGGGTTAAGCGCGAAGAAATCGAGACAAGTCCAGAATCATTATCTTTAATGGCATACTCAGTAAGATCAGACGACATCTTCTCAAGTTTTGGCCCTAGTTGATTGTTGATAATCTCTGCTTGCTGCCCTTTTGCATCCACCAGCGGAATCAGCGTTTGTTGAATACTGCTATCTAACGCGGTGTTATCACTGCTTAAGCCATCGATTATAGCCAGCTGCTCTTCACTTACCTGTGACTTTGCCGCTTGTATCAGCTCTTCAAAGTCATTCGATAAGTTTGCTAGCTGCGTCTTTAGCTGTGCATCAGCATTGAGCTGATAATCTTTTTGCTGTTGATCACGCAAGGTAATATTGTTGACTAACTTTAGTGCCGAGCCGTTATTTGCCTGGTCACTAATATAGTTTTTCAAGGTAGAAGTGTTGGCGTTGATTTCACTCAAGTTAAGGTAAAAATAGCCACTAAACCCGAGTAAAAACACTAGAACTAGCGCATTACCGAGTGTTAATTTTGCTTTAATTGTTAATTTATTTAGCATCTTTTATCCCTTACTTAATCAAGCGCTCAGCACTTACATTTAACTGATGAACTTGCGCATAGAGAGTGTCTATATCGCTACTTGTTACGCCTATATCATCACCCGCTTGAATAGGAGGGATTTTTAATTTCAAAGCAATACGGGTTAAATCAGCCACCACACTCGAACCAACCTCGTATGCGTCAGCCGCTTGGATATCGCCCGTCGGGAAATTGGGTACGACCAAAGGTTTAAGTTTTATTTTTCGCTCTAAATCAGCTAATTTGTAGAGTAATTTATACAAACCGATTGTCACATCGACCGCTTGTTTTCCTTTAAAGGTTTGCAACGCTTGGGTATCTATCTCCTTGTCTAATCGCTTTGCAATATCATTGATGCCTTGTGCAATTTTTACATTGTTACGTCTCACATCATCCATGCTCATGGGTGATACAAGTGTATCCATTAAATAAGAAGCCTGCCAAATCTGGCCATACAAATCTGAGGCAGTCTTACTTTTATCATCCCCTTTAATAGGCTTAACCGTTAAGTTCAAAGATTGGCTAATTTTTTCTACTTCTTGCAACGTCAACTGCACAATTTTCATCAAGTGTTTAGAGCGCACTTTTTTAACCGGTAGACTTGGAATCTCTACCACTGCCAAACCCTTTTCTGCTTGGTACTTGGCAATTTTTTCTAATAGATCCAATGCTTTCGAATAGGCGTGAAGTGACGTTTTTCCAACTTGAACACTGACAGTACGGCTGAGCTTATCAGGTGCGCTGTGTTTTTTAATAGTTTCTAGATGGGATGTGATGACGTTAACTTGGTGATGGACTTCACCGAGGGAAACAGCAAAGCTGACTGAACTCACAGGGAGCAACATTAGCATCATAAAGATACGTTTAACTAAATTCATAAGGACCTCAAGAAAATCGCACATGTTTACCCTTATTGTAAAAAGAGATATGTAGCGACCTAGTGACAATTATTGTATATCGTTCACTATTAATGATTATTTTTGTAGTAGGTCAAATACTTACAAATCCCAATTAGGATGTCAACAACTCAAGATATTTGAAGGATTTTAAGAGATTTTAGCTGGATTTTAAGAGAAATTGTCAACAAAACTACCTAAGAAGTAGCTGTGTTTTTTATTTTAAATTCAGTTTTAGATTTAAGAAGCTGTTAAACTGCAATTGGAATAATGATTATTTAGGAAGTTCGTGTAATTTATCCACGTTTTCATTTGCTGTGTATTCTATCTTTCACCTTTCTATTTCAACCTATCACCTTTCAGCGCCTTCCAACCGTTTTAGCAACGTAACTCTGTGCAAAGAGAATGATGATAGTTTTAACACAACCGTGAATAGCACTGAGGTGCTACTCACCGTTTCAGAAAAAATAGCGATTACTTTTTCAAGGTAATGACCGTTTCATCTTGCATATCTGTTAGGTAAAGCGCGTCCCCTTTTACCAAGAAGTGCTCCACATGAGTCAGTGCCTGCGTAAACGCTTGAGCATCTTGCTGAGCTGCACTTTTACATGCCATACGTGTTGTCGCAAGCGGTGATAAGTTCAAATGATCATGAACAGGCTGGTAGGTACCCATCACATTATTACAACCGTTATTTCCAGCAACTGATCCCTCTTCGCTAAAGATCAAGCGTGCTTTGTCATTTGAAATTGCTTGGCCCTGAATATCAACTATCTGCCAGTTCCCTACAAGTGAGTTATGTTGTTCTTTAACCGGATTAACACAAGCTGTTAAAGCAGCAGCTAACGATAAAACCGTAATTGATTTCAAACACTTAGTTTTTAACGACGACATTTTAAATCCTATTTAATTGTTAAAAAAACGCAGTATAGCAATATATTATAAATTTCTGCATCAACCACTAAGAAAAACCCAAAGAAGCTTTCATTTGCAAAACACTTAGGAAGTTTTAGAACGCTGTAGCTTGCTCCAATTTCTAATAAAGCATTTTTTAAACTTCTCTATTTTATTTTTATACGTTTATAATCAGCCGAAATTTCAGTCATACTTTAGATTGTAGAGGCCTCTCTTGATTAGCCAGTTATTATTACCCATTTGCTTAAGCTTGATGATGCTCAGTATTGGCTTATCACTTTCACTCGCAGATTTTAAAAGAGTCTTCGATTTCCCTAAAAGCGTCGCTGTGGGCTTAGCTCTTCAATTACTGGCACTCCCTGCTGTCGCTTGGGTTATCATTCTCTCAACACAATTATTCACTGAGCTACACTACAGTATCGCTGCAGGTTTAATTATTATTGCCGCCTGCCCATCCGGTGCCACCTCAAATATTATCTCTCATTTAAGCGGTGCTAATAGCGCACTCTCGGTCACCCTCACTGCTGTCAATAGCCTAATAGCCCCTTTCGTCCTCCCTCTCAGTTTAACGGTACAGTTAAGCTTTTTATCTCTCACAGACAGCACCATCGAGCTTCCTATACTCAAAACATGGCTGCAACTCACCCTTGTGACCCTAATACCACTCACTCTTGGTATGTACCTTAAGCACCGTTTCAAAAAGCAAATCGAGAGCTATCAAAAACCTGTCTCTAAACTTTCAGGAATTATATTCATCACTCTCGTTATCTATCTAATTTTTGACAACTGGCAGCCCCTGAGTGAGCAAGCGAACCTAGTCATTTATCTTTGTCTATCACTGTGCTTAAGCGCTCTTTTCATCAGCCAATTAATATGTAAAAAACTCAGTTTCGATTCCCAAACGAGCCGAACTTTAGCCATTGAAGTCTGTATTCAAAATGCAGGAACAGGAATGTTCATAGCGCTTTCAGTATTTAAGCAACCAGAGTTCACTCTATTGCCTTTAAGTTATGGCATTTTGATGAATATTCCCGCACTGCTGTTTATTCTCCATGGACAGTGGCAACAACAAGCCATTCTATCTAAAAGGCATATCTAAAAATAAACACCCTCTATTTTCGAGTTATGTAACTTTAGTCACTGATATTTATTTTCTAAAAGCGTCTACTAGCACAATCAGCAGCTTCCATTGGCGAGTTGCTATCAACGCTATTAAAAATAGAGGAATCAATATGTGTAACAACCTGGGAAAACTAGATCGAGCTCTTCGCATTCTTGCGGGTATCGTATTGCTTTATATGGCAATAATGGAAATGTACACGCCCTATACATGGATTGGGGTAGTCCCATTATTGACAGGCGTACTGGCCTCTTGCCCGCTTTACGGCCTTTTAGGTTTAAATACAAAGTGCTCTACTAAAAACTAATACTGCTTGTTTAAGGAAGATGTAATGACAATTGATAGAGTTATTTTTGCGTTCGCAGGTTGCATGATATTTCTCGGTCTTATCCTTGGATTTTATGTTCACCCCTACGGTTTTGGTTTAGTGATGTTTGTGGCCGCCAATATGCTGCAAGCTGCTTTCACCCGCTTTTGTTTAGTAGCCCTAATCCTTAAGAAGCTAGGTGTTGAGCCGGGTAAGGCTTTTTATTAAGCCCTGATGTTCAGTGCCAGTAATGGCGCTGATTGCTCAATCATAAATTTCAGTTAACTGATTCATAAGTTAATCAATCGTATTTCACAGAGTTTCAATTGATGTTCAAAGTCGCCGATAATTTAACAAACCTTGCCATGCGCAAACCCAAGCAAGTATTCTGGTATAGCGCCATGATTGCCTTGGCTTTTATTTTGAGTGTAGTCATCCCAAGTGTCTCTAATATGGCAAGCTTCATGCATCCATTGACGATAGACACTGACCCGGAAAACATGCTCAGCTACGATGAACCTGTTAAGGTTTTTCACCGCGAACAGAAAAAGCAATTTTCACTCTCAGATATGATTGTGATTGGGGTGGTGGATAATGCGCACCCGCAAGGTGTGTTTAATCCCGCAACGCTAAACAGTATTCAAGATCTTGCTCTGTTTGCGAAAGATATCGCTTGGCAGGATAAATCAGGGCAGCAAGTGGGTGTTATCGGCGCAGACTTAATGTCTCCTTCCACACTTGAAAACATCGAACAAGCAGGCCCCGGCGCTATCTCTTTTACCTGGCTAATGAGCGATGTGCCAACTAGCGATGCCGATGCGCTTATAATTCGTGAAAATGCGCAAAACCTACCGCTTTTTAACGGTACTTTAGTTTCTGACGATGGTAAATCTATCGCACTTTACATTCCCATTACTTCAAAAGATATCAGCTATAACGTTGCACAGATGTTGCAAGAGCGCATTGATGGCTACCAGGGCAGCGCTGAGTTTCACATAACGGGTATGCCGGTAGCACAAGATGTGTTTGGTGTAGAAATGTTTAAGCAAATGGCTATTTCTGCCCCTATGGCGATGATTTTAATTTATTTGATCATGTGGTTCTTCTTCAAAAAGGCTGTGTTTGTCACCTCTCCAATGATAGTTGCAATGATTAGTGTGATTGTGACGATGGGATTGTTAGTTGTCACCGGCAACGTGATTCACATTATGTCTTCAATGATACCTATTTTTATCATGCCAATAGCGGTGTTAGATGGAGTGCATATTCTCTCTGATTTTTACGATCGCTACCCACGTATTAAAGACAAACGTGAAACCCTAAAACATGTGATGTCTGAGCTTCACAAACCTATGCTATTTA
Source organism: uncultured Oceanospirillaceae bacterium (assembly GCA_937136055.1). GTDB lineage: Bacteria > Pseudomonadota > Gammaproteobacteria > Pseudomonadales > Balneatricaceae > Rs1. Next base: position 11,619 of record CAKZOD010000015.1, on the reverse strand, counting down.
CGACTATCACAACAGCTGTAGGTTTTGCATCACTGGCCTTAACTCCCATTCCTCCGGTACAAGTTTTCGGTGTTTTTGTCGCTATCGGGGTGATCTTGGCGTGGTTTTTCACTATCACTATGATTCCTGCATACATCATGCTGATGTCTGATAAGTCACTAGAGATGCACAAAAACACAGCAGAGCATGCCGATATTGATAACAGCTTGCTAGCCCGTCTCCTCAAACAATTGGGAAATGCTACTTACGGCTATTCAAAGGCCATTATCGGTATTATCACTTTAGTTGCTATCGGCGCAAGTTATGGCTTCACCTTAATTATTATTAATGACAATCCGGTTAAATGGTTCTCTCCCGATCATGATATTCGTGTCGCTGACAAAGTATTAAACGAGCGTTTCGCAGGTACTTACATGGCTTACTTGAGCCTGCATCAAACCCCCACTGCTGATCAAGAAAGCACCTCGATCACTCGCTTAAAGAAGCAGCTTTTAGATAGCCAATCTAGCGCTCAAATATCACTAGGCAATGCTATCGGTAATGATAATAAAGCTTCTTTATCACAAACACTTGCTACCCTAATTACAAAAGCGGAGCAACAAATCATCCTCATTGAAGAGGCCGATGTATTTGATGAAAATGCATTAGATGACTGGGAAGCTGCACTTGAAGCATTAACCCTAGAGCAGGATAAGCTAGCTTACTTTAAAGACCCCGAAGTCCTTAATTATATGGCGAAGCTGCAACAGTATTTACTGGAAACAGGGCTCGTTGGTAAAAGCAACTCTCTCGCGGATGTTGTTAAAACAGTGCATAGAGAAGTTTACTCTGGTGAGCAAAAAGATTTCATTATCCCGGATAGTTCAGATGCTGTTGCGCAGATACTATTAACCTATCAAAACTCTCACCGACCTCAAGATTTATGGCACTTTGTAACACCTGATTATCAAAAAAGTAATCTTTGGTTACAACTTAAATCGGGTGATAATACTGATATGCAGAACTTGATTGAGCGTGTCAATCTGTTCTTTAAAATGAATCCTGCACCTAAAGGTTTAAGTCATGATTGGTTTGGCCTTACTTATATCAACGTTGTTTGGCAAGACAAGATGGTTGGCGGCATGGCGCAAGCTTTTATTGGCAGCTTTATCTTAGTGTTTATTATGATGTCTGCTCTGTTTCGCTCCCTGTTATGGGGTGCCCTTGCGATGATCCCACTTACTTTCACTATTGTCGTTATCTATGGGGTTATTGGCCTTATCGGTAAAGATTACGATATGCCGGTAGCCGTACTTTCTAGCTTGAGCTTAGGCCTAGCAGTGGATTATGCCATCCACTTTATTGCAAGAGCGCGTGAACTGGCTAAGCAATACAGTAACTGGCAACAAACTGCCAAAGCTGTTTTTGCTGAGCCTGCCAGAGCAATCAGCCGAAACGTAATAGTTGTTGGGGTTGGCTTTATGCCACTATTAGTTGCGCCCCTTGTACCTTATCAAACTGTCGGTGTTTTCATCTCCGCCATATTATTACTGGCAGGTATTGCAACACTGATCATTTTACCTGCACTCATCAGCATGCTTGAAAAGCATCTTTTTAAGAAAAGCCATTAGGAGATAGGAAATGAAATTATTTACAACATCCACCTTGTTAGCCAGCTGCCTAATGAGCACTATGAGCGTTAGTGCTATCACTGTCGATGAGGTTATTAACAAAGCCAATCATGCTGCCTACTACCAAGCTAATTCAGGCAGAGCGCAAGTTGATATGATGATCACTGACAAAGCAGGTCGTAAAAATAAGCGTCGCTTTACTATTTTGCGAAAAGATATTGATCAAAAAAGCGATGCAGACCAGAAGTTTTACATTTTGTTTCACAAACCTGCCGACGTAAAAAACACAACATTTATGGTTTGGAAGCACTTATCCAAAGCCGATGACAGATGGCTCTATTTACCGGCACTTGATTTAGTAAAACGCATTGCTGCAAGTGATAACAGAACATCTTTCGTTGGCTCTCACTTTTACTATGAAGATGTATCTGGGCGTGGATTAAAAGCCGATAAACACCAACTGTTAAAAGATGAGAAACAGCGCTATGTGGTTAAATCAACACCTAAAAAGCCCGAGAGTGTTGAGTTCGCTTACTATGTCACACAGATCGACAAAAACTCTTTTCTGCCGCTTAAAACACAGTATTTTGATAGTAAAGGCAAAGAGATTAGAGCCTTTGAAGCCTTAAAGGTTGAGAAAATAGACGGCTACAACATGGTGACCCACTCTGTTATGAAAGACAAAATCAGCGGCGGAAATACCCAAATGAAATACCGTAAGATCCAGTTTAACAACTCTTTACCAGAGCAAGTTTTTACAGAGCGTTCATTGCGCAAAACACCGACTAAATATTTGAAGTAATTTATGATTAAACAACTCAATACTTTATTACTTGTCGCTTTAACATTTACGACTAATACTGTGTTTGCTGAAGCAAGCAATTCTGAAGACAACTTATCGTCTCAATCAAATGATGAATGGGAAGATTCAGATGATTGGGGAGATGAAGATAGCTTTTCAAGCACTCAAATCAGTGGTTTTTTAGAGGCGCGCAGTGGTATTCGTTTACAAAACGATAACCACCAAAAGAAAGCCTCTATCAATGAGCTTCGATTGAAAACCGAGCTAGCTCATTCATTTGAAAGCTTTGATATTAAGTTCAACGCTGATTTTGTCGCAGATTCGGTAGCCGATAAACAAGCGTTAGATTTGCAAACAGGTCACGGCTTTATGGATCTGCGAGAGCTTTATATTAATTTCAGCCCGAAAGATAACATCGATCTAAAAATAGGCCGCCAAATCATGACATGGGGAACAGGTGATCTTGTTTTCATCAATGACTTATTTAGCAAAGATTGGCGTAGTTTTTTTAATGGCCGTGACACGCAGTACTTAAAAGCACCTAGTGATGCGATTAAAACCTCGCTGTATTTCAATGTATTCAATCTAGATGCTGTATACATTCCCAAATACAACAGTGATCGTTTCATAAACGGGGAGCGTTTGTCTTATCAAAACTCGACAAACCTGCCGATGCAAGCAAAGCTACCCGATAATGACAGTGAGCTATCGATGAGAGCTTATCGCTCCTTTGGCGCAGCAGAAACAGCACTTTATTACTATCAAGGTCACACAAAATCCCCAGCAGGCTTTAATCAGAAAGCTAATAAAGCGGTTTTTCCTAAACTTAAAGTGTATGGCGCGAGCATTAGAAAACCATTAGCGAAAGGCATTTTTAATGCAGAAATCGGATATAGACAATTATCAACGCCACAAGATGCATCTATAATCTACTCAAAAGACAATGAATGGCGTGCATTACTTGGATTTGAGCAAGAGATTGCAAAAGAGCTTACCGCATCCGTGCAGTATTATGTTGAAGTGAGGAAGAACCAAGACAACAGGCATTTGACCACGCTGCGTTTACAAAAGCAGATGATGCAACAAAAGTTGCAGCTTTCAGTGTTTAACTTTTATTCGCCAAATCAGAAAGACGGCTATTTACGCCTTAATGCGAGCTATAAATACAATGATGATTTGAAGCTTGAGATCGGCTCAAACGCATTTTACGGTAATAGCAATCAAGGATTCTTTAGTCAATTCAAAGATAACAATAATCTTTATGGCGCAATCAAGCTGAGCTTTTAACTCAACATTTCACCCATGCTAAAAAAAAGCGTTTAGAAAAAGCTTCTCACGTACTAACCTTGCCGTAAGAAGCTCTTTTCAAACTCCGCACATTCAAGCTCCCCACCTATGGCTAGGTAATTATTTACATCGTTCACAACCAGAGAGTTCCCCTTATAACTCTTTGCCGCGTGCTTTAAAGGAGATAAGCAGCTAGATATCTCGAAATGGCTTAAATTACAACTCGCCGAAACTTCTACACAGGCAATTGAAACAGAGGCGATGGGATGAAAACGCTCAACCCCATAGCGATCTTTACTGGTAAAGCCTCCAGCGCTTATATGCTCAGGTAAATACAATGCTGATACGATAGTATCAAAATTAGTGATCGCATCATTTATTCTCTGTAACCAGTTATCACTATTGTAAATCGCGATAAAGTCATCACCGCCTATGTGCCCAATCGTATCTTTTTCAATGCTGCAAAATTTTTGCAAGCTCGTACCCAGTGCTAGAATAATTTGATCACCTTTAGCAAACCCGTAAACATCATTAAAAGGCTTGAAATTATCAATATCAAAATGCACCACGCAAAACTGGTTATTGCTAGTGACTAGCTGGTCGATACAATCGTTTACTGGAATTAAGCCTGGCAGCTGAGTCAAAGGGTTTGCATGCCGAGCTTGGTTTACTTGTAACTCTGTCACTTGACGTAATAAATCAATCACATGACCAATACCAATAAAGCGCCCATCTTGGCAAATCACAAAATCATCTTCTTGTTGGTAACGTGCTCTTGACGTTACAAGCCGGCTCACTTGTTCAATACTCAAGCAAGCATCAACAACCAACGGCATAGGCTCCATTACCACCTCGCTCGCTGCTCTTTTAGAAAAAAGATCGCGCCCAAACGCTTTACTCAGCTTACCTTGAACATTAGCGCGCGATATTAAGCCTAAAATTTTCTCATCGCTCACCACAGCTATTGAATTAATATTGGGTTTGTCTTGGAATATTTCGGCTATTTGCTCAACACTCTGTGACGTATTAACTTTTACTTTATGCACCGTAAGGTTCTTTGCCTTAACAGTATTTGTAGCAACAACATTCGCGCCACTTTTTTGCTCATTAAGTTTGAGGTTTTCCACCATTGTCGATTGCGTAGGCGGATTGAGCTGAGGCCGACAGAAATAATACCCTTGGAAAAAATCGACACTTAACTTACATAAATATTGATACTCAGCCTCGGTTTCCACCCCTTCTGCGATCACTTTGCACTGCATGGATTTAGCAATTTCAGTGAAAGAGCGTACAAACTCTTGTTTAGTGATATCCAAATCAATATTTTGAATAAAATGACGATCAATTTTGACAAATTCAGGCTTGGCTTGTGACCAAAGCCTAAGTGATGAATAGCCTGCACCTAAGTCATCAAGCGCGATGGCCAAGCCCATCTCTTGATAATGCTTTAGTGCCTTTAACAATAATGTTTCATCTGTGCAGGGAAACTGCTCTGTCAGCTCGATCACAACCTGGCTGGTCGATAGATTAAAGCGTTCTAACAACTTTAAGGTCGTGCCTTTTTGATAATCCGCCTGCTCGAGAGAATCCGGTGTTATATTTATAAATAATTTGCCCGGCAACTGCTTTTCAAGAAAGCCCGTAATTGCCTTTTCACGGCACAGTGTTTCCAATTCATTTAGCATTCCAAATTGGCGAGCATATTCAAATAATTGGTTGGGAGAATGCAAAGGGCTGTTAGAAGGACCGCGGCTTAATGCTTCATAGGCAAAAATCTCGCCGGTGTAACGATCAAAGATTGGCTGATACAAACTTGTAATAGCATCGTTTGCTAATAACATTTTCAATTCTGCTAACATAGCTTACCCATTGCACATTTATTCGTGTTAACTAAATGCATAATCAATCGCTTCCTTAGGGTTGTATTAACCTCAAAATTCGAAAATCAATTATGCGCTGATAATAACGATTAAATGACAAGTATGTGACAACAGTATGACAATGAATGCTTTAAGATACACTAAATTGAAAAATATCTAGCGATCATGCTTTTCAAATACTGAGTAACATCTTTGATTATTAAGCTTCATATTCAGTAAATACCATCATCATAGAAGGGTCTGTCTGCTCTTCATGGAAACGGTAAGCATTAACAGGAGAGCCGATCACTTCTTCGATCAACTTTTTTATCTTCATCGCCTTATCCATTTCTGAGCGGTTGAAGAAAATATGACTGGGGGATTTTTCAGATCCTTTAAGAGCATCTACGCTCATGGCTAACTGCATATCAACGTTATAGCCGTGTTCCTTAAAGAAGAAAGTAAGTGCTTTAGCAGCGTCTTTTTTTGGGGGGAAGTAATAGACCGTGATTTTATAAGCCTGATTTGCTTGATCACCAAGACTGACCTTGCTCGCTTTGCTTTCCTCTTTAAAGAGGCTCGCACTATTTAACGAGACAATAACTGCGATTAACGCGACCAAACTGGCAACAATTAACCAAATTGCTTTAGAATCCGTTTTTTTACTACTCATAGCTACATCCTTTGTATGATTGCTGCCCGCATTGAAGACAACCTATTTAAGTATAATATATAAAGTATAGCGTGTTTTGCCGCTTAAGCATCAATATAAAAGTTCCTATCTATTAAATACTTACGTATTTAACTTACGTTTAAGTTAGGTACTAAATCTATTAAGGGTTCTATTCTCTTACCCTTGGATTTCACTAAATTGAAGGCAAAAAAAATCCCCAGTTAACAATGTTAACTGGGGATTCGAAATGAGTGAGTTCGCCGATAAGCCGGGTTCTGTCTTGAACAGTCATTCATCTGGATAATATGTCGCCATATATCTCAAGCGATCTACCCGGTTCCACCACGGGCCGTGGCACATGGAACACTATTTGATCTTGCTCCAAGTGGGGTTTACCTCGCCACAACATGTTGCCATGTGCAGGCTTTGTGTTACATCTGGATACTTAAAGTCACATTCTGTACCAGCTCAAGCGTTAGTAGTAATAAAGCCACTTAAGGTGACTAACGACTAAGCTATACATGAGCTAGTTACTTCTAGATAACGTTCAGATACGCCAAGATACTGAAGGTAGATATTGTCTTAATGATTTACATAAAGCAGCTGGCGGTGAAGCCCGTCATCAAGTTAGCTTCTTCATGATGAACCAATCAACTAAAGATTTGATAATCTGAGTTAGAAAAAGATCACTTACTTGGTATTCCAAGTATCTCAGCGAAACGTGGCGTAGGCACCTACGTCACCCGCGAACTCGTTTACGCCTACGCTATGTGAATTAGTCCCTCATTCCACCTTAAGGTCATCCGTGCTTACGACAGCCTCACCTCTCAGACACAACAACAAGCCGTAGTCCCTAGAACTTCAGCAGAGCTACTGTTAGTGCAGTTTCAACAATTGGTTGACGTTGAGAGACTTCAAGTGTCTTATCGAATATGAAGAGTTTAGTAGCAAAGCAAGGGGGGAATAGGAGACGCATGAAAAAGCCCCAAACGGGGCTTAATGATACACTTTGATGTAGTTTACGTTAAAGGCTAGCTATTACGCCTAGTCTCTCTTTGTGGCAGCTCTCTGTACCCCATAGCCAAGTGACTTTTTCGGCTAACTCATCTTCATCTTCAATGATTTCAACACTCTGGCTTTCTAGGTCAGCAGTTGCTGCTATTAGTGTTTCATCACACATGGCTTTGTCAAGGAGACGTTCCCACATACGCTTACCATCTCGTGTCTGCTCTGTGTCGCTTACTACTATATTGTATTCGTGTATGAGCTTCTGGAAAAAAACAGTCTCTACAATGTCACGCGTAGCCTCTACATCGCTACCACGCGAAGCACGCCAAATCATAACTTGCCGAACAGGACGGTCTTCTTGTAATTGCTCAAAGTGCAAATCTGTTTGCTCTACACGGTTAAAGTAAGCAATGCGCTTTGTGTTATGATTGAGCATAAAGATTTCTAAATCGGTACCTGCTTGAGGAGTCATTACAATCCTAAGTTCGTAGCCGTCAGGTATTTCAATACCAAGTTCTTTAGCTAAGTCACTACCATCAAAAGAGTTCAGACGTGTGTATTCCTCACTGTTTTCCTTTGGTATGGAAAAGTGACTGAATAACTCTGTATCTCTATTGTCATTTAGTAATAGTGGCATTTGTACTTTCCTGCATGTTTTACTCTCCACAATATTAATTTATCAACTGTTTAAGTTAAGCTTGGCTGATTAGTAGAAAGTAAAGACTTAGAATACGACCGTTTGTATACGTTATTATAATGAGCTATGTGCTTATTAGCAATATTAGGCTGGCAACAGAACCTTAGTTTTCCAGTCGTTATTTGGTGTGACTTTCTAGTTTCAGTAACTTAGCGTTAACCACATTCCTAATACTTGCCCCTTCAGGTATCTCAAGGATTACGGAGTGTTTCCCATTGTAAAACGCTACTCGCTTATCTGCTTGTGCTATGAGGATGCCTTCCTGCACAACAGTTTTACCGTCAGAGGCGATTAGTTGATTACAGTTATTCCAGCGTTTACCTTCTTTAAAGTAACAACCTTTGGTCTCATAAAGTTCTATCTCTTCCTCAACGCTGTGGTTGCCTTGGGCTTGTCCCACAGAATAGATCAATACAGCACCATAAAATAGAATGAACGGGAGAACGATTGCTAAATACGTAGTGGATAGCGTCATGATTAGAAAAGCAACAGGCAATTGGAACCACGGCTTACCTGTAAAACTAGTTGCATCCCTCAGCTTTGTGAGCTTCTTGGTTAAGAAGTCACTAACTGTTTGTGGCTGAAAGATGATATACAAACAAAAGACCGCCGCGTATTTGAAAATATCCCATAGTAAGTAGACGAACTCAATCGATATTAAAGTAGGCGACTCCTTCCAAATACCAAATGCAGCTAACAAAACAGCTTCGTAAGCGGTGATATAGACATCTAAGCAGACAAAACGAAGAGGTCAGTGCTTATCCCATATGTCGAAAAATATGCTTCATGGTACGTAGTGCCTATAAGGTAACTGACCAGTGGGAATAGTACTGCTAATGTCCACATCAGAGCTTTAAATAAAACTGGAAACTGTGAGTATACCTATCAGTCACACCCGCCCCTCTCTTTTCATGACCAACTACTTGTTGCACTAACACTGTCTCAACTCCTTGCGATCTAGTCTTAGTAATAAAGGTATGCCTAACGGAGTGGAAAACTATACGCTCACCCAGCTCATTAGTTTTAGATTCAACCATTGAGCCGAACAAGTCAGTCACCCTATTTGGACTTCTGTGCGCTAACGGGAACAAGAGAGACTTTAAGTCATCGCCAATAAAAGCTAACAACCCATCTTCAAGTAACTTAGAGTGAACAGGTACACTTCTTTTCGCTGCTTTAGTTTTTCCATCATGTATAAGGAAGTAATAGCGGTTTGTATCTGAGCAGAACTTAAAGTCAGCCCCTCTTAAACCTGCAATTTCTGAGCGCCTAGCACCGCTGTACAATGCAATCTTAAGGAACCACTGAAACCAGATAGGCTTCGTTTTGGCCTTATCTAGAATTGACCTCACCTCAGAGTCTTTAAGTGATGCGAAGCGTTTATCATCTAGTTCAAGCCTAATCCCATTAGTTGGTGCTTCCTTAAGAGTATCTTCTTCTTGGACGAGATAACGACTAAACAAACTCTGGCATAACTTTAGATGTTCTTTGACCGACTTATCAGAAATACGGTGCCTAGGTGGTATTCTGATCTCAACAATCTCATCTAGAGTCATGTTTTTGTAGGGCGCTTTGTTACGCTGAGGTAACCGAGAGATTGACTTAAAGGCACGCTGTAGCATTTTCTTAGTGACGTTACCTACTGGCTTATCACCTATAAAGAAGATCAAGTTATCAAATAGTCTCTGGTTGTCAGCCGCTCGTTTCTTCGTCCAACTCTTCCAATTCACGAACTTCTTCCATGATTCAGATAATAGCGGTGTAACTGGTTTCGGTGGAGCTTTAGGGATAGGAGGAGACTTTTGGTTAACACTAGGCTTGAATTGTAAGTTTGATAGTTGATCTTTAGCCCACGCAGAGAACTCCTTAGAAAAATCTAGGATTTGCGAAAGTAGCTTTAAGATAACTTTGGGGTTAGTGGTCTTTTGAAAGACTTTTATAAGCTTGAGCTTCTGTGCGATTAACGCTAGAGCATCAGTATACGAATCAGTACGAAGACTCCTCTTCACCTCAACGGGCAAACTAGAGCAGAGTCTTCGTACATCAGTCGGGATCGTGTACCTAAAATAGTATGTTCTACCGCGAAGTAATAAGTAATACTTTCGGTTCCGTACCAGTTTCTGTACCATGTTTTCTCACCTCTAAAAAGAGATGTAACACATTGAAAACACTCGATAAATTAGATGAGTTCGCCGATAAGCCGGGTTCTGTCTTGAACAGTCATTCATCTGGATAATATGTCGCCATATATCTCAAGCGATCTACCCGGTTCCACCACGGGCCGTGGCACATGGAACCCTATTTGATCTTGCTCCGAGTGGGGTTTACCTCGCCACAACATGTTGCCATGTGTGCGGTGCGCTCTTACCGCACCCTTTCACCCTTACCGGTACTGTTACACAGTACTTAGGCGGTCTTCTCTCTGCTGCACTTGCCGTCGGCTCACGCCGCCCAGACGTTATCTGGCACCCTGCCCTTTGGAGCCCGGACTTTCCTCCCTTGCGTAAACGCAACAGCGACTGTCTGGCGAACTCGGCGCGCACTGTACCAAATGTTTACACCCTAAGCTAGCAAAACCTTTACAACGGCCTCATAATTATCAGAATGCTGTCATGATTAGCTATAAATTGTAATGGCACGTTTTTCAGTTGCTTTATTACCTCTTAGCAAAAAGCATAAATAACCGCCAATGCTAATAAAAATATTAAAGCAACTTTAGCCCTTTCTCTCTAACGCAACTTGGTAAAGTGCATTTTTCTTTTCACCCGTTAATTTTGCTGTTAGAGCACTTGCCTGCTTCATCGGTAGCTCTTGCAGTAATATATCTAGTGTACGAAGAGTTTCACTGCTAAAACCTGTATCTTCTTTTTCAGGTGCGCCCGATACAAGCACAACAAACTCACCTTTTTGCTGATTATGATCTTGTTCAATCCACTCAATAAGATCACCTAAGGGCGCACCGTGAATGGTCTCAAAGGTTTTAGTTAACTCTCTGGCTATGACGACATAGCGATCAGCCCCCAATACCGTCATCATATCCTTTAAAGATGCAACGATTCGATGTGTAGATTCGTAAAAGATAACTGTGCGTGTCTCATCTGCAATCACCTCTACTTGCTGCCTTCGTGCTAAGCTTTTAGCTGGTAGGAAACCTTCAAAAATAAAACTGTTAGAAGGCATACCCGCAGCACTCAGCGCTGTAATCAGTGCAGAACAGCCAGGGATAGGCACAACTTTAAAGCCTGCTTCACGCACAGCACGCACCAAAATAAAACCGGGATCTGAAATTAACGGGGTTCCCGCGTCGGATATCAACGCGATATTTTCACCTTCCGATAATTTATTGATAATTGTTGTAACTCTTTGTCTTTCATTGTGATCATGTACTGATATCATTGGCGTTTTAATGCTAAACTGCGCCATTAATCGACCGCTGTGGCGAGTGTCTTCAGCAGCGATTAAAGCAACGGATTGCAATACCTCTACTGCTCGATGAGTGATATCGGCAAGATTTCCAATAGGTGTAGCAACCACATATAACACAGCATCTGACATGTTCTCTATCCTAGTAGGGTTAATAATAAAATGACAAATCTAAAACGCTTGGCGATGATAGCGCTATTTGCAATTTTAGCAACAGCTTGTAGTACTCAAAAGCCATTAACCGGTCCCGATACTGGACC
>CAKZOD010000014.1 GCA_937136055.1 uncultured Oceanospirillaceae bacterium | reverse complement strand
TTTTAATTTTCATCTCGTTTTTGGGTTACCCCTGAAAGCGAGGAGGCGAATTATATACAGGTTAGCGCTGACGTCAACTCTTTTAATAATTTAATTAACATTAACAGCTATTTCTTCATTACACTTCACTTCAACTCTCATTACACAGCTTTACACGACTAAAGACTTTGCAACTTGGTTACCGTCTTTATAATAAGATCTGCCGCGAACTCTACTTCTTCTTTTGTAGTATACCTTCCAAAAGATATACGCAATGAACCATGCGCTTGCTCATCAGTTAAACCAATTTCTTTTAAAACATAAGACGGCAATAAACTTGCCGATGTACACGCAGAGCCTGTTGATACCGCAAGGTCTTTTAAAGATAAAAGCAGCATCTCACCATCAATATTCCCAAAGCATATATTTATATTACCTGGCACTCTATTTTCAAAACCACCATTGATTGATGCATCTGGCAATTGCTTTATGCGATTCCAAAAATAATCACGCAGAGCTATGAGTTCAGCATGCTGCTGATCAATTAGCTCTCCAGCCATCGCGAACGACTCTCCCATCCCAACTAATTGATGGGTCGGCAGCGTTCCTGAGCGCATACCTCGCTCATGACCACCGCCATGAATCTGTGCTTTTATTCTAACTTTTGGTTTCTGTTTTATATATAAAGCACCAACCCCTTTCGGCCCATAAATTTTATGCGCACAAAAAGACATCATATCTACATTTAGCTTACTTAAATCTATTACTAGCTTCCCAGCTGACTGGGCAGCATCTACATGAAAACTTATGGAATGCTTAGCGCAACATTCACCCAGAGCTTTTATATCATTTATAGTACCTATCTCATTATTCACATGCATGAGACTGACAAGAATTGTTTCTTCCTTTATAGCTGCCTCTAACTGCTCAACAGTTACTCTGCCATCTCTACCTGGCTTAATAAAGGTAACATCAAACCCTTCATCTTGAAGCTGACTGCAAGTATCGAGAACCGCTTTATGCTCTACTGTACTGGTTATTATATGCATCCCTTGCGCTTGCTTTTGATATGCTAATCCTTTTATAGCAAGATTATCAGATTCTGTAGCCCCTGATGTCCACACAATCTCTCTTGTCTCTGCCCCCACTAAATCTGCAACTTGACGCCTAGCCCTCTCAACCGCTTCCTCAGCTTTCCAACCATAGATATGCGACCTTGAGGCCGGGTTTGCAAAATTCCCACCCATGGTTAAACAATCCATCATTTTTTCGGCTATTCTTGGGTCGACAGGAGTGCTAGCTGCATAATCCATGTAGAGAGGTAATTTCATGCTTTTGTTCCAATTCAAATAAGTTGCGGAGTATTATTTATCTATTTTTTTACTGATACTTGTAAGCATTCCACGAAGGATATTAACTTCTATCTTATCGGGTAATGCTCTCATCAACAGTCTTCTTAAACGAGTCATTAGCTGGCGTGGGTTATCGGGATCAAGAAACTCTGTTTTTGTCATTGTACTTTCGAAATGCTCAAACATTAGCTCTAACTCTTGCTGCGTGGCTAAAGGCGCATCCCAAGATGTTCCCCATTTTGGTGCATCTAGGCTTTTTAGATCTTCCATTTTTAGAAATGCAACGCGAAGCTCATAAGCAATTACTTGTACAGCAGCTGCTATATTGAGCGAACTAAATTCTTGAACGGACGGGATACATACGTGGTGCTGGCACAAATGGAGCTCTTCATTAGTAAGCCCACGATCCTCACGGCCAAACACAACAGCGATCGTCTTTTCATCATCTGCTTTTTTTGCCTGCTGGACAACGCCTGACATTTCTCTTGGATCCAAAATCGGCCAAGGTATATGACGCTCTCGCGCACTGGTACCGAACACTAATTCACAATCCGCTACCGCTTCTTGCAAAGAGCTCACAACAATTGCACTAGTTAATAAATCATCTGCCCCTGCTGCTCTCGCACTTGCTTCATCACTGGGAAAAGATTTTGGCTCAACCAACACCAAGTTACTAAGCCCCATATTTTTCATTGCTCTTGCCACACCCCCAATATTTCCCGAGTGCGTTGTATTAACCAAGACAATTTTAATATTCGTATACACGATTATACCCAACTGTAAAAAGTCGCTATATTAACAGAACGCTGATACAGAGAGATAGCATCATTACTCAGAGTTTATTAAATCTTAAACTATTATTAATAGCATGATACTGAGGCTGTAAACCTTACTAACTCATACAAGATTTATTTATGGACTACACAGCATCTTGTGTTTATGTTCGTTTATGTAAACTAATTTAGTAATAACTAGCGACACTTGAAAGAGCAAGATGATATAATGGGAGTAATAATCTTAAACTTATTTTACCAGGTTCTTTAACAATGCAGCCAATGCTTAATATTGCCCTTCGTGCAGCACGTCTTGCTAGCGAACAAGTTCAACGCGCTCAAGACAAACTCGAAGTTATCCGTTCGGAACAGAGCGAAGTTTCACAATTAATCGCTGAAACAACAGAAAAATCAGAGCAGACAATTGCTCACACTATTCAAAAAGCTTATCCGAACCACGCACTCCAAGGGCAGTTCACTGGCGATTTCAGATCTCAAGGTAAAATCACAGAAGCTTCATGGTATATCAGCGCTATTGACAACCCACTCGCTTTTTCTAACAGCTCCGGCCAAATTGCTATTTGCATGGCTGTTGTTATCAAAGGAAAAATTGAACACGCTGTGATCATCAACCCTTTAACTGGTGAAGAATTTACTGCTAGTCGTGGCTATGGCGCTGTACTTAGCGGCCGCCGTGTTCGCGTTACGGATAACCGTGGCTTAGAAGCCTCAAACATTTGCTGCAATTATAACGACACTTCTGGCAACGAAGAAAAGTTAGAGCGTCATATCAATATGACCAGAACAATGCACCAACAAAAAGGCACCCTTCAAAATAGCGATTCCGCAGCCCTAATCTTTGCTCAAACAGCTGCTGGTAGAAATGACGGTTGCTATGCAGAGAACCTACAGCAAGCTACCGTATTAAGCGCAGCTTTATTAATTCAGGAAGCTGGCGGACTTGTTGGCGACCTTAAAGGCGGCCCTGACTTTAAGAAATCCTCTTCGCTAGTTGGCGCTAGCCCTAAAGTTTTTAAGGCCATTATCAAAGCTTTAAACAACTAACACAAAACACACCTAGCAAATCAATTATAGGCTTTAGACCTTTTAAACTCTAAAGCCTTTTCAGGACACAAAAAAGCCACTAATGCTCGCGCATTAGTGGCTTTTTAATATCTAAACTATCAAGCGCATTTAGATTTTAAAAGGATCACGCCTAACAATAGTTTCAACACGATCCGGCCCTGTTGATACGATGTCAACTGGAGCACCAATTAACTCTTCAATACGATTGATATAGTTAAGTGCAGCTTGCGGCAAATCTTCTAAGGCTTGCACACCAAATGTAGATTCCGTCCAGCCTGGCATCTCTTCATAAATTGGCGTTGCATCTTCGTAATCTTCACTATCAATTAATGCATCTACTGCATTTCCTGAACCATCTTTGTAACCGACGCAGATTTTGATAGTTTCCAAACCATCCATCACATCCAACTTGGTTAAGCACAAACCTGTAATCGAGCTAACTTGAATAGCACGCTTTAATTGCACTGCATCAAACCAACCACAACGTCTAGCACGACCTGTAGTTGCACCAAATTCATGACCACGCTTAGCAAGGCCTTGACCTATTTCGCACTCAAGCTCAGTTGGGAATGGACCGCCACCTACACGGGTTGTATATGCTTTTGTAATACCAAGCACATAATCCAAATACATAGGACCAAAACCACTACCGGTTGAAACACCGCCAGCCGTTGTATTTGAAGATGTTACAAATGGGTAAGTTCCGTGATCTATATCTAAAAGCGCACCTTGTGCACCTTCGAACATGATACTTTCACCATTCTCACGCATTTGATGTATCAGATGTGTAACATCCGCGACCATTGGCGATAGCACTTTAGCCATCTCTAAGCACTGCTGATAAACCTCATCAACACTGATAGCTTCAACACCGTAGTAATTAACAAGCGAGAAGTTATGATACTCCATCACTTCAGTTAATTTTTTCAACAAACGATCTGAATCAAGCATATCTGCCAGACGGAGCCCTCGACGTGCAACCTTGTCTTCATACGCAGGACCAATACCGCGCCCTGTTGTACCAATTTTAGCATTGCCACGCTTCAACTCGCGCGCCTGATCGAGAGCTACATGATAAGGCAAGATCAACGGACAAGCCGGACTTAGCTTCAAACGACTGCTAACATTAACACCCGCTTCTTCTAAACCCGCCATTTCTTTGATCAGTGCTTCTGGAGAAAGCACTACACCATTTCCGATCATGCAGAGAACATTATCGCGTAAAATTCCAGAAGGGATTAGATGCAAAACAGTCGTTTTACCTTCTATTACCAAAGTGTGGCCCGCATTGTGCCCACCTTGGAATCGGACTACTGCCGACACTTCTTCTGTTAGCAAATCGACAATTTTACCTTTGCCTTCATCGCCCCACTGAGTACCTAAAACAACTACGTTCTTGCCCATTGCTGTCTCTTAATTCTTAAGTTTAAGATTAGGATCTCTAGGCACTACTACCCAGCTATCCGCTTGTTTTTCCAATACACGATCACAGAACAATTGCGCCTCATGATCATCTTCTGGCAATCTTTGTATCACACGCTGACCCTGCTTACGCAGCTCATCAATGGCAACCAACAAAGACAACTCTTCACCTGCCGGCGCCAAAACACCCGCACGCATCGCAATATTTTCACTAATATCACTAAGTATCACTAAATCTGTACTGAAACCAGTGGCCGGACGTGAGCGCCCAAAATCTTCACCGATACAGTCATAACGACCACCCTTGGCAATCGTTTGCGCAAAGCTTGGTGACAATGCCGAAAACACAACACCTGTATGGTAATTTGCACCACGTAACTCTGCTAAATCAAAATATAGATCAACAGCGGGATACCGCTTACTGATCTTTTCAGCTAATTGTTCTAAGTAACTTATTGCCTGCTTAACAACTAACGGAGCGTTAACCAGTACTTGCTGTGCATTTTGTAAAACTTCTATGCCACCATTCATGCGAGGTAAAGCCAAAAGAATCTGTTCTAATTCAGCAGTTAACTCTAAGGATGCTACAAAGGCACTTAATTCTGGTAAGGCTTTAGCCTGTACTAATCGATGATAGTGCTTATGCTGCTCATCATTCAAACCAGCCTCAGCTACAACACCTCTGAAAACATCAACATGACCTAAATCTAAGGTAAGCTCTTTCTCAATACCGCAGGCTAGTAGAGTCTCAATCATCAAAGAGACAACTTCTACGTCACTTTCAATACCTGCATGACCGTATATTTCAGCCCCTAACTGCAAAGGGTTTCGAGAAGCCAGCATATTTTCAGCGCGTGTATGAACAACAGATCCACAATAGCACAGACGATTTGCACCTTGATGATCCATTCTGTGCGCATCAATTCGCGCTACTTGTGGCGTTATATCCGCACGTAAACCTAATGAATGCCCAGACT
The DNA here is from genome assembly GCA_937136055.1 of uncultured Oceanospirillaceae bacterium. Classification (GTDB taxonomy): domain Bacteria; phylum Pseudomonadota; class Gammaproteobacteria; order Pseudomonadales; family Balneatricaceae; genus Rs1. The sequence goes on along the minus strand of CAKZOD010000014.1, from coordinate 28,394 downwards.
CTTGATCTACTAGCTTGTAGGTATTGATATCTAAATCTTTGCCAACACCTGTTAACAACGACTCTAAATGCTCAACAAGAGGTGGCATTACTTGCTCGTAACCCCAGTTGTCATATAAGTCGAGTAAACGCCTTCTAAGCACTTCAACTTGGCGTGCTTTTGGCGGAAGAATTTCTTTTACACCATCCGGTAATAGCCAACGCTCAGCTAAAGCCATTTTTTTCTCCAATCTTTACCTGCGTGCATTACGCTTGGCAAATACAATCTGCTAAACTATTCACTAGTATTAACGTGCTAAATAAAGCCCACATATACCTGCTAACATGCTCACAAATCCCATAATCCGCAATGCTGAATTATCGATTTCACTGAGCTGCTCAACAAGGGTACGCCAGCGCTGGGGATACAAAAAAGGCAAAATACCTTCTATAACCAACATCAAACAAAACGCTAAAAAAAGCTCATATAGCAAATCGTTTGGCAAAACCAGATCCCCAGAGTATTAAACACGTTTTCATAGAAGCCATTAAGCATTTTACTTTCTGACAGCCACAAAAAAACCGGACTAACGTATTAGTCCGGCTTGATCTATTCTAACATTAATTATGCAACTAGTTACATCATTTTTGTACTTGGATACTTAATTAGCCCCTTTCGGCTTAGAAAAGTAATCAAAGAATTCACTATCCGGCTTAAGCATCATCACATCGCCATTACCAGTAAACGACTCTTCATAGGCTTTCAAGCTACGGGTAAACTTATAAAACTCAGGGTCTTTTTTAAATGCATTGGCATAAGTTGCAGACGCCTTCGCATCACCTTGACCACGCGTAGTTTCTGAAGTTTTATAAGCCTCGGCCAATAAGATAGTCTTTTCTCTATCTGCATCTGCGCGAATACCTTCAGCAACTTCTTTACCACGTGAACGAAGCTCACGTGCTAGACGTTCACGTTCAGTACGCATACGATCGTATACAGAGTTAGACACCTCTGGTGGTAGTTCAATTTTCTTGATTCGAACATCAACGATTTCAACACCGATTGATTTACCAACACCATCAAGATCTTTCAAACCTTCAGCAAAATCATCACCCGCTTTACGCGCCTCAGTTGGATCGTTAAGCCACTGCTTAACATCCGCCATCAGCTTCTCACGCTCACCAGAAACAACCTCATTCAGCGTTCGTTTACCAAATTGGTTACGTAGCTGAGTTTCCACACGCACAGAGATCAAATCAGAAGCACGAAACTCATCACCTGATGTTGCTGTATAGTATTTTTCAACATCAATGATGCGCCACTTAACAAATGAGTCCACAATCAAACGCTTCTTCTCACTTGTCAAAAACGCCTGTGCACGACTATCCAAAGTCAACAGACGACCATCAAACTTGCGTACTTTGTTCACGAAAGGAACCAACACATGCAAACCTGCCGGCACATCTGCCTCTACAACTTCACCAAACTGTAATTTCACAGCTCTTTCAGTTTCTTGAACAATATAAAGCGATTTAGAACCTATCAACACTACGACTAGTAGGACGATTGTAAAAAATAACGGCTTGCCTTTCATTATTGACGCGCCTCCCTTCTAGTAGTTTGACGATTGCGTAATTGATCATAAACTTGATTGCTTACTTCACGAATTGCTTCATCGTTCAAACGTGTATTAGCAGCTTCTACTGCAGTACTTTTACGATTTTGCATTAGTTTATCTAGCGGTAAATACATAACGTTATTACCACCTTCTACATCAACTAACACTTTTGAGTTGTTCGACAGCACTTTTTGCATTGTATCAAGGTATAAACGATCGCGAGTTACACTCGGTGCTTTCTCGTATTCATTAAGCAATGCAACGAAACGAGAAGCTTCACCTTCTGCATTTGACAGCACTTGCTGCTTGTAAGCATCCGCTTCAGCAATCATACGCTTTGCTTTACCACGTGCTTCAGGAAGAATTCCTTTCGCATAAGTTTCAGCCTCGTTCTTTGAGCGCTGCTCATCTTCACGTGCTTTGATTACATCATCAAAAGCATGCTGCACTTGCTCAGGAGCCTGCGCATTTTTGATGTTAACTTGGGTAATTTGGATACCAGTATCGTAGTTAGCCATATAACCTTGCAACAACGATGACACTTCAACTGCTAACGCATTTCGTCCTTGAGTCAAGATTGAGTCCATATCTGAACCACCTACTACATGACGTAATGCCGACTCTGCTGCCAGTGACATACTTTGATCAGGGTTACGCACCTTTAACACGAACGCACTTGCATCACTGACTACGTACTGCACTGTCATACCAACATCTACGATATTTTCATCGCCCGTCAGCATTTGTGCATTATGATCAGAACTACGTACTCGAGTAGTATTAACCAGAGTCACCTTATCAAGTAATGGTGGATTCCATTGTAGACCAGGTGTCACTATCTCGCTGAATTTACCCAAGCGAAGTACTACACCACGCTCCTGCTGATCAACGGTATAGAAACCTAATCCTGCCCATACAAGGGCGCCGATAACAAAAAGAACAGCAAACATAACAGGACTTGCATTAGGCCCTTTTACATTGTTGCCTGATCCAGAGCCATTGCCCTTTTTCTTCCCACCAAAGATCTCACCTAATTTATCCTGCAACTGACCCAGCGCCTCATCTAAATCAGGCGGCCCTTGCTCATTATTACCTTTACGGTCGCCGCGTTTTTTGTCGTCGCCGTTTCCCCAAGGATCCTGGTTATTACCATTACCACCGGGCTCATTCCAAGCCATATCGCTCTCCGTTTAATAAGAGTATTGGTTATATTTCTTTCAAAATTGCTAACATACATTAACCACTTTGAAGTTCTTTAAAATCTGTTATGAATTTACCATAGTAAACTCTAGCTTTTATTGTTATTTAATACCGGTATATAACTGCCGCTATCTTATCAACTAAATATTGTTAACATGAACCGACTAATAGACTTCTTCTATTCGATAAGGTTCTGTCGGCATACCTACTCTTGTTAACATTTGTAATAAATCTTTTCGCTGCACCCTAACTTTTAGCAGCATTTCGCCTTCATCTGTCACTGACTCAGAAACAACAGCTCCCTTAGCAAATAACAGTGCGCGCAACTGCCCGTATTGCGGTGCAACTTTGATTTCATCAACCACTAAGTCTTCACTTAGTAGCTCAGAGATTGCTTGATGCATTAAAGCCAAGCCCTCACCACTTACTGCCGATAGCCAGACACGAACAGGTTTACCATCGCTATCGTAGTCAATTCGCGCGCTTTGTCCATCTAGCATATCGATTTTATTAAAAATCTGTAAAACCGGCACATCACTAGCACCAATTTCTGCTAATACAGAGTCAACTTCAACAATATGTTTCGCACGTTCTTCGTCGTGACAATCAATCACATGAAGCAATAATGCCGCTTCTGTTGTCTCTTGTAACGTCGCTCGAAAAGACTCTACCAGTTTATGGGGCAAGTGTCGGATAAATCCAACCGTATCAACTAAAATTCCTTCGCCAATATCAGCCAATTCGATCCTTCTAAGTGTTGGATCAAGTGTGGCAAACAATTGATCCGCCGCATATACATTCGCTTCTGTGATCTTATTAAAAATCGAAGATTTTCCCGCGTTTGTATAACCTACCAGAGCCAGCGTTGGAACTTCAGCACGTGCACGAGCTTTACGCCCCTGCTCACGCTGCGTTCGCACTTTTTGCAAACGCTTATTTATTGTCTTAACACGCTCTCTGAGTAAGCGACGGTCTGTTTCAAGTTGCTTTTCACCCGGCCCACGTAATCCTATCCCACCTTTCTCTCTATCTAAATGGGTCCAGCCACGCACTAAACGTGTAGACATATGCTCTAACTGAGCAAGCTCTACCTGTAATTTACCTTCGTGGGTACGTGCTCTTTGAGCGAAGATATCAAGAATTAATCCTGTTCTATCTAAAACACGGCACTCGAGCTCTGTCTCAACATTTCGTTCTTGTGCAGGACTCATAGCATGATTAAAAATAACAAGCGTCGCCTCATGCTGATGCACAAGTGCTTTTAATTCATCTAGCTTGCCGGTTCCGATAAAATATTTGGGGGAAGGTTTACTGCGCGAGCCTACTAACATCTCGACGGGATCTGCGCCAGCTGAAAGAGCAAGTTCTTCTAATTCACGTGGAGATTCTTGATCGGCCTCTAAGGCCATTTCCATATGAACGAGTATTGCTCTTTCGCCTGACTCTGGGCGTTCAAAAAACAATCAATCTTTCCTTTATTCTTCCGGCTTATCTTCCGGTTGTGGCAATTTAACTGGGCGTGAAGGTACAACGGTTGATATTGCGTGCTTGTATACCATCTGGCTAACGGTGTTTTTCAGCAAAATAACAAACTGATCAAATGATTCAATCTGACCTTGTAGCTTGATACCGTTCACTAAAAAGATAGACACTGGCACCCGTTCTTTGCGTAACACGTTTAGATAAGGGTCTTGTAAAGTTTGCCCTTTTGACATATTGGAATCTCCTACCAATTAAAAATTTAATATCTGATCGATATAGTGTAAATCAAATATCAGTAAACTGCTGTATCTTTTACTAAATACATCTCTATTCAAATAACAATAACTGCTAGCTGCTTCGTCAGACCGCACCTACCAGTTATTTTATTCGCGTTAAACTTAATTTTACACTCTTAACCCGAATGTGCTTATTGACTATTATCAACAGTCAAACACGTTACATCTATATAGTGTTAGAGTCTAGCAATTTCAAGACCCTAGCTGTTAAATTTGTCGATTCAGGTGTAAGCCAGTGAAGATCATTCCAGCTTCTCAGCCACGTCACTTGTCGCTTGGCCAATTGACGCGTTGCGACAATACCCTTCTCAACCATTGTCGCATAGTCGTAATCACCTTCAAGATATTGCCATGCTTGCCTGTACCCCACGCAACGCATTGAAGGCATTTGTAAATTTAAATCACCACGCTGATAAAGCATTTCAACTTCTTTAATAAAGCCCTGCTCCAGCATAATATTAAATCGCTGCTCTATTCTGCTGTGCAGTACTTTCCTATCTTCAGGCATGATAGCTAGATTTAGCACTTTATAAGGAATTGTCTGCAAGGCTTGCTCTGCCCAGTGCTGAGTGAGTGTTTTACCACTTATTTTGTACACCTCGAGCGCACGCGATAAGCGCTGTGAGTCATTTACATTTAAACGACTGGCTGACTCGGGGTCAACCTCTGCGAGCTGACGATGAATTTCCTGCCAACCCATTTGCTCGGCTTGAGAATAAATTTGCTTTCTTATCTGTACGTCAGCATCGGGCAATGGCGCCAACCCTTTAATTAACGCGTTGTAGTACATCATAGTGCCGCCAACTAATAGCGGTATTTTTCCTCGACTTGTAATATCGCTCATCAAGGCCAATACTTCCTTGCGAAATTGTGCCGCTGAGTAACTTTGATCAGGATCGATAATATCGACTAAATGATGCGGATATTGCAACAGCTCCTCTTTTGATGGCTTAGCAGTGCCTATATCCATCGTACGATAGATCAGCGCCGAATCTACTGAAATAATTTCACATGCAAGGGTATTATACAAATCCATGGCAAGCGCTGTTTTACCTGAAGCTGTCGGCCCCATTAAGAAAATAGCCGGTGGTAACTCTTTTGTAGAATTCACTATTGGCCTCGCATAAACAGTTTATCAAGATCGTTCATATCAAGCGCACTCCAGGTCGGCCTACCATGGTTACACTGACCACTGCGCTCTGTTGTCTCCATATCTCTTAGCAACTGATTCATTTCAGGTATCGTCAATTGGCGATTAGCACGCACAGAGCCATGACACGCCATAGTACCTAGCAATTCATTAACTGACTCTTCGATTCTTCGGCTATTACCAAGAGATAAAATATCTGAAAGCACGTCGCGCACTAATTGCTCTACATCTGACTTTGCCAGCATAACAGGCACCTGCCTGATGACTATTGTTTCATCCCCCATCCTGGCCAACTCAAATCCCAATTGATCGAATAGCTCATGGTGCTCTTCAGCACAATCAACCTCTAAGCTACTTAATGCCATACTCACTGGCACCAACAAGGGTTGTGATTGTACTTTTTCACCTGCATAAGACGTTTTTAGCCTCTCATAAACGATACGCTCGTGAGCTGCATGCATATCAACTACCACTAAACCTTGTGCATTTTGCGATAAAATATACACACCGTGTAGCTGAGCAATAGCAAAACCTAAAGGCGGAGTCTGTTCATTCGCCGTTTCTGGCGGCATATTCGTAGCTGAAACCGCACCTTGCCCTCTGCCAAGCTGATTATAGACATTAGACTGCTCTCGCATCTGTCCTACAGACACATTGTTCGTTGAATATTGATTTGGGTAGTTCAATGCCTGACCAGGCATTTGAGCGTTAGGTACATTTAGACCAATATCTTGCTGCTCAATCACTTGTTGATTAATTTGCGTCGCTGCGTTCAACTCAAACCCTGAAGCACCTGAAACTTGGCTCGCTGCCTCTCCTTCCTCATCAGCTTTACTCGAAGATGCAAAACCAGGCCTTTCCTCAGCAATAACTCGATGAATCGCCCTGAATAAAAAGTCGTGGACTAATCGATTTTCACGAAAGCGTACCTCGTGCTTAGTAGGATGAACGTTAACATCTACCAAAGCCGGATCTAATTCTAAATAGAGCACATAAGCAGGATGCCTGCCATTAAACAACACATCTGAATAAGCCTGCCTTAAAGCATGAGTAACTAGCCTATCTTTTATCATTCGCCCATTTACAAAGAAGTATTGCAAATCAGCTTGAGAGCGAGAAAATGTCGGTAAGCTTATCCAGCCTCGCAAACTTAAGCCTGATGATTCAGCTTGCATTTCTACTTTGATAGACTGGTCAATAAAAGCTGAACCACAAATGGCAGCAACTCTTCTTTCCTGCTCTCTTAAACCTTGTGCTTTTTTGAGCTGCCGAATGACTCGGCCATTGTGAGACAGAGAAAAAGTGACATCGAAACGCGATAAAGACAGTCGCTTTATAACCTCGTCAAGATGCTTAAATTCCGTGTTTTCTGTTCTCATAAATTTACGCCTAGCTGGCGTATTAAAGAACAAATCTCGCATTTCAACAGTTGTGCCTTGCGGATGGGATGAAGGAGTTACCTCTGTCGACATATCTCGCCCTTCAGTGCGTACAGCCCAAGCAGCTTCCGACCCTTCTCTTCTTGAAGTAAGAGTCAAACGTGACACTGAGCTAATACTTGCTAAAGCCTCTCCACGAAACCCTAAACTACCCACTGCTTCCAGATCTGCTAACTCGATAATTTTTGATGTTGCATGACGACTCAGTGAAAGCGGTAAATCTTCTTTCTCAATACCTTGGCCATTATCCCGAATTCTAATTAACTTTATTCCACCTTGTTCAATATCGATATCTAACTTGGTAGCTCCCGCATCTAAACTATTTTCAAGTAGCTCTTTAACGACAGACGCAGGCCTTTCAACCACCTCTCCCGCTGCTATTTGGTTAGCAAGACGAGGCGATAACAAATGAATTCGTTGCATAAATTATTAACCTAATATTCTAACTGGCAGGTATCTGCAGTTTTTGACCGATATGAATTTTGTCGCCTTTTAGCTTGTTCAGCTCTCTGATAGATGCCGTTTTCACTCCATAGCGAACAGCTATTCTCGATAACGAATCACCACTTACCACTTTATATTCTTTGTTACCGGCAACATCCTCACCGTACTTTTGGCGGTAGATTTCAGTAAAAGCAGGAGGCTTTTTCATAAAGTGCTCTTTAATACCTTCGAAAATCGCTCTCGCCATCTTTTTGCGATACGCGCTACTTTTTAAAGCCCGCTCTTCACTGGGATTAGAGATAAAACCTGTTTCAACTAGAATTGACGGTATATCCGGTGATTTCAGAACCAGAAAACCTGCACGCTCAACACTTGGTTTATGCATTTTGGCAAACCTGCCAATATTTTTATGAATTCTTGTAGCTACTTCTCTGCTATCTTTACGTGTCGCTGTCATCGACATATCTAACAACACACCTTTAAGCACCTGATCTTTATCTTCAAGGCTTAAATTACCGACCCCTCCGATCAAATCTGAACTATTTTCACTTTGTGCTAACCAGCGCCCCACCTCACTGGTCGCTCCTCGATTGGACAATACCCAAACGGAAGCACCACGAGCCTTTTTATTTTTAAACGCATCAGCATGTATAGAGATAAATAGGTCTGCGTTTTTCTTGCGTGCGATTTTCGTTCTTCCACGCAAGCTTACGTAGTAATCGCTGCGCCTAATCATACGAGAGATAAAGCCATACTCTTTATCGATAAGCTTCTCTAACTCTTTTGCGATGGCTAGTACCACAACTTTCTCACGCAGCCCTGAAGAGCCAATTGCACCAGGGTCTTCTCCGCCATGTCCCGCATCTAATGCAATGACAATATCACGCAGTTTCTTGCCACCCTTTGCAGGCTTTTTAGCAACATTAGAGGCAGCTTTTTTTTCTGCATTTGTGGGCTTAACTGCTTCTTTTTTAACAAGCGGCTTAACTTGTGCTTTTTTCTGCTTCTCACTCACTGTCGCTTCGCTGCGCGCTAAATCCACCACTAATCGATGACCATATTCATTGTTTGGCGTAAGCGAAAAGCTACTAGGTTTCATTTTTTCAGATAGATCAAGCACTAATCTCAAAGGTTGCCCTTTGCCCGCGCGTATTTTATTAACACCGCTTTCCTTCAACCCTAATTTATCAAGTTTAAAATTAAGGCTCGTGTCATCTATATCCAAGACAACGCGGCTTGGATTAGACAGTGAAAATATACTGTGCTTTACAGGGCCTGCAAGATCAAAGACAAGGCGCGTTTTTTCAGGAGATAGCCACATCCGTACATTATTGATGCTACTTTTTGCACTTACCTCAATCGAGGTTGTAATACATACTATTACTAAGAACAACCTCAGCATTAAATCCAATTTTTTAGTCATAACAGCTAACATATTTATATACTTACGCCTATATCACATATCCCACAGCCTTTATAAACTTACATTTTCAGGCTTTTTTAGAAAACTCACAGCTAACTCACCACGCTTTGATAACGCTTGATAACTCAGTAATCGGCCTTGCCCACTCAAAGTCAAAGTAATTTCAAGATCAGGTATCGGCAAAAAGCCCGCCCCTTTATCTGGCCACTCGATTAGGCAAAGAGAATCATTAGAAAAATAATCCCTAATACCAAAATATTCAAGCTCTTCAGGATCACTAAGCCGATAAAGATCAAAATGATAGACTGGTGTTTCTACATCCTCATAAGGCTCTACCAAAGTGTATGTCGGGCTTTTTACATTACCAACATGCCCAGCAGCTCGAACAACACCGCGTGACAAAGTCGTTTTACCCAACCCTAAATCACCTTGCAGAAAAACAACACCTTGCTTGTCTAAGCCTTTATAAAGCGCTTTTGCAAAAGATTCCATAGCTGCTTCGTTTGGAGCAAAAAATTGACCCTTATCCATCAACTCTCTCTTTATTCTGGTTCTATTTACACATCCCCTGTTCTCTTTGAATAACGAGAGAACACAGGGCAATTCTTAAAGGGGCGCTATTCTAACACTGTCATTTGCAGATAGCTCTGTTTCGATGCAGTTTGCTTTATATCCACTCGCGCTATTTAAACTAAGCCTAGTCAGCACAAAATAATGATACAGCGAACTTAAGCTCACTAATTTAGCGACAATCAATTATAATAAAGCGCTCTATCATATTTAAAACATACGCTGAATGAATTATATCGCTACCGATTCAAAAACCGATCTAGAGACCGAAGTGGATAAACTATCTTTATCGAATGAACAGTTAACTACATTAGCGGCCTCTATCGACATTTGGGCAAAACAATTAGGTTTTCAGCAATCCAGCATCATCATCCCTGAACTCGATCAAGAACAAGCTCTGATGCAGCAGTGGATAGACAGAGGCTACCACGGTGAGATGAGCTATTTAGCGAATAATGCAGAGCTTCGACACAAACCTTTAACAATGGTTCCAGGCAGCACGCGTATCATAAGTTTGCGAATGGACTACAACCCACCTGCAAAAAGCGCTCTTAGCGTGCTTAAAGATAAAGATAAAGCGTATATCTCACGCTACACACTAGGGCGCGACTACCACAAGACTATACGCAAGCGCTTAACCAAACTTGCCAAAATAATTGAACAAGAAACAGCCGCACTTGGATATCGCGCGTTTGTAGATAGCGCGCCAATAATGGAAAGAGCAATCGCAGAACAGGCAGGCCTTGGCTGGACGGGCAAACATACCTTGTTGATCAATCGCAAAGCGGGATCTTATTTCTTCCTTGCCGAGCTATTTATTGATATACCGTTACCAACAAGCGAACACAGACAAAAAAACCATTGTGGAAAATGCACCGCATGTCTCGACATTTGCCCGACACAGGCTTTTGTGGGGGCCAATATTTTAGATGCTAGACGCTGCATCTCTTATTTGACGATTGAGAGTAAATCTGCAATTCCCGTCGAGCTTCGCCCTAAAATCGGCAACCGCATTTTCGGCTGTGATGACTGCCAGCTTATCTGCCCCTGGAATCGCTTTTCGAAAATCACACAAGAAGAAGACTTCAACCCCAGACACCGCTTAGATGACATTAGTTTATTAGAGCTATTTAACTGGGACGAAGCGACTTTCCTGAAAATGACAGAAGGATCAGCCATAAGAAGAACAGGCTATATTGGCTGGCAAAGGAACATTGCTGTTGCACTGGGCAACAGCAAAGGTGGTAAGGAGATAGAGCAAGCCTTAAAAGAAAAACTTAAACAGTGCGATTCACTTGTTGCCGAACACATTGAATGGGCCCTCGAGCAACTATCATAAACATCGAAAATTAACCGCGCACAAAATGATCTTTGTAATATTTGAGTTCTTGTATTGATTCTCGAATATCATCAAGAGCCAAGTGAGTACCTTGCTTAGTAAAGCCTTTTAGCAGCTCCGGCTGCCAGCGCTTAGCAACCTCTTTAAAACTACTCACATCTATATGACGATAGTTACAAAACTCTTCAAGCTCTGGCATGTATTGATAGAGAAAACGACGATCTTGAGAAATACTATTACCACATAGCGGAGAAGCCCCTTTCTCAACATGCTTGCGCAAAAAAGCCAATGTTTGCTGTTCTGCTTGCTCTAAACTTATTTCACTCGACCTAACTTTGGCTGTCAGGCCTGACTTTCCATGCTGTTCAATACACCAAGGATTCATATTCACGAGCACTTCATCACTTTGATGAATAACAAGCGATGGACCTTCAGCAATCACATTTAATTGAGAATCCGTCACTATCGTTGCAATCTCGATAACATGATCTGTTTCGGGATTTAGGCCGGTCATTTCCAAGTCCAACCAAATAAGATTATCTTTTAGTGACATCAATCTTCCTCATTTATGAGACAGCAGCCAATTAGCCACTTATAATAGAGCAACCAATTTCAGTACAGCATAGTACAGATTGGCAGAATTTCGAGAAAAGCAACGCTTTCTCACTGGTAGTGATCTTATTAATCGCACGATTAAATGACACGATTAGATCGGGGAGGATTATATCCTGTTAAAGTCAATTTTGGACAGTCTTGATAAATGTCAAAGAGAAAATTAACACGCCGCCAAGCTTGGAGAGTCGAAAAGATCCAGCAAGAACGCACACAACGCGCCCTCAAAAAAGAGAGCAATTATACAACTCAGCTTGATGCTAGTGAGCTTGGCACAGAACAACACGGCCTGATCATTTCTCATTTCGGCAAACAAGTCGACGTTGAAATGCTTGAAGGAGAAAACGCTGGTACTATTTATCGCTGCCACTTGCGCACCCATCTTGGCCAGCTTGTCACCGGTGACAAAGTTATTTGGCGAGAGGGCTCACCAACAGGCGTGGTTGTTGCTGTTTTACCTAGAACATCCGAGCTACAACGCCCCACTAACCACGGTGAACTTAAGCCTGTCGCTGCCAACATTGACAAAATAATTATCACCTTTGCCATTGAGCCACAACCTTTCAGTAATTTGATAGATCGCTACCTCGTTGCGGCAGAGCTTAGCGATATTGAGCCTGTGCTACTACTCAACAAAGCCGACTTAATCAACGACAGTAATCGCGACACTATCAATCAACTTATCGATCGCTACCAAAGCATTGGCTATCAAGTACTAACAGCATCGACAACTTTAGAAAGTGGCATGCAAGCGCTGTACGAACAACTCAACAACAACACCTGTGTTTTTGTCGGGCAATCAGGCGTTGGAAAATCGTCATTAATTAATGTATTACTGCCAGGGGTCGATATAAAGGTTGGAGGCCTATCGGAACAGACACGAAAGGGAAAACACACAACAACAACCGCTCGCTTGTTTCATATCCCTAGCGGTGGCGACTTAATCGACTCCCCCGGAATTAGAGAATTTGCTCTTTGGCATTTACATGAAGACTTGATCATTGAAGGCTTTGTAGAATTCAAACCATTTATTGGTATGTGCAAGTTTAGAAACTGCAAGCATGAGCAAGAACCCAAGTGCGCATTACTAGATGCTGTTGAAGCGGGAAAGATTAGCGAATCAAGATTAGAGAGCTACAGACGCATCATCGTTTCCCTGTCTGAAAATAAATAGTGAGTTTCTAAAATTATCGTTTACAATTAAGGCTATATAAATATAGTTTGTTATCAAAAAGAGTAGACAATAAATATATAATCATCAGGGATAACAATGACAGAAGTTATTATCACCAGTTTTGAAAACGAAGACGAACAAATCTTGTACGGCTTAGATGCTTGGACGCAGTACTTAAGCGTCAGAGATTTGCCTGCCAGAGCAAGTAGTTTAAAGCGTTTACAAAAACTACTTCACAGTGATAGATCAACCGTTCAACAATTATCCGCTGTTGTAAAAAGAGATCCCGTACTCACACTGTATGTCGTACGTGCCGCCCAGAAGAAACATAACGCTAACGAATCTGAAGTAAAAAGCATTCTGCACGCTGTCACATCTTTAGGTTATGACGGCATTGAGGAAATCGCCAATCAAGTTTTACCAATATCGCTCAACCCTACCAATGTTCAGCAAAAACGATTTCTACACGCCATTGCTGCAAGCCACCATGCAGCTAGCCAAGTTCATGATTGGATGGAACTTAAAAGCTTACCTTTAATTGATGAATCTTACCTTGCTGCTTTGTTTTACAGCATCGGTTTTTGGTCACTTTGGCTTCATGCGCCACTGCACATGCAACAGATTCAAAAGCGTATTCATGAACATCAAGAGCCGCCAATGGTAGTTGAGAATGATATTCTTGGTTGTAGCATGCAAATGATTTCGCAAAACCTTGCTAAAACATGGCAACTATCCGAACTAACACAGCTCTCACAAGATCATAGCACCTCCCCTTCTTATGAAGTTCTCAAGAAGCTGCATCGCAGAGCTGTAAAAGACCCTAACTTAAATCACCAAGAACTAAGAAAACTCAACCACTTAACACAACAAAAATATTTCCCAATCAAGCTCGCTAACTGGTTAGCACTTAACGCCTCTCGCGGCTGGTTTACAGAGCAAACGATGCGAAATATGGATTTAGTAAGTGATTACTTAGGGTTTTCACCTGAAAAAACGATAGCGACTGTACATAAAACTTGCGCCAAATCTTCACGTGACTATTTTGCCCCAGGTATCATGTCTCCAGCTTGCCAGTTACTTTTCATCCCTTCTGAGATCAAAGTTCATTATAAAATGGGGGCGAAAGAGTTTGCAGCTAACAAGTCAAAGTATCCCGTACCTGAGCAGCCTATGATTAAGAGCTTTGATCTAGAAGGTTTGGAAAAGGAATATCTAGATCACGACTTTTATCAGCGTATTGAAAGCCATTTAATGGCCGACAAAGAGAACACCAAACTAGAAAAAGCAGCCCAAGCTATACAAGCATTACTACAAGGTTTAATGAAAGGGCTAGGCACTGAGCGTGTTGCTCTTATGTCTGTTAACCCCAAATCACAACAGCTAAAAGTAGTGCAAAGCATAGGATTTGAAGATAACCACCCGATTAAAGAATTTCAAACAAAGCTATCTCCAGCGGATTTACTAGCAGGACTTTGCAGCAAACAAAGCTATGTTGTATATGACTCACGAACTGCTAAGAAATTAGCACCAAAAATCAGCAAAGGCTTACGTAATGTTAGTTGTGATGAGTACATGTTGATTTCAATTTTTAAAGTTAATCAACCTGTCGCTGTCATCTATATTGATATGGATGATGAGCCTTTGGCAAATTTCATGCGCGAACGAGCTCGCCATTTATGCTATTGCGCCACTCATGCACTAGAAATCATGTAGCTCCGGCGGCCAATAAAACCACATCACATTTGCAAATAAGAGCTGCTAATATTGCTAACTTAGCCTGATCCCATTACTATCCGCTTATCTTAAATAGCTCGTCTTAATCAGTGTTAGCCAAAAGGGGTCCTATTAATCTTTAGCAAGAAGAAATCAAAGCTAAAACTCTCACCCTATACACGTTTTTGTGAGGTAATATATGTGCTAAATCTTCTTGTTCGATACCGCCAGCTAACGCTTGAGTCAACGGGCAAATAAATCTTAAATTTAAAAGTCACTGGGTACTATTTTGAAAAAACAACTCTTTATACTATTGCAGAAAATCGCCCCACAACACGCTATTTCTCGCTTTGCTGGTTTTGTAGCACAATGCAGATACCCATTATTTAAAAATCAATTAATTAGCTGGTTCATCGCTAAGTACAACGTTGATATGAGCATTGCACAGATCCAAGACCCTGAAAAATTTGAACATTTTAACGCTTTTTTTACCCGCGCTCTTAAAGAAGACGCCCGACCAATTAACAGCAATTCAGACTTGGTTTTTCCAGCAGACGGGGCAATTAGCCAACTTGGCGATATAAGCGATGGTAAAATTTTTCAAGCAAAAGGTAAAGATTTCTCTCTGTCAGCTATTTTAGGCGGTGATCCGAAACTTGCAGAAACCTTTAAAGATGGGCGCTTTGCTACAATTTACTTATCCCCTAGAGACTATCACCGAGTTCACATGCCAATTACCGGCAAATTGATTGAAACTATTTATGTTCCAGGTGACTTATACTCAGTCAACCAAACGACAGCTGAAAACATTGATGAGTTATTTGCACGCAATGAACGCTTAGTTGTTATTTTCGATACTGAAGTAGGCCCTATGGCAATGGTATTAGTTGGCGCAATGATCGTCGCCGGTATTGAAACGCCTTGGGCCGGTCAAGTTTGCCCAACAGGCAAAGCCCTACAAAAGCAACATTTCTGCCGCGCTAAACAAGAAGACATTGTCATAAACAAAGGTGATGAAATGGGCCGCTTCAAACTCGGTTCAACTGTTGTAATGCTGTTTGCTGAAGACGCAATCAACTGGCAAGATCATCTATTCCCTAATATGCCCACTATTCTTGGTGAAGCAATGGCTGATAACAACCAAGACTAAACTGAGAAGCTAAAACACACTCATAACTAACATTATTAGGCCGGATTACAATGACAAAAACTGCGCTTGAAACACTTCAGATAACAATTTCTCCTCTTGATAGACAGGCGCTTTTTCAAGTAAGTGGCACTGATGCCGAAAAGTTTTTACAAGGCCAACTTAGCTGTGACATGAAAGAAGTATCACAGCTGGGCAGCCGTCTTGGAGCACACTGCAATCCCAAAGGCAGCATGCATAGCATCTTGCGAGTTATCAAATTTAACGATGACTTTTTATTACGCTGTAACACTGAAAATTTAAATTACGCAAAAGACAACCTCAGTAAATACATGATGTTTTCTAAAGCTGATTGCAAAGACCTCAGCGACACATGGAAAGGAATTGGGATTAGCGGAAAAGACACAAGCAAGTTCTTCAACTTAGAACTAGAAGGCATTTCCCTTGAAACGGATCAAGTTTCAATTCAACAGAATTTACTCATCATCAAAGTACCCGGTGAACGCTATGAGCTATGGATGCCTAAAGAGAATTTAAGCAGGTTTCTCGATGGACTAAAAACACCAATAGACCTAAGCTGTAGCACCTCATGGTATCAAGAAGAGATCATTTTAGGCATTGCGGATATTTACCCACAAACGCGTGAGCAATTCATTCCACAGATGTGCAATCTACAAGCGTTAAATGGCGTCAGCTTCAAAAAAGGCTGCTACACCGGACAAGAGGTGATCACAAGGCTCCACTTTCGTGGCAAGTTGACCAAATACCTAACCATAGCAAAGGTTGAAACTGCACATGCTACTGAACTTGAAAGAGGGGACAGTATTTTTGATAGCGAAGGCAACAAGATAGCTAATATTTTACAACACAGCACAAAAGAAGATTGGCTTTATTTACAGCTTATCACCAATCAAAAATATGCTGATCAAGCTATGTTTCTCAGCTCAAAAGCTGCTCTAACAACACTTGACCAACCTTACACGCTAGATCCTAATCTTTTTATTCGAAAAAATTAAGAAGTGATAGCACCGCAATAGATCTGCAGTGCTACAGTCATTCTAGTCGCGCTTTTTTCTACCTACTTCTTGACGAATCCGCTGGTTTTTATAACGGCGGTCAAGGCCTGCTTTTTCAGCGGGCTTAAGCTTCAGTGGCTTCTTATCACCTAAATTAAGATACTTGGATAAATTTTTAACTTCTTTAAGGTCTAATTCTTTCCAAGTACCAATTTTGACGTCGCTCGGCATAAATATAGTCCCGTAGCGAACACGCTTCAGGCGACTTACTTTAATACCTTGTGATTCCCAAAGTCTCCGCACTTCACGGTTACGCCCTTCCATTACAACACAGTGATACCATTTATTAGCACCGTCGCCGTCAAAGAATTGAACATCCGAGAACTTAGCCATGCCATCTTCTAACAGCACACCTTCCTTTAATCGATTAATCATCTCTTCATCGATATTACCCAGCACTCTTACAGCATACTCTCTGTCAATATTTGCAGAAGGATGCATTAGCTGATTTGCTAGCTGCCCATCTGTAGTAAAGATTAACAAACCAGAGGTATTGATATCCAATCGACCAATAGCTATCCAGCGTCCGTTTTTCAGTGGCGGAAGGTGATCATAGACCGTTGGCCTACCTTCAGGGTCATGTCTTGTAGACACCTCACCAACCGGCTTATTATAAATTAACACTCTTCTCGGGCTGTCAATCTCTGAAATTAGTTCGATGATTCGACCGTCTAGCTCGACAACATCATGCCGGCTAACTCTATCACCCAATTTTGCTTTTACACTATTGATAGAGAATCTACCTTCCCCTATCCAGCGCTCCATCTCACGACGTGAGCCATAACCAGAGCGCGCCAATACTTTCTGTAGTTTTTCATCTGCCATTTTTGACGCTCCATTTAAAACTATTTTCTACTTTATCTTTGTACAACAAATAAAAAAGCCCGCTGAAAACTCAGAGGGCTTTTTTATTATCAAGCTATTGTACAGTATTTATTTTATTAAGCAGCTTTCTTTTGTGACGTTGTTATCATCAAAATATTGCTGAAATACAACTGGTGTGCGACCTCTTCCTGACCACTCATGAGTGACACCATCTACAATAACTCGGTATTTAGCTTCTACTTTCTTTTTAGGTGTCGCAGGAACTAACTCTTTCAAGTCTTCAAAACCAATCCCTGAATCTTCCATGGCTTTACGTATAGCTTCAATTTTTTCAGCTTTTAATTGTTCAGCTTCAGAGCGTTCTTTTTCTACTGTTTGATGCTCTTCTAAAATATCTGTTAAATCAGTGATTATTTTAGTTAGCTCATCAATAGACAATTCCTGACATTGTTTACGCAGAGAGTTTTTACGAGTTAATATTCTTACAAAATCAGTCATTCGTTTTTCCTAATTAATAATAAAACTTAGACTAATTTAACTTACTCATAAATACTTTTCAACTTTAAACCATTTATAATTTAATTGATCATAATTTATTATTCAAATTGCGCTGTATCTCCAGCTCCTTCTCTAATTATTTCAGGTATATCTTCTACCAAATTAATAACACTAGTCGCTTCCATTCCACAGTACCCTCCGTCAATAACAAGGTCTACATGGTGCTGTAAAACTTCTCGTATATCGTACGGATCCGTTAACGGTTCTGTTTCACCCGGCAGTATTAATGAAGTACTCATTATCGGCTCTCCTAACTCTTCCATAATAGCAAGAGCAATATTACTATCAGGTATTCTTAAGCCAATTGTTTTACGCTTGGCATGCAATAAACGCCTTGGTACTTCAGAGGTTGCCCTTAAAATAAACGTATAAGCCCCAGGAGTACTATTTCGCAAAAGCCTATATTGCTGGTTATTAACTTTGGCGTAGACACCTAACTCACTCAAATCTCTACAAACCAGAGTAAAGTTATGTTTATCATCTAACTTTCGGATTTTCTTAATCCTATCAACCGCTGTTTTATCGCCTAAATGACAACCAATGGCATAAGCACAATCAGTAGGGTAAACAATAACTCCCCCTTTATTTAGTATTTCTACGGCTTGCTGAACTAATCGTTTCTGGGGATTATCTGGGTGTATTTGGAAAAACTGACTCATATAAACCTCTACTGTTTATATATTAACGAAAAACCTCTGAATAACTCACCCAAAGGGAATAAGACTAAAATCTGATACAAACAAAGCACACCAATTAAACTACTTATTAGCTACAGCGTATACTTGTTTACTCTAAGCTGTTATTTCTACTTTTCGATCAAAGCATTGCTTTAATACATGGGGCATTTCGCAAGGGAGCTCAGGATACCTTCCTAACTCAATCCAAGTATTAGCTGGCGTATGAAAATCGCTACCTGCCGATACTAATAACTGATGTCTATCAGCTTCGTACTTCAATATTTTTTGCTGCTCCCTTGTGACACCAGGATAGCTAATCTCAATCCCATTTCCACCAAGCTCTGCAAAAGCGGCAATTACTTTTCTCAATTTACTCATTGTTAGCTTGTATTTTGTAGGGTGCGCCAGTACAGCGATCCCTCCAGCATTTTTAATAACCGCCAGCACTTCTTCTAATTCTGGCCATTGCACTTTTACATTAGCGCTTTTACCTGCCCCTAAATACTTTTTAAAAGCTGCTGCTTCATTAGCAACAAAACCTAAGTCGCAAAGTACTTTTGCAAAGTGCGGTCTCCCAATTTGACCGTCTTTAACTTTATCCAGAACATACGGCATTAAATCAGGTAATTTACATTTTTGCAGTTTTAAAGAGATTTTTTCTGCCCGCTCTATTCTCAACGCATGCAGTTCTAAAAGGTGCTTAGTAAGTAAAGGGTTATCAATATCAACATTTAATGCAACCACATGCAATATCTGATTATTTAATAAACAAGTTAACTCAGCACCAGGTATTATTTTTATATCTGCTTTCAATTTCTTTTGTTGCTGTAGCTCTATTACCTGCTTCACACCTGTAACAGAATCGTGATCGGTTATTGCCAATATTTTTATATCGTGCTCATCCGCCAGCTCAAATAATTCGACTGGCGATAAACTCCCATCTGATGCGGTTGTATGTGTATGTAAATCGTATTTTAAAAAAGTCATAAACTTTAGACCAATAAACCTTTGTCTGCTTGTTTCTAGTATCTGCTATTAACTCGCACCAGTTTAACTGATTTTGACGATTTAATTAGATTTTTTTAAATCATCTTTACAACTCCCCCTAAGAATCTGGTAAATTTGTCTCAACATTTTTTTACAGAGAAACTATAATTCAATGAAACTATTTTTAGACTTTTTACCCATTGTCATTTTCGTCGCTGTTTATAAATTCACCGACGATATAATAATGGCAACGGCCGCACTTATACCTGCCACTGTCGCAGCAATCGCTTATTCATGGATTAAAGAGCGCAAAATTGAAAAAATGCAGCTCGTTACTCTGGTGTTAGTGGTTCTAATGGGAGGGGCAACCGTTATTTTCCAAGATAAGACCTTCATTCAATGGAAACCTTCTGTTGTTAATTGGATTTTTGCCGCTGCTTTTCTTGGCAGCCACTTCATTGGCCAGAAAACTATAATTGAAAGAATTATGGGAGCGCAGATAGAACTTAAGCAAAATATTTGGGGCACTTTAAACTTTGCATGGGTCGTTTTTTTCACACTTATGGGTGTCATTAATTTATATGTCGCTTTTAACTACTCTGAAGATACTTGGGTAAACTTTAAATTATTCGGTATGTTAGGTCTAACCCTTGTTTTCATCATTGCACAAGGTGTCTATATTTCCATGCACAGCAAAAGTGACGAGACACCTCCTTCACAATAAAAAACCTAAAGAGAAATTCTATGTTATACGCCATTATCGCAGAAGATACTGAGAACTCATTAGCAGCAAGATTAGCAGCTCGCCCTGCTCACGTAGAACGATTAAAGGAGCTGCAAGCAAAAGGCCAATTAGTCTTGGCAGGTCCCCACCCAGCTATCGATAGTGAGGATCCCGGAGAAGCAGGCTTCAGTGGAAGTTTAATTGTAGCTGAATTCGAAAGTTTAACTGCTGCAGAACAATGGGCAAGCGAAGATCCATACATTGAAGCTGGTGTTTATGAAAAAGTTACGATAAAACCCTACAAAAAAGTGCTTCCATAGTCTATAAATGATTAAACTAGTTGATACTGTTGGGATTTAGGGTTCCAAAACTTGGCTACAACCAGTACAATGCTAAGACATGCGCATGCCTATAATTGAACACACTTTGAGTAGCACTGGTGTGCAAGTGATGTTAGTAGCAATATTCACACTATAAAGGAAGTTAAAAATGAAAAAGTTAGCTATTACTGCCAGCATGGCTTTAGCGGTGACTCTATCTACATCTGCGATGGCTCACCAGCAAAACCACGGCTACGTAACAAACTCTAATGGAACTATTTGGCGCACCAGCAATGGCAGCTGCTTAAAGCACTCTGTATGGACTAACGCTGATGCACCTGCATGTGACGGCGCTCCAGCTGCTGCACCTGTTGCTGCTGATGCTGCTAAAAAATTCGCTGTATTCTTCGATTTCGATAGCGCTACCGTTGGTAACGTTTCTCAAATCGCTCAATACATCAACGGCTTATCAAAAGTTGCAAACGTTAGCCTAGTTGGTCACGCTGACCCTATCGGCAACAGCGCTTACAACATGGCACTTTCACAGCGTCGTGCTGTTAACGTTGCTAATGCACTAACGAACGAAGGCGTTAAACCTTCTTCTATCTCTGTTGACTACCAAGGTGAATCTGCACCTGTAGCACAGTGTTCTGGCCGTGGTGCTGAACTTATCAGCTGCCTACGTGCTGACCGTCGTGTAGACGTTCAAATCAGCGGTAAAAGCTAATAACACTGAAACGTCATAACGTTTCTACTGTTAATTGCTAGCCTTTCCATAAAGGCTAAAGCAAAAAAACCAGTTTCTAACTGGTTTTTTTTTGCCTACTCTTTAGATACTATGCAACTTAATCCACCTAATACAAGCTGACGCTTTAGATCAACAACCGAACCAGAAAACACATCTAAACTCTGTAAAATCTAATCCCAAGGGATATAAGCTTTTTGTGCTAGCAAAGCGAGACTTTTGTATTTATCACACAAGAAGAGTTAAGAGGGGGAGGGGAAGTATTTTAATAATTAGAGCAAACTACTGCATGACAAAGCTTTAAGCACTCCTCCACTAGGCACTAGGCACTAAGCACTAAACAGAGGAGCTTTAATAAGCGCTCTTAAAAAACGCTTAAATTGCAGTCGTTAACTGCCGACTGCCTGAACGAGTAATTCAACTCTGCGATTGCGGCTACGTCCAGCGCTTGTATCATTTGTATCTCTTGGCTGAAGCTCACCTCGACCTTCTGTATCTAAACGCCCTACACTTACACCGCCCTTCTCTAAGTAACGCTGTACAGCAGTTGCTCGGCGCTCCGACAACCCTTGGTTATAAGATTCTAACCCTCTAGAATCAGTGTGCCCAACAATCGTAATT
The DNA here is from genome assembly GCA_937136055.1 of uncultured Oceanospirillaceae bacterium. Taxonomy (GTDB): domain Bacteria; phylum Pseudomonadota; class Gammaproteobacteria; order Pseudomonadales; family Balneatricaceae; genus Rs1. Next base: position 6,275 of record CAKZOD010000014.1, on the reverse strand, counting down.
CTGGAGTTTTGATAGTGAGCCAAAACTTGATTCACTTTATTGAGCGATCCATGAAAAGAAGGCTTCACTTTATCTGAATTAGTATCAAAGGAAACATCATCATTTAACACTAACCTTAAGGTATCCTCTTTAATTCGCTCAACTTCAATTGCATTTCGACGACGCTCATCTTCAAGCTGCGCTCTCATTGCCGCTTCTTGGCGATCCATATAGTTACCAATCGCACCACCAGCAGCTGCCCCAGCCAAAGCTCCAACGATAATGCCTGTATCGCGGTTACCATCATTATCCATTTGGCTTCCAAGCAAAGCCCCTACTAAAGCTCCCCCAATTGCACCGTATGTTGCTTTGCCATTTTCTCCTTGAGTCGTTGCACAACCACTTAAAACAACTAGTGGCAACATTAATATTGCAAGTTTCTTGTTCATTTTCAGCTCCTTGTGGCTTAAGCTAGTCAGACTTTAGATTCAAACTCAAAGTATAAGCCGATCGCCACTGAATACCTAGTTGAAACTCATCAATATTTGACATACCTAAACAAGGCCTCATTAATACTCTCTCATCAAGTGATCTTCTTTATCTTATCGCTGTTCAAACCAAGGCTTTCATTTTATTAATGAGTGCATTTTCTAAAGGACTACTTACTATTAATACAAACCTGACAATACGCTTATTAAATCATTCAATTAAAGATCAAAAATGCCGCTAAAGCGCTAGCCAGTTTTACTAGCAATCGCTAGAATACTGCCTTCATAGATTTGTTATCCATTTGTCTTTAAAAATACACACAACCAATAAACATATATCAGTTGTGGATACCTTTGTACGACTCTTGGCATTTTGAGTATCTGAACTATTGTTTTCACATGCGCATTCACAGAATGTTTTATAGATAGCACACTACTCGAACATAATCATTTAAACCGTCTTTGTTAAGGAGCACTCATTGTCACATCTACCTGTTATCGTTGGATTCGGTGGTATTAATCCAGCGGGAAGAAGCTCCTTCCACCATAGCTACCGTCGCTTAATCTTAGAAAAGTTACCAAAAGAAGAGCAAACTGCAACACTACTCTCCCTGGCAACACTGAGTAATATTGCCACTATTGAGAACAATAATTATCATTGTGCTGATGGCGAATTTAACCATGTGGATGATCTTATTGATCATATTAGAGATCAAATTTTGCAAAACTCACTCATCCGCAAAATTGACATTGATCATTTTGATGTTCATGCAATGGTGATGAATAAATCAGTGCAGCTCAAAAGCGAACAACCCATTACTTTTAGCTTAACGAAAAGACAACTACCAAATGTTATCCCTGAGAATTGGCAAGTCTCTGAGCAAGTATCTAACACTTTCAAAATCACTGTATCCGGTGAGCTACCTGTTATTTTACCGGATTATAAAGAGTCAGCTGTAAAGGCTGCAGGACAGCTACCTAAGGGCTTTGAGCCTGGCAAGTTATACCAGTCTCGCAATCATCCACGCAATTTACAAATGACTATTTATGCTGCCAGCGACGCTATCAATTCCACAGGCATTGATTTTCAAGATATTGCTGACTCTGTATCCCCTGATGACATTGCGGTATACGCGAGCAACTCTATCGGCCAATTAGATGATTTAGGCTTTGGTGGTTTAACTAAATACCCAAGTATTGGTAAACGTATAACATCTAAGCAGATGCCATTAGGCTATGCTCAAATGCCTGCTGACTTTGTTAACGCTTATGTTTTAGGTAATGTTGGCAGTACTGGCGGTGCATTAGGTGCATGTGCAACTTTCCTTTATAACTTGCGCAATGCCGTTCAGGATATAAAACAAGGCCGTAAAAAGGTTGTTTTAGTGGGTGGCAGTGATGCTCCAATTACTCCCGAAGTAATCGAAGGCTTTCGCACTATGGGAGCACTCGCTGAAGATAAGGATTTAATAGCTCTGGATAATGTCACTGAGCTAGACGATAGCGATTATCGTAAAACTTGCCGTCCTTTTGCCGAAAACTGCGGATTCACCATTGGAGAATCTAGCCAGTTTGTTTTATTAATGAATGATGAGCTAGCACTTTCTCTTGGCGCACAAATTTTTGGTGCCGTTCCCGATGTTTTTGTCAATGCTGATGGCCATAAGAAATCTATCTCTGCGCCAGGTATTGGTAACTATATTACTTTAAGCAAGTCTGCAGCACTTGTCAGCAAAATGCTCGGCGAAGAATCATTGCAACAGCGGTCATTTGTTCAAGCACATGGCACCAGCACTCCGCAAAATCGTGTAACTGAGTCCCATGTTATTAACGAAGTAGCAAAAGCATTCGCTATCACAAACTGGCCAGTAGCGGCGGTTAAATGCTATCTAGGTCACTCTCAAGGTACCGCTGGAGGAGACCAGCTCAGCAGTTCTCTTGGTGTTTGGAAATACGGCTATATTCCGGGCATAAAAACAAGCAAAACCTTCGCGGATGACATTCACAGCAGCAACCTGCATTTCTCAAACGAGCACATTGAAGTAGGTGTAAAAGGTGTTGATTCCGTTATTTTGAACTCGAAAGGGTTTGGTGGTAACAACGCCAGTGCCCCTGTAATTGGGCCACATATTGTTGAAGAATTATTGTTAAACAAACATGGCGCTGACAAGCTAACAACATGGCAAGACCTCAACAAAAAGGTTGTCGCAAAGGCACAGGCTTATGATGTCGCCGCAACTCGCGGTGAAATTAAGCCGAGTTACAAGTTTAACCATAACGTACTTGAAGGTGATGATTTAACTATTACCAAACAGAGTATTCATATTCCTGGTTATAAACAGGCTATTGATGTATCTGTTACCAATGAATTTGCCGATTATTGTAAATCTTCTGATTAGTTTAGGAGCAAACAGAATGAATAACTCTAAGAACAACTGTACTACATTTCTTAAATCCGTAATTAAATTTAAAATACTAATGATAAGTAGCCTTATCATTGTCGGCTGTAGTATCCCAAAAATTGATTTAAGCCCTTCAACTTCATACCTGCTCAACCCTCAAAGCGGCAAATTCTGCGCAGGATATGATGAGCCAGATAGAATAGGGGCATGTCAGGATTTAAAGCAAGTCGCTTTTAATGTGTTTGATGTAAAGGAAATTGAAAATATCTATCAACAGAAAATTTCTGGCACGAACCGCACCTCTAGCTTGATCAATATTTTGCTCAATGGAGATAATTTAGATTACCAAGCCACACAGCTAGAAAACGGCCTATATAGATTACCTATAAATCAACAGACAGCTACTGTTTGGCGCGTGCTTAAAAAAATTAGCGATCCAAACAACATAGTTGGCGAATAAACACATGAAGGCCCAGTAAGCTTTGTTACGCATAAAACACTGCTTACTGTTAAAACTTTCTTTTATTATTTTTTGCTAGCTAAGAACTGCTCGGTCTATGCCAGCCTTAAACACTCATAAGTGTTTAACCATAACTGCTCGGCAATCTTTTCTTTTGACTCTTTACGCAATTCAAATAACGTTTGAGCAATCAAAGAAATATTCGCTGGCTGATTATAGCTTTCAAGCATATTTACTAGTGGCATATCGGGCGCATCAGTTTCTAATACTAAAGACTCTAGGGGCAAGCTACTCGCAAGCTCTCGAAGCTTCGTCGCCCTTTGATGCGTCAGCGCACCACCAAAGCCTAACTTGAAATTAAACTCGTTGATATAGCGCTCAGCCTGCACCTTACTTGCATTAAATGCATGTACGATCCCGCCTTGGTCAAACTTGATCTTTTTCAAACACTGTAGAACATCATCATGCGCTTTACGCACATGTAGTATCACCGGTAATGAAAATTGCTTTGCTAGAGACAACTGCTGTTTAAACAACTGAAGTTGATCAGCCTTGTGTACAGAATCTTGAGTAATGAAGAAATCTAAGCCTATCTCTCCCACTGCACATGGTTGAAACTTTTCAAGATACGTTATTAATATATCGATATGATTTGGCTGGTGAGCATGCATAAAGCATGGATGTAAGCCAAAGGCAGGATGTATCGAGCAATGCTCGTGACTTAGCTGGTTAACAGCTGCAAGGTTTTTAGCTGTAACACTGGGCACGACAAACTCTGTCACTCCCTGCGCTGTTGCATCAGCTAAAACTTGAGGGAGTATTGAGCTCAGCTGATCAAAATCTAAGTGGCAATGGCTATCAATAAAACGCAACTAATATGCTCCTTTTAAAAACACCACGACCACTTAGATCTATAAAAATGACACTGCTCTTCTCAATCTATTTCTTTGATAATGAACGGTAAAAAGAAAAACAGATCAATGTTCGCGAGTTGCCCTAAATTGAACATCAGGCCAGCGCTCTTCAGTTAAACTCAAGTTAACGCGTGTCGGCGCTAAATATGTCAGCAAACCTGCACCGTCAATGGCGAGGTTATCATTACCTTTTCGGGTAAAGTCTTCTAGCATCTTAGCATCATCGCACTCAACCCAACGAGCCGTTTGCACCGAAACAGTTTCGTATAGACAATCTACTTTATATTCGTCTTTTAAGCGGAACATGACAACTTCAAATTGAAGCACACCTACGGCGCCTAGAACGAGGTCATTATTTTTCTTAGGCTGGAACAACTGTACAGCCCCCTCTTCAGATAGCTGCTGCAAACCTTTACGTAACTGCTTGGCTTTCAGTGGATCAACAGAACGTACTTTCTTAAATAACTCAGGGGCGAAATGCGGTATCCCCGTGAACTTAAGCTCTTCACCTTCTGTAAAAGTATCTCCGATTTGAATCGTACCGTGGTTATGTAAACCAATGATATCCCCAGACCAAGCCTGCTCAACACTTTCTCTATCACCGGCTAAGAAGGTCACAGCATCTGCAATTTTGACATCTTTTTTAACACGACAATGGCGCATTTTCATGCCTTTGCTGTAGTTACCTGAGCAAATTCGCATAAAGGCAATTCGATCGCGATGCTTAGGGTCCATATTCGCTTGGATTTTAAAAATAAACCCCGAAAATTTTGCTTCATCAGACTCAACTAAACGTGTTTGTGTTTCGCGGGGAATGGGCGCTGGAGAAAAATCGGTATAACCATCTAGCATCTCCTTAACACCAAAGTTAGCTAGAGCAGTACCAAAAAACACCGGTGTTAACTCTCCTTTCAAAAACAACTCACGATCAAATTCATTGGTTGCACCGCGTACTAGCTCAATCTCATCAACAAAATCATCATACATATCCCCTAGGAGCTCTTTCGCCTCTTGAGAATCTAGCCCTTGAATGCGGATATCTTCAGGTAACACTGCACCTTTACCCGGCGTATAAACATGTATTTCATCATTTATTAAGTTATAAACCCCTTTAAAAAAGGTGCTCATACCTATTGGCCAGTTAATTGGCGCTGCTGCTATTTTTAAAACACTTTCAATTTCATCTAACAGCTCAATCGGATCACGTATATCTCTATCCATTTTGTTAACAAAAGAGAAAATAGGCGTATCACGTAACCGACAAACTTCCATTAATTTAATGGTTCGATCCTCGACACCTTTTGCGCCATCAACAACCATCAAAGCACTATCGACTGCTGTTAATGTACGGTAAGTATCTTCAGAGAAATCTTCGTGACCCGGTGTATCAAGCAGATTGACAACTTTATCATTCCAATGAAACTGCATGACTGAAGATGTAATGGAGATACCACGATCTTGCTCCATCGTCATCCAGTCAGATGTAGCATGGCGATCACTTTTCTTACCTTTTACTGTACCTGCTTTTTGAATCAAGTTACCGAGCAAAAGCAGCTTTTCAGTAATTGTTGTCTTACCCGCATCAGGGTGCGAGATGATAGCAAAGGTCCTTCGCTTATTGATTTCATTAAGAAAATCTTGGTTTGCCATGTATAAATTCTTTTAGTTTGTACACGGATTTGTACACACTTTTGGAAGTACTCTATTTTCAGTTCTTCGCTTGTCAAATCCGTCGTGTTAATCGTAATTGGCCGCTATTTTCGCTGATCTTGACTTTATAAACAATCAATGGTTATCTAATCGGTTACCATTTACTCTCAGCGTGCGCCAATGCTCAGTTGTAGCTGTTTGCAATCGTTGCTTCTTCAGCTCATGAACAACTGTGGCTAAACCACAAATTCCTTCGCTACCAGAAATCGATGATAGCTTGTCGTACTACACCGATGATGGTGCAGTTGCCGTTGATCGGTATTGCAGGGTATTGCGGGTTCAAAGGTTTTAGATACTTCTGTTCACCATCAATAACCAACTG
>CAKZOD010000013.1 GCA_937136055.1 uncultured Oceanospirillaceae bacterium | reverse complement strand
GTTCGCCATGGGCGCTGATGGATACCAAAATTACTCAATAGCTTTTTACAATTAAGCACTGAGGATGCAGGCCTCTCGGCGTTTGCATATAATTCTGACCGAGTCACTGAATTCAATTGTTCAGTAGCCAACTGTTCATGTTGCCTTGCGCGATCGAAAATAGCTTCTAAGAACTTAAATCGAGTCGTCACCTCTGCGCCACAATAATGGTAAGTGCCCCAAGCTCCAGCGTCTTCATTAAGTTGCCTAATAACCGCAAAAATCACTCTAGCAATATCTGATGCAGACGTTGGGCATCCTTGTCTATCATCAGCTGCGAACATTTCTTTTTCTATTCGACCATCAATTAAAGAGCGCGTTAAGAAATTTTCACCCCACTGTGAGAACAACCAGCTCACACGCAAAATAAGATGCTCTGGCTGCTTTTTACGTAAAACCTCTTCACCGTCCCATTTACTCTTACCAAAAATGCCTAAGGGAATAGTTTGATCATCTTCGCTGTAGCCGCTGGCATAGTGCCCATCAAACACGTGGTCTGTCGATAAATGGATAATAGGAATGCCTTTATCAGCACAAACCTCTGCCAGTATCGCTACAAAATCACGATTGAGTAGATAGCATAAATCAACTTTTTTCTCACTGACCACAACAGAGTTATAACCGAGTGTATTTACCACAAAATCTGGATTATTTTGCTCTATCACATCGGTAACGACTTGCTTATCACGAAGGTTAGGAGCATTAGAAGTTGCACCGACAACTTCAAATATATCGCTTTTAGCACCCGCTTCCAACAGTGCTTTCCCTACCTGCTCTTTAGGGCCTGTTACTAAAATCTTTATACGGCTTTCACTTGACCAATGTACCATTAAATACCTTTTGAACTTATCAATTAGCGAATAGCTACAATATTTTCGGCTACCCTTAATCCAGTCTTATTCCTGCCAACGAATACCAGAGCAGCGTGTTTTCAATCGCCTCATATTACTGTAATCACACTAAGGTACAACTACTAAATACACTCTTTGAATGAGTGCTAGACGAGAATTCTTTAAATTGGCAAGGCTCATATCAGGTATTGATGTCTGTTTTGCTTAGGGTGCATAAGAATATGCCCCATAAGCCTTTCTTGTCTTTTGCATATGCGGTTAATGCTTTTTAGCACGTTAGGTTCAAAGCTTTTGTTGAAGCTTATTATTTAGCATTTTTCCAAAGCCAAGGCATATTTTCTCAATCGCTGGGCGCAAATACGGAAATTCTTGATTGTAATCAGAGTTCACTCGCATGCCACTGTTCGCTTCAAATACCAAGAGCGTGCCATCATCCATCAAACTAAAATCTATACCAAAGTAATCGAGCTTGAGCACATCGGCAATGTCTTTAATCGCTCGCAGCTGTTTTGCATTGAGTACATTTGAAATATCGGCTGTAAAGCGCTCTTCCTCTTTGCGGTATTGATCATTATCTCTCATCAAAATCAGCCTTGAGGAGCTGTGTACATTCCAATGATTACTGATTACACAGTGTTCAGGATAGATATCACCACCAATTACAAACACTCGATATTTACGATAACGCCCATCTGCTGATTTAAAATTGATAAAAGGGCAAATGTTTAGCACTTGGTTATTTAAACTAGGCAGCAGTGGGTTAATCTCTTCAATATTATCAATCTTTGATAAACCAACCCCTGTACTGCTACCTAAAGGGCGCAATAAGTAGGGAGGTTCAATATCTGCCAACTGCTTTTTACATTGCTCTGCACTTCCTTGCAGCTTTAGCTGCCAAGTCTGCGCCATCAAAACCTGTGGAATTTTGGCAATTCTCTGATAGATCTCTTCGCGAGTTGTTGGAAGCACAAACTCGGGAGGGTTGATCAGTCTTACATTTTTTCCTACAAGCCCTTCCTGCAATATAGTTAAGGATTCCTTTGCTATTTCAGGATCTGATATCGCATTAATGACCACATCATATTGATCGATATCTGCTAAATATTGCTGACAAGCCTTTGAACCAGAGATAAACAACTGCTTTTGGCTGACGCTCGCGCCTCTCAATAAAATATCAGTACTAAAATGACCACCGCTAATTGAAAAAGCGATCTGCTCATTCTTTGCATGTACTTGAAATGGTATTTTTTCAGTTGCAAAACAAACCAGCACTTTAGCTTTCTGCTCAGATTTTGCGTGCTTATTATTCATTCCCAGCACCTGTAAAGGATTCAAGCGTAAAGCCTGATTAAACAACTGGGTTGCCTGATTCTCTCGATTCATAAACTTTGCACTCACTGCCTGATAAAAAAGACAGTTAAAATCTTTCTGGATTTCTACTTTTTCCAATAACTCCCAGGCCTGTTCTGCTTTATTATTAAGTAAATAGATTCTTGCCAAGTTCGATATCAGTTCGAGATCATTTTTCAACAGCGAACTGGCAAACTCAAGCAGCAGCATAGCAATCGACTTTTTGCCTTCTCGATAGGCAACTAGCGCTATTCCAAAATGGTTATCCCTCATTATTTTAGAACTAGGATCGCTTCTTAGCGCTCTATTCATGGCTTGTGCTGAACTTATCACTCCTTTACCCAATGATATACTTAACAACCCAAAATAGTGCTGTCCAAGCACATGTTTATTATCTATTTTGAGTACATTTTTAAATTTTTCTAGCGCCTGACTATTGTCACCCTTTTGCAAACAAGACACCGCTAAATCATATTCCTTTTGCGCTACATCCATTCCAAACTATCCTTGTTCTATTGTTAAGCCTTTAACTGCCGTATTGCTAATAATTTACGGCTTGCGCTACCATATCGGCATCAATATGCCCTACCGCTTTACCGGCTTCGTCAGTCACAACTGCATTAAAGGAATCTGCTTTTAACATCATATGTAGCACTTTACGCAAGGTATCATCTTCTTGAACAACCACTGCGTTATTTTGTGCTTTTTCCTGCTGCCACTTGAGCGCCATAATGGAGCGTGCTCTGAGTACTCCCGTTCGGTTCACATCTGCAACAAAGCGACGCACATAACCATCTGCTGGGCGTAATAATATATCTTCTGTACTGCCTTGCTGCACTAATCTGCCTTGGTTCAAAATAGCAATGCGATCACCAATCTTAAGTGCTTCATCTAAATCATGAGTAATAAAAACAATCGTTTTTCGCAGATCTTTTTGTAGTTCGAGTAAAATATCTTGCATATCAGAGCGAATCAATGGATCTAAAGCACTAAAGGCCTCATCCATCATTAAGATATCGGCATCACAGGCCAACGCTCGCGCCAACCCAACCCGCTGCTGCATTCCGCCTGAAAGCTGTGCAGGGTAATGCCTATCCAGCCCTGCTAGCCCCACTTTATCTAACCAAAAATAGCTTTTTTCATTTAACTGCGTTCTGCCAACACCTCGCACCTCAAGACCAAAAGCAATGTTATCAATCACTGTACGATGCGGTAAAAGTGCAAAATTTTGAAAGACCATGGCTGTCTTTCGTTGACGAAAATCCCTCAGTGTTTTATCAGACATAGCGCATACATCTTCACCATCCACCAGCACACTACCCGAAGTTGGCGCTATCAGCCGATTAATATGGCGCACCAATGTTGATTTCCCTGACCCAGACAACCCCATAATGACTTCTATCGAATGCGCGTTAAGCTGCATGTTGACTCTATCGAGCGCTAACACATGATCGTGCTCTTCCAGCAGTTTACCTTTACCAATCCCTTGCTCAACGAGGGGTAACATTGATGATGGGCTTGCACCAAAAATTTTAGTCAGATTATTAATGTGAATTTTTACGTTAGATTCAGACATCACTTTTACCTTGGCGATGCCTTTGAATACGCATACCGTAGCGCTGAGAAACGCGATCAAAAATAATCGCCAGTGCAACAATAGCAAAGCCGTTCAATAGGCCAATCGCGAAATACTGATTCTGGATGGCTTTAAGAACAGGCTGCCCTAGGCCTTTGACTCCAATCATCGAAGCGATAACCACCATTGAAAGCGATAACATAATCGTTTGATTAACCCCGGCAAAAATAGCGGGTAGCGCCAGTGGTAATTGAACTTTGGTCAATTTTTGCCAGCTGTTAGTTCCGTATGCATCAGCCGCTTCAATAACATCACTATCTACCTCGCGAATCCCTAAGTTGGTTAAGCGTACGATTGGCGGTAATGCATAGACAATCACAGCCAACATACCTGCTACTTTTCCGATACCAAGCAACATAACCACTGGAATCAAATAGACAAAACTAGGCATGGTTTGCATAACATCTAACACTGGCGACACCACTGTTTGAGTGCGATCTGACTTGGCCATCAATATTCCAATGGGTATACCAATAGCTACAGCCACTGCCGTACAAACAGTGATGATAGATAATGTTCGCATCGTATCTGCCCACATCCCTAAATAGCCGATCACCAAGAAAGCAACCACCACACCTATCACAATCTTCCAACTGCGACTGCCAACAAAAGCGATAGAGGCACAGATAGCAATCATCAAAGGCCATGGCGTACTTAGTAATAAGCGTTCACTAAAGATTAAAAAACTCAGTAGTGGATCAAAAAATTTTTCTAAGCTTTCACCATACTCAGCAGCGAATTCTCTAAAACCTTGATCTATCGATTTGCGCAAACCACGCAGCTCGCTTTTAGACATACTGGGAAATTCAGACCAACTCACAGCATCCTCCATAGATGATTTTTGATTCTGTTTGCAATTGACTCTTCACCATAACAGCTGAAAACTCTGACCTTTAAATTTCGAAAGTTATTTACTAATACATTTGCAAAAAAGGGGCTAAATCAGCCCCTCTTTTCAATTTTAAATAAGCTTCATATTTACAGTGACTTTTTCACTTTATCTGCCACCTCTTTAGAGACCCATGAAGTCCAAAGCGGCTCATAATTTTTAAGGAAGTAATATGCGGCATCCTCACCACTTGCTTGATTTTCATCCATATAAACAATAATAGGGCCGACTTCGGCAGAGCTGTATGAGCGCTTATTAAAGTAATCCATTAAATCTGGATTTTTCTGTGCAAACTTAGTTGAGACAACTGTATTTACCTTAGATGCTATCCATGTCGTTCGCTGGGGATTATCACAATCTTCTACTGACAAACATTCGTGCCAGTTTTTCGCATCGAACTTAGCTTGAAAATCTAGCAGTTTGAGTTTGTACTTGCTGGCACTTATCGTTGGCTGCCAATAGTAACCAAACCATGCTTCGTTGCGCTGAACAGCCTTAGCAATAGCACCATCAAGCCCAGCAGCAGAGCCGGGATCTACAATTGCAAATCCTGCTTTTTCAAAATTATAAGCACTCGCTTTAGCTAAGTTTGCATTAACACCACCACACCCCCAGCCAGTTGGGCAGGTCATAAAAGCCCCTTTACCAGGCTCCTCTTTATTAGGGAATAACTCTGGACGCGCGAGCACATCATCAACCGTTTTTATATCCGGGTATTTTTCAGCGATAGCAGGAGAGATGAACCAGCCTTCAGTGGCATCTGATATAAGCTGCACCCCCACTGTTAAATCCCCCTTCTCTTGAGCCGCTTTGAGCCTTACAGACACAGAGTTACTCCAAAATTCAGGTGCAACATCTGGTTGACCTTTGCTTTCCATGGATGCGAATGTGGTATTAGTAGCACCAGGGACTAAATCAACTTCGCAGCCATACCCTTCAGAGAGAATGATTTTATCGAGATTTGCTGCAAACTCAGCGGTTGACCAATTCATCTCTGCAATAGAGACAGTACCGCATTGAGCATATACTTGAGCGCTGCTGACTAGCATCATGCCCGCCAGAAAAGAAGATCTTACAATCGGGGAGTGTTTTTTTTGTTTTATAGTTCGATGAGGCATACTAAACTCCTTTTAGTCATTTCATCAGCTATATACATGTAGTTGCTACATATATTACAGCACCATCATGGCACATTCCTTATAAAATTTACAACGCTCTCAAGCGCTCTATCAGCTATAACTGATTGGTAATATTTGCCTTAACTAAAAGCGTTTCTTGATTTACTTACGAGACTATCTATTAACTCCCCTTAAACTATCTATTAACTACCCATAAACAAAGAGCGCCTCATTTAAGTGGTAATCTGAGTCGCTAACCAATCAATAAACTGATCACTTGCACCTTTGCGGCGTGTATTTGACTGCACCGCGTAATACCCCGCATTAGAAGTTAATTGAAAATCGTTAAGCGCTACCAGCATGCCACTTGTTAGCATATCATCGACTAACCCTCCCCAGCCTAAACCAACACCTTGCCCGGCAATAGCAGCCTGCACGAGCAAAGTATAATTGTTAAACGCCATGACTGATTCAACAGGCTTAACTTTGCTGCGCCTGCCTTTAAAGAACCTTTCCCAATCCAACCACTGAGCATTATTTTGCTCTGTCAATTTTAGCAGTGGCAACTCAGACAATGCTTTATGACTGTTTATTCCACCTTTTTGCTGATAAAACCCCGGGCTACACACAGGAAAAACCTGCTCTTTAAAAAGCAGCATAGAATTATCGGGAGGGTGACTGGCAAACATAATGGCTATATCGATATCTGCACGCTCATTCATCTCTACTTCTTGCTCGCTAATCACCCGCACTTCTACCTCAGGGTATTGCTTGCGATACAACGTTAAGCGAGGCAGTAACCAATAAGCCGCAAAAGCGTAATCCATAGCGACATTTAAAACAGGCTTGTGCTGTGCTTGTTGCAACTTTTCAATACTATTTGCGATGTCATTTAAGTTTAGCTGAACTACTGATAAAAGCTGTCTCCCTTCTTCCGTTAACTCGATACCACGGTAAACCCGCTGAAAAAGTTGCAGTGACAAATTTAGTTCCATTGAGCGCATTAACTGGCTTACAGCTGACTGAGTAGAGCCTAATTCTTTCGCAGCTGCAGTAAAGCTAAGTAGTCGTGCCGCTGATTCAAACACAATCAAACTTTGATTTGAGGGCAATCTATTTTTTAATAACATTAGTTAAACTTACTTCATTGATTAGTTTTTAGCTAGTTTACAAAGCATTAAGAAATAGGCAATTTAATCTTCACATTATTCTTATTTACAGCATCGCCATCGCAACTCGAATTGCAATTAAAGGACAAATTTATGCCACAAACACAACCCAATATTTTATTTATCATGGCTGATCAGTTGGCAGCTCCCGTCTTAAAAACATACGGTGGCAATACAGCTAAAACACCCAATATCGATAAACTTAGTCAAGGTGGCGTAACTTTTGATAGCGCTTATTGTAATAGCCCTCTTTGCGCCCCCAGCCGCTATGTCTTAATGACAGGTCAACTGCCGAGCAAAATAGGCGCTTGGGATAATGCAGCAGAGTTTCCTGCTGATATTCCTACCTACGCTCATTACCTTCGACATGCGGGTTACCAAACAGCATTATCAGGAAAAATGCATTTTTGCGGCCCTGATCAATTACATGGATTTGAACAGCGCTTAACAACTGATATTTATCCTGCTGATTACGGCTGGTTTCCTGACTGGAAAAACCCTCAAGAACGCCCGACTTGGTATCATAATATGTCTTCAGTGACCCAAGCGGGTCCAACAATACGCACCAACCAACTCGACTTTGATGACGAGGTTGTGTTTCACGCTAAGCGCTATTTATTTGATCGCGCAAAGGAAGCTGGCAGCAATGAAGCTCGCCCATTTTGCTTAACAGTTTCAATGACCCACCCTCACGACCCTTATGCAACGCCAAAGGAATACTGGGACCGCTATGAAGATGAAGATATCGAATTGCCATCATTTGAAATTCCAGCAGATGAGCAAGACCCACATTCAAAGCGCTTACTGCATGTCTATCAAATGGATAGAACTGAAATAAGTGACCAGCAGATTCGCAATGCTCGTCGCGCTTATTACGGCTCTATCAGTTACGTTGATGACAAAATCGGCGAGCTAATGCAGGTATTAGAAGATTCGGGACTGGATGATAATACGATTGTTGTCTTCTCTGGTGATCATGGAGATATGCTCGGCGAGCGAGGACTTTGGTACAAAATGAGCTATTTTGAGTGGTCTGCACGGGTGCCAATGCTAGTTTATGCACCTAAACTATTTAAAGCTGCACGGGTTTCACAAAGTGTTTCTACAATGGATTTACTACCTACCTTTGCCGAGCTTGCCAATAACGGTAAAGCACCTGACTATGCCATGCCACTTGATGGCCGCTCTTTACTGCCTCATTTACAAGGCGAAACTGGCCACGATGAAGTGATCGGTGAATACATGGGCGAAGGTGCTATCGCTCCGCTTTTCATGATACGCCGCGCTAACTTTAAGTATGTCTGCTCTAAAGGAGATCCTGATCAGCTGTTCGATTTAAGCTGTGACCCGCAAGAGCGCAATAACCTAACCAATGATGAAAATCATGCCCAGCTACTTTCAGAGTTTCGCGCTGAGGCAAACCAACGTTGGGATAGCGATGCAATCTCAGAGCAAGTCATTATCAGCCAACAAAGACGACGCCTGATTGCAGCCGCTCATAAACTTGGCGTAACGCCTCGTTGGGACCACCAGCCAATCTTCGACGCCAGTCAAATGTATATGCGTAACCACATTGATTTAGACGACCTAGAAGCGGGCGCCCGCTTCCCTCGTGTCACTGAAAATAACGATAATTAAAAGGCATAACATGTTAAAAACATTCACTAAGGCAATTTTGCCAATCACTATAATCGCAGCTATTAGCAGCAATACTTTAGCAAACAACTGTCAAACTGTTCGCTTTACTGATCCAGGCTGGACCGATATAAGTTCTACAAACGCACTAGCAAGTACCGTTTTAGAAGGTCTAGGCTACAAAGCAAAAGTAAGTACTCTGGCGGTACCTATCGGCTTTGAAGGCATGAAAAACAATGAGATCGACGTTTTTTTGGGTAACTGGATGCCCGCTCAACAAAAATTTGTTGAAAAATACAAAGGCGAAGGTGCCATCGATGTAGTAACAACCAACTTAACAGGGGCAAAGTTCACTTTAGCTGTACCTAAATATGTAGCAGAACAAGGTATTACAGACTTCTCTCAACTATCAACGGCAAAGGAGAAATTCAAAAAGCGCATCTATGGCATAGAAGCTGGCGCCCCTGCAAATCAGTTACTACAAAAAATGATCGATAGCGGTGATTTCAGCTTAAAAGACTGGAGCTTAGTCGAATCGGGTGAGCAAGGAGTTCTCAGCCAAGTTAAAAGAGCGATCAAACGCGAACAACACATCGCTTTTCTAGCGTGGGAACCTCATCCAATGAACAGTAATTTTGAGCTAGCTTACCTAACAGGTGGCGATAAGTATTTTGGCGAAAATTTTGGCGGGGCAACAATTCACACGCTTAGCCGCAAAGGTTACCAGCAGCAGTGTCCGAACATTGGCAAGCTATTAAACAATCTAAAATTTAATCTGAAAATGGAAAATCAGATGATGGGTTATATCTTGGACGACGCGCTTTCTCCAGCAAATGCCGCTCAAAAGTGGCTAAGCAATAACCCAGGGGTGCTTAATAATTGGTTATCTGGTGTATCTACATTCGATGGAAAAGACGGGTTAAGCGCAGTGCAAAAGCACTTAGCTATTAAATAATACTTACAGCCCTGACCTATGAGCGTTATAAAACGAAACTCATAGGTCACTCTTTAATGTGAACCACTGTACTTTGTATGAATGACTCTGACTCTGAATTTTCAAGGTTAAAAAAACATGTTCTGCGAATCAAAGTATTAGTGCGCAATACGAGAAAAGTAATCCTGTAGATGGCTAATTAACAATCGTAGCTTTTTGGTATTTGCTGTACCCGGTGGGTATACGGCGTAAACTTCAATATCCTTAAGCTGGTAGTCTGTTAAAAGCTGCACAAGACTACCCGTTTTTATTTTGGGCAAGGCATCGTATAAAGGGATTCTAGCAATGCCGTGTCCCGCTTCTACAAATGCTGTTCTTGCAGCCGCGTTATTTGTACTTACATTCCCTTTAACAGCTATGCTAATAGCTCTTTTACCTTTACTTAGCTCTATTACACCAGAACTGAGTTTATAGACCACCCATTGATGTTCAGCCAAATCAACAGGACTCAAAGGCAACTTAGTTGTCAGTAAGTAATCAGGGGATGCACACAAGCAAGTGGGTAATATTGCAAGCTTACTTGCTTGCAATGATGAATCCGCTAAAGCGGCACCTCGAATAGCCAGATCCATACCTTCTTTCATTATATTAACAATATCATCTGTCAGCATTAAATCTATTTCTATCTTAGGGTATTGCTTCATAAATTCATTTAACGCAGGCACTATTGACTGTAAACCTACATTCACAGGGCAAGTAATTTTTAGCCTCCCAGCTGGTTCCTCTTTTATATCTTCGATTTGCTGATTAGCGGTTTGTGCTTGTTCTGCAATTATTTTGCAGCTTTGATAATAGCTAGCCCCGGCTTGAGTTAGACTAATAGAGCGAGTGGAGCGGTTAAGCAACCTTACATCAAGCTGCTTTTCCAGTTTTTTAACGTGATAACTCACAACAGCCCGTGAAAGCCCCATCTTTTTAGCTGCACCATTAAAACTTCCCTGCTCAACAACATGCGCAAATACCACCATACTTTTTAGCTGCTCAAAAGATAATTCCACTGCCTTATTCCATCTAATAGTCATCGCTGAAATATTAAATTATATCAATAATTAAAACAATGTTGTCAGTTTTATCGGCATTGTGCGTATTTGTTACGCATTTTATAATTACATCATTATCAACTTAAGAGACATAGAAATGGCTAACAAACATATTTTAATGGTTTTGACTTCACATTCTGAGCTTGGCAACACAGGCACTAAAACAGGTTTTTGGGTCGAGGAGTTTGCAGCACCTTATTACACGTTTATCGATCAAAATATTCGCGTTAGCATCGCTACACCAAAAGGTGGTCAAGCACCGATTGATCCTAATAGTGAGTTAGCTGACTTTCAAACAGCAGATACACAAAGGTTTAATCAAGACGACACCGCTCAAGCATTAATCGCCAATACACTGGTGCTTGCGGAGCAAAGCTCTGATGATTTCGACGCTATTTTCTATCCTGGTGGTCACGGCCCATTGTGGGATTTAACAGATAACATCGATTCTATTCAATTGATTGAAGCATTCCTAAAAACAGCTAAACCTGTTGCGGCTGTCTGCCATGCAAGTGCAGCACTACTCAACGTAAAAAACTCAGAAGGCGAATTTGTACTAAGCAATAAAGCTGTGACTGGTTTTTCCAACAGTGAAGAGGAAGCAGTACAATTGACCAATGTTGTTCCTTTCTTACTTGAGGATGAACTCGCAAAGCGCGGAGCTAACTACCAAAAAGCTCCAGACTGGAATGCTTTTGCTATCAAAGATGGACTTATTATTACCGGTCAAAATCCTGCAAGCTCAAGCATCACAGCTAAGCACTTAGTCGACCACATCAACGCTTAAACGCTTTTCTCCTTAAGCCCTCCTTTTTGTCCAAAGGCCGGGGCTTATTTCAAACTATAATTACCTATCAAGTATTAACGGTAAACTCATGATCCCCCTTATACCAATGAAATTTAATGCTTGGGAAAAACTGTAATGCCCCCATTGAGGTAATATACATGCGATATAGCTGCTAAAAAAACAAAGGAAACACCAATGATAAAAGTTCACCATTTAAATCGGTCTCGCTCAAAACGTGTTATCTGGCTACTCGAAGAGTTAGCGCTCACATACCACGTAATGTACCACCAGCGAGACCCTAAAACACAACTCGCGCCAGATACTTTAAAAGCGGTACACCCTTTAGCTAAAGCGCCGGTGATTGAGGATGGTGATACTGTAATTTGCGAATCATCAGTTATTCTTGAATATATTTTAAATACTTATACCGATGGTACCCAGCTTCGCCCTGCTGCCAATACACCTGAATACTACAAATATCTTGAATGGCTAAATTTTGCAGAAGGCTCTTTAAGCTTAGCTGTCATTAGCAAACTCTTTATAAGTATGGAAGAAAGAGCAGGTGATCAAGCCTTTGATGCGTACATTGCTAAAGAAATAGCGCTTAACTTAGATTATGTAGAAACGACCCTTTCTAAGCAAAATTACTTCGCCGGAGATGAGTTTAGTGCCGCTGATATTATGATGACAATCATGCTGGAAATCGCTCAGCAAATCGGCCTGTTAGAAGATAAAACCCACACTCTATCTTACTTAGATTTAGTACAAAGTAGAGCAGCTTACCTACATGCTGCTGAAAAGGGCTAAAAAAGGGTTAAGTTGACTTTTCTTCTGGTATGGGAAATAGCATGTTTATTAGGCTATTTCTCATAACCCATACCTTATATCATTTAATGACACTCAACCTTTCACAATAACTTTTGCAAAGCTCCACCCCCTGCTTTCCAGTACTACTTTGTAAGCTATAACCTCGCTATCAACACTCAAAACTTGCGCTTTATTATTTTTCCTACGATGGTTTAAATGCTTGATTCACGTCAATTAAAAATTTCCTATAGGGCGTAAAGTAAGACTTAGAAAGACATTTAAATACACGCTAAGGAGCTTACCATGAGTTTAGAAAAGCATGATTTAGTACATGAACTTCCTGAGTACCGCGATGCTATTCGCGAGTTAAAAATGAACGATCGTCACTTTGCTAAATTGTTCGAGCAATACCATGATTTAGATCACGAAGTACATCGCATTGAACAGGGGGTTGAAACACCTAGTGATGACTACGTAGAGCAACAAAAGAAACAACGCTTACATTTAAAAGACCAACTCCACACTATGCTTGTTAAGCATTCAACATAGAGCGCTAGGGTTGAGTTAGACCTACCCCATCGCCTTTATTTCTAACCAATACCATCTAAAAGGGATAGAGCGATATTTAGGGAATATACACGGCACATTAATCATTAGTGTGCCGCTTAATAATGCTTAAAAAGCGCAATTATAAAAATACATTAACACTGTGAGTTAATCTTTATTAACACTTAACACCTCATCCTTAATATAAGATAAATACTTTGTATTTATTACCTTTTTTATTCTTTGCTCGTTTTTCACACAACATGCTAAACTTAAAAAACTGTCTCTATTTGAGGTTTCTTTATGAGCTTTTGGCAAAGAACGATAACAACATTTCAAACCTGCCTTGCAGTACTGCTTATACCTATCAGCGTGGACTCATTTGCTTACAACGCAGCTTTACTCAACGATCAACTTACTTCCCCTTGGGCAATTGCTATCGAGCCCAATTCTGGCGATATTATCATTACTGAAAAAGCCGGGCGCGTGTTGCGATTCAATCTAACAACTCGTGAACTGTCATTAATTGGTGAAATAAAAAACGCCACTGTATTCGGCCAAGGAGGATTGATGGATATCGCTATCTCTCCTGATTTCCCCCAAACGAGCACAGTCTATTTCACCTACGCTAAACCCTTGGATAATGGCGTAACAACAGCCCTCGCTAAGGCAAAATTAAATACTGGTAGTGAACAGTGGCAATTAGCAGATTTCAAAGAACTCTTTACCAGTAAACCAGCTAGTGACAGTGGTCGACACTTTGGTAGCCGAATAGCCTTTAGCAAAGATCAAAAAATGTTTTTCTCAGTAGGTGATCGAGGCGTACGCAGTAACGGGCAAAACCTAGCTACTCATGCAGGTAGTATTCTGCGTCTCAACCTTGACGGTTCAGTCCCTGATGACAACCCTTTTGTCGATACTAAAAACGCACAGCCTGAAATTTATTCGTACGGTCACCGCAACCCTCAAGGGCTTGTATTTATAAAAGAGAGTAATCGCTTACTAGCCGTTGAACACGGACCTCGTGGGGGTGATGAAATAAACTTAATAAGTGCCGGTGCTAATTATGGATGGCCAACCATCTCCTACGGCAAAGAGTATTGGGGGCCGATTGCCGTTGGAGAAAGCACTAAAAAAGAAGGTATGGAACAACCTTTAATGCAATACACTCCTTCAATAGCCCCCTCCAGTATGATTTACTACCAGGGAAAGTCTTACCCCAAGCTCTCTAATACACTACTACTCGGCTCTCTTTCTTTACGCCATTTAAATCAGGTGCGCTTTAATAAACCTGTATCTGAATTAACAAAAGGCAGAATTCTCCCTCATAAAACAACCAAGTGGCTAGTAGATATTAAGCGAAGGATAAGAGATATAGCTATTTTACAGGAAGGGCAAATAGTGATGATTAGTGATAGAGGTGAGCTTTTATTACTTGAACCATAGCACTTAATTAAACTTACAACATTGAGATAGGCAACCTCAACATAACAACCATCAAAAATGGTCTATTATTATAATCAGAGAGTTAAGTCTCTCTCACTAATTTCTTCATAAGGTACTGAGTATTTATCTGTTGCTCTACACTATCAGCAAAGGTAAACAGCATGCACATCAAACTAATTTTAAGATGGTTAAAAAACATATCCTCAAAACCGCTACAAAACTTTAGTACTCCACTATTGCTACAGTGTCTTTTCTTGTCATGCTTAACCAATATTGCAAAAGCTAATGATCTTGAGCGGCCAATGCTCAACGCTATTCAAATTGTAAACGCGGCAAAAAAAGTTATTTTTTCTGAGCAAAGGGTTATTAATAGCCCAGAGCCTGAGGGGAAAGAAATACTGTTTGGAAATCTTTTTATTGAGCAAATTGAAAGACGCTATAAAGAGATCTACGATCGAGAAATTCCATTTCGACAGCACCCTCTTACTAAAGAACTACTTTATTACCTCCCTTTAGTAAATGAGTTAAATCGCGCACTAATATTTGATAGCAGCGTCAAATTCAAAGGAATTATAGCCGCTACTTACACCTCTCAGCTTTCACATTTACTGTCGCTCAATCAAGAGGCTATGCACTTAAAGTTTACAGCACCTTTACATTTATTACGTAACAAGCTCAACTCACCCGACTCTTGGGAAAAATCTGTCATGAAGCAATTCCAAACAGATAAATGGACGCAAGGTAAGGCCTACTTCGAGCAAGATGTCGATTTCCAAGGCAGGCTAGCTTATCGTATTATGCTGCCATTGAACTTTAGCCCAACCTGTTTATCTTGCCATGGTCGACCAAGAGATAATCCTGCAAATTCTGGTTTAAAGAAAGCTCAGTGGACTGATGTAGATGTATCAGGCTTTACCATGGAAAAGATGCAAACTGGGGATTTTGCTGGGGCAATCAGCTTTAGTATCTTTGAAGACTCATTTATTCTTTGCCAAGAAACCAGCACTTCAAATGATGCACACTGTAAGAAGAAGTAATTGATCTATTAACCTAATTTCATATGTAGCGGTTTCAACTTGTCAGTCTATTAGCTGAGTTCTTAATTGATGGAACTCAGTAATAGCTATGACTTTTTAGTATTTTTCATTGCCTGAATTTCACGCTTCAACTGCTGCTGAATCTCATTAAATTCATCATTTTGCTCTTCAAAGAAACGATTACTGGCACCAAGATATATATTAGAGGTGTAACCATAATAATATGAACAAGCTATTTTCTGATATGTGGGCAGGCTCTGTTGATAGATAGTCCTAGGATTGGGGTGATAAAAAGCATTCACTCTGCCTTTTTCAAGCATACTAAACATACGAGCACGAACATCGCTACCATAAACTTCACGTAGACGCGCAGGCCCCTCCTTTAGTGGAGAAATCGATGTACCTGCTTCATAGGCAATGGTCATGCCTTTTAGCTGTTGCTCAGCACTGAGAATCGCCACAAATTTTTCCGGCTTAAAACATAGCCCTGGCACCGATTTTACTACCGGCTGTGATACGATTTTTAGCGACGCTGGAGGATCTATCACAGGAAATAACATATCTACCTTATTATTTTCCAATGCTTTAAGTGCTCTGGTTAAAGGTAATTTAACAAAATTCACTTCATTCCCACTAGCTAGAACCACTTTTCGCAACAAATCAACCGATTGGCCTTGCGCCACCTGCTTTCCATTATCCCCTTTCACAAAACGTACTTCGGGTTGATAGCTATAAACCCCGATTGTAATACTACTGGCAATGGCTTGCTGCGAACACACACCTATACATAGGCTAAGTATCACATACTTCACATTCATTCACCCGCTTATACTGTTACAATAAATTTAGCTCAATTCAGGCAAATAACCAGTATTTAGTGGATGATCATCTATTAAATTTCAGATCTATTAAATCCTATTCTGCAATCTGTCTTAATACTTCGTGAGGTATAGCAGGCACATAGTTACCGTCTCGCCCCAACATATCCTTATTGGCAACCATGCTATTAATCACTGACTCCTCAACACCTTGCACCACTGCCTCAAAAAATGGATCCAATTGCTGATCTGCAATATAACTCAACGAATGAGTTTGTTGATCATTGGCCGCCAAGGCATCTTGATTATGAGTTGAAAAAGCCAGAAATATATCACCTGATGAGTGATTACCCGTTGTACCCAAACGTCCTAAACCTAGAGTAGAACGACGGGCTAATCGTTTTAATTGATGTGGTAGTAAAGGTGCATCGGTCGCTATAACAACAATTATGGAGCCGAGCTCTTTGATAGGTGAGTGTTTAACCATTGCAGGCTCTACTAGATTTTTACCAATGGATTGGCCTAATATAGTCAGATCAGAGCGCTGACCAAAGTTTGCTTGAACAAATACACCCAGTGTATAAACCTCGTCTGCAAATACAACAGTACGGGAAGCAGTTCCTGAGCCTGCTTTGAATTCGAAGCATTTCATGCCAGTACCGCCACCAACACTACCTTCTTCAATAGCGCCTGACTTTGCATTATTAATAGCTTCAAAAACATGTTCGGCCTTAACATGAAAACCGTTAATGTCATTCAAAAAACCATCATAAGTTTCAGCGCTTACTGGCAATGCAAAATCATCCGCTAAGGCGTCTTTGACTGTGCGGCTAACCCATTGCAAAGTAGCATCTCTGGCAACACCGCAGGAATGAGTATTGGTAATAGTAATCGGAAAACATAATTGCCCTACTTCTTCTATGTAGTGCGCGCCACTAAGCTCTCCATTACCATTGAAACTATGGTATCCCGCAAACACTGGCACTGCGATATTGGGCTCTGAGCGTGGTAGAATCGCTGTAACACCAGTTCTTACAGGTCCTTTCCCGACACAGAGATCACCTTCTCCATCAATTAATGTCGAGTAGCCAACTTTTACACCTGCCACATCTGTTATCGCATTATTAGCGCCGGGCTCGCCTGAAAAATTCAGCCCTAATGCCCTTGCTCGAGATTGACCGGAAGGCGTATTACAGTGAGATAGCTTTGAAGAGTTTCTATTCATATTAAACCTATAGTTGGTATTGAATGATAAGAATTAAAATTTTCAGATATAAAAAAACCAGCTTAAAAGCTGGTTTTTTTGGCATTCATTATTTATAACCTTAAACGCGAAGTCTAGAACGGAATATCATCATCAAAGTCATCAAAATTTGGTGCCTGCTGAGGCGCTGGTGTAGGTGCAGGTTTTGGGGCTGACTGTTGAGGAGCCTGCTGTGGGGCTTGTTGATAACTTTGCTGTGGTGCAGCTGGCTGTTGAGGCGCTTGTTGCTGGTACCCACCTTGTTGGGCAGGTTGTTGAGGGGCAGCTTGCTGCTGAGGCTGTTGCTGATAACCACCTTGCTGCTGGTAGCCAGAGTTATCTCCACCACGTGAATCTAGCATTTGCATCTCGCTTGCAACAATCTCTGTAGTGTAGCGGTCCTGGCCATCTTGGGCTTGCCACTTACGAGTTCTTAAAGAACCTTCTACATATACCTTACTTCCCTTACGTAAGTACTCACCTGCAATTTCACCTAAGCGGTTAAAGAACACAACACGGTGCCACTCTGTACGCTCTTGATTCTGGCCGCTTTGCTTGTCCTTCCATGTTTCACTTGTTGCAATTGTAACGTTAGTGACAGCATTTCCATTTGGCATGTAACGCACATCAGGGTCTCCACCAATATTGCCAACTAAAATTACTTTGTTTACTCCGCGCGCCATGTTCCTCTCCAAAATACTGGTTATTTATACAATGCTAAGCATAGCAAATCTGCTCGGATTGTTGCATCATTTATTCATAAATAATTTCTCAACAAACAGTATTATTTATAAGCGTACAAGCGAACATTTTTTTATCGAAAATAGTTCAATTCACCATAATTGTGTTTAAAACAACCTTTTAATTACTATTGTTGGCTACTACGTATCCAGCCACAAAATTTATTTGTTTAATATACCTAATCAGGCTTGACTAATTTTAACGACAACCTACAATAGCCGCTCCTTTCAAGCAAAGGGAGTAGGGCAACCATACCTACTATAAAAAATACCCCTGTTAGCCCGGGTGGTGGAATTGGTAGACACAGGAGACTTAAAATCTCCCGATCGCAAGATTGTGCCGGTTCAAGTCCGGCCCCGGGCACCAATTATTTTCAGCTCTAACTGAAACATCGAAAAGCACCAGACTTTACTACTACTTCTTCTTCAAAACAATCACTTCAACCTCAATAGAACTGATTCTACAGTCAAATTTAAATCCTTACTCGCCTTTTGATACTTGTCTACACAACTTATTTATCTTCTCAAGCAACACTGAAATATCACCTGTCAAAACCTCTTTTCAAAATATTCTATTAGCGACTCCATCGGTAAATTCCTTCAGTTTAAATCACGCAATTACACAATTATATTTACTGTAAAAATTAACAGTATTTTGGCTTAGCTTTCTTTATAATGCCTAATTGCTTTTTTACTGAGCTATAAAATTGACAAACGTTTCGCTTAGCTCAGAAAGTTACACCAAATATTCGGAGAGATCATGGATAAAATAATTGTCCGCGGGGCGAGAACGCACAACCTGAAAAATATAAACGTAGAGATTCCACGTGACAAACTTGTTGTAATTACAGGCTTATCAGGTTCCGGCAAGTCTTCATTAGCATTCGACACTTTATATGCTGAAGGACAGCGTCGTTATGTAGAATCTTTATCTACCTACGCACGACAATTTCTATCAATGATGGAAAAGCCAGATATAGACCATATTGAAGGGCTTTCTCCTGCAATTTCAATAGAGCAAAAATCAACATCGCACAACCCACGCTCTACCGTTGGTACAATCACAGAGATTTACGATTATTTACGCCTTCTTTACGCAAGAGCTGGCGAGCCACGCTGCCCTGATCACGATCTGCCTTTAGCCGCTCAAACTGTTAGTCAAATGGTTGATCAAGTTTTAGCGCTTGATGAAGGCTCTAAATTGATGTTGCTAGCACCTGTTGTTCAAGATAGAAAAGGTGAGCACTTACATACCTTAAGCGAGATGCGCAGCCAAGGCTTTGTTCGCGCTCGAATTGATGGCATTGTTGTTGATTTAGACAGCACACCTGAACTCGACAAGAACAAAAAACACTCTATTGAAGTGGTGGTCGATCGCTTCAAAGTGCGCGACGATTTACAAATTCGTCTAGCAGAATCCTTTGAAACCGCGCTTCGTCTGACAGATGGTATAGCAAGAATATCCTATATGGATGGAGACGGCGATGACATCGTATTCTCTTCAAGATTTGCCTGCCCAGAGTGTGGACACAGCATACAGGAACTTGAACCTCGCCTATTCTCATTCAACAACCCTCATGGCGCCTGCTCGAGCTGTGACGGCCTAGGCAACAAACAATTCTTCGACCCAGGCAAAGTTGTACAAGATGGATCTTTAACTTTATCAGAAGGCGCCATACGTGGCTGGGATAGAAGAACCTTATATTATTTCCAACAACTTAAGGCCGTTGCTGCTCAATATGAATTTGATATTGATACACCTTACGACAAACTCGACAAGAAACATCAGAAACGTATTCTTTACGGCACAGGTAAAGATAAAGTCGCATTTAAATACGTTAATGATCGCGGCGACGCAATTGAAAGAATGCATCCGTTCGAAGGTGTACTCAACAATTTAGAGCGCCGCTATCGGGAAACCGAGTCAGACATGGTACGTGAAGACTTGGCTAAATATTTAAATATGCAGCCTTGCCCATCATGCGAAGGCAGCAGATTACGCAAAGATGCGCGCCATGTTTTCATTGATAATAAAAACCTTCCTGAAATCGTCTTAATGCCGATTGGTGAAAGCCATACCTATTTTGAGAATCTTTGCCTCCCAGGAAAACAAGGAAAAATTGCAGAGAAGATCATCAATGAAATAAAGCTACGCTTATCATTCTTGGTAAATGTTGGATTGGAATATCTATCACTTGATCGAAAAGCAGACACCCTTTCTGGAGGCGAGGCTCAACGCATTAGGCTTGCAAGCCAAATAGGAGCTGGCTTAGTCGGAGTAATGTATATCTTAGATGAACCTTCAATCGGCTTACACCAAAGAGATAACGAAAGGCTTCTTAAAACGTTGACGCACCTACGCGATCTAGGTAATACCGTTATCATAGTAGAGCACGATGAAGATGCAATTCGCCAAGCCGACTACGTTATAGATATAGGCCCTGGGGCCGGTGTACATGGTGGACAAATAATCTCTGCTGGTACTGCTCAGCATGTCATAAATGATCCGAAATCATTAACAGGGAAATATTTATCGGGTGCATTGAGTATCGCCGTCCCAAAAGAGCGAAATACCGCAGATAACAAAAAGCTACTCACCATTAAAGGAGCCACAGGAAACAATCTAAAAGACGTTACACTAGAGATACCTTTCGGTATTTTGACATGTGTCACCGGAGTATCAGGTTCAGGTAAATCAACGCTAATAAACAATACGTTATACCCATTAGCGGCTACCGAGCTAAACCGTGCGACAACATTAGAAGTAGCTCCTTATAAATCTATTGAGGGCTTAAACAACTTCGACAAAGTCATAGACATCAACCAAAGCCCTATAGGACGGACACCTAGGTCAAACCCTGCAACTTATACTGGTATTTTCACAACAGTACGTGAATTATTAGCCGGCACACAAGAAGCAAGATCAAGAGGCTATAAAGCAGGCAGATTTAGCTTTAATGTTAAAGGAGGAAGGTGTGAAGCCTGCCAAGGTGACGGAGTCATAAAGGTTGAAATGCACTTTTTAGCAGACATTTATGTACCTTGTGATGTCTGTAAAAGTAAGCGCTATAACCGTGAAACACTCGAGATTAACTACAAAGGCAAAAACATACATCAAATTCTAGAAATGACAGTTGAGGATGCACTGGCGTTCTTTGATGCCATTCCACCTTTAGCAAGAAGACTACAAACTCTGGTCGATGTAGGCCTAACTTATATCAAACTCGGACAAGCGGCGACAACTCTATCTGGTGGAGAGGCACAACGCGTAAAACTTGCAAAGGAACTATCAAAAAGGGATACCGGTAAAACACTCTATATATTAGATGAACCAACCACAGGTCTTCATTTCCACGATATTGCCCAGCTACTCAAAGTAGTAACCCGCCTAAGAGATCATGGCAATACTATTGTTATCATTGAACATAATTTAGATGTGATTAAAACAGCTGACTGGGTGATAGATTTGGGGCCTGAAGGAGGTATTGGAGGCGGTACTATCGTCGCTACTGGCACCCCTGAAGAAATAAGCATGGTTGCAGAATCTCATACTGGCCGCTTTTTAAAAGAATTACTAAACTAGAACAACAGTGCTGATTTGAAAAGCAAATCAGCACTTAAAATTTATTGCTAATTTTATGAAGCACTTCCTGTCTTAAATTTGCAATAAACCCCTCCTCCTTCATTTGCTCAAGCACTCGCTCTAATTCCGGGACTAGGTATCTGTTTTTTTTATGAAGATAATGAAACAAATCGTACTCTTCAATTGCAGGCTCAATAGCCTTGATCTCTGGTACGTTAAACTTCTTAATCATCTCCAAACCATTACCTCGACTAAGAACAATAACATCTACCTTATCCTTTAAGAGGATACTAATTAACTGTTGGTTCAAGTTAACCACATAAGGCTTCATTAGCTTTGTACCGTATTCAGAAAATTTTATACCACGCCTAATACCTACTTTATAAGGTAACAAACTAGCCCAGCCTGAAGCTGTAATATCCCCTCGCTTACTATAAGCAAGGACCTCCATTTTATTAACAGGCACAGAAACCTTAACCAAATTCTGGTATTTAAAATCTATGTTATCGACTCTGAACAACTCTCCATCGGTATCACCGCGATTTGAATAGCGCAATGACCTATCACCCGGATAGCGCCGCACACTGATTTTAATCCCAAGCCGCCCATAAGCTTCTTTTAGAACCAACTCACTAATATCCGTATTAACAGTTCCATCAAGCGCAGAAAAATAGAGCGTACGAGCCTTCAACTCGACACTGCAGAATAGAATACCCAAGAATGAAATAAATACATACATCCTATTCAATAACCCGTATTTAATTATTAGATTTAATAACTCGGTAAACATACTAAGGATAGAACAGATGTATGAATATTGCTTAATAACACCTATAAATAACTAAAACTATTATATAAATCTAAAGTAATTGAAAAAATGAGTGACGAAACAGAAAAGAAAAAGAAGACTACTTGCAGAGAGGAAGAAATCCGCAGAGAAATAATATTAAAGAATTAGTGGAATTAAGACGAAAAAAAACCTGGTAAAGACCAGGTTTTTTTAACAAAGAAATTAATCTTCGCTTTGTTCTTCGTCAGCTGGACGATCAACCAACTCAACGTAAGCCATAGGTGCATTATCACCAGGACGGTTTCCACATTTAATAATGCGGATATAACCGCCAGGACGATCCGCGAAACGCGGTCCTAGCTCAGTGAATAGTTTACCAACTGCTTCTTTGCTACGGGTACGGTCAAAAGCTAGACGACGGTTAGCAACCGAATCAACTTTAGACAACGTAATTAGCGGCTCAGCAACACGGCGAAGTTCTTTCGCTTTTGGCAATGTCGTACGAATTAATTCGTGTTCGAACAAAGAAATTGCCAAGTTTTTGAGCATCGCCTTACGGTGGGCACTATCACGGTTTAAGTGACGGCCAGATTTACGATGACGCATGTTTAAATCCTTACAAACTTGATTATTAGACTAGCTTCTATGAAGCCAGTCTATCATCATTCTTTAGGCTAGCCGGTGGCCAGTTTTCAAGACGCATATTTAAAGATAGCCCTTTTGAAGCTAAAACATCTTTGATCTCTGTCAACGACTTCTTACCTAAGTTAGGAGTCTTAAGCAGTTCAACTTCAGTACGCTGGATCAGATCACCAATATAGTAAATCTGTTCAGCTTTCAGGCAGTTAGCAGAACGAACTGTTAGTTCCAGATCGTCTACTGGACGCAATAGAACAGGGTCAATCTCAGGTTCTTTTGCTTCTTCTTTAGCCTGATCAGCTGCATCTTCAAGATCTACGAAGACAGCTAACTGATGCTGTAAAATAGTTGCTGCACGGCGAATGCACTCTTCAGGGTCGATAGTACCGTTAGATTCGATATCAATGATAAGCTTATCTAAGTCAGTACGCTGTTCAACACGAGCACTTTCTGCCACATAAGAAACACGGCGGACCGGGCTATAAGATGCGTCTAGTTGAAGACGGCCAATAGCACGAGTTTCATCGTCGTCACTGAAACGTGAAGCAGCAGGAACATAACCACGACCACTAGTGATCTTTAATTTCATGTTCAAGCTAACACCGTGGTTCAAGTGTGCGATGACGTGATCGGGATTAGCGATTTCGACATCTTGATTTACTTGAATATCTGCAGCAGTAACTACACCAGACTCGGTCTTAGACAAAGTAACTGTTGCTTCTTCACCATTGTGAAGAATGACTGCTACACCCTTAAGGTTCAACAAGATCTCGATGATATCTTCTTGAACCCCTTCAAGGGCACTATATTCGTGTAACACACCTTCTATTTCTACTTCTGTGATGGCTGCGCCAGGCATAGAAGAGAGTAAGATACGACGAAGCGCATTACCTAGTGTGTGACCAAAACCGCGCTCTAGTGGCTCTAAAGTCACCTTCGCACGTGTTTTGCTTATTTCTTTCACGTCAATGTGACGCGGACTTAGAAACTCGTTTACAGAACGCTGCATAGTTGCTCCAATCAAGAGTTCATGAATTACTTAGAGTAAAGCTCGACAATCAGCTGTTCGTTGATGTCTGCTGATAGCTCTGCACGTTCTGGAGATGCTTTAAAAGTACCTTCCATTTTAGATGCATCAACTTCCAACCATTCAACAACACTACGCTGAGAAGCCAAATTAAGAGCGTTTTTAATACGCAATTGATTCTTAGCTTTTTCACGAACTGCTACCACATCACCAGCAGATACTTGATAAGAGGCAACATTTACAACATTGCCATTCACTGTAACTGAACGATGTGAAACGATCTGACGTGCTTCGGCGCGTGTGCTACCGAAACCCATACGATAAACTACGTTATCCAAGCGACCTTCAAGAAGCTTCAACAAGTTTTCACCTGTAGAACCTGATGTAGATGCAGCTTTTTTGTAGTAGTTGCGGAACTGACGTTCCAATACACCGTAAATACGACGTACTTTTTGTTTTTCACGAAGCTGTAGACCGTAGTCGGACAGACGTCCACGACGAGCGCCATGTACTCCAGGAACAGTTTCAGCTTTACACTTACTGTCTAGAGAACGAACACCGCTCTTGAGGAATAAATCTGTACCTTCACGGCGTGACAGCTTGCACGTTGGTCCAAGATATCTAGCCATTATATCGACTCCAGTTTATACACGACGTTTCTTCGGCGGACGACATCCATTATGAGGAATCGGCGTCACGTCAGTGATATTAGTAATTTTGTAGCCGCATCCATTCAGTGCACGTACTGCGGATTCACGACCTGGGCCTGGGCCCTTAACCAATACATCTAGGTTTTTCAACCCAAATTCAAGAGCTGCATTACCCGCACGTTCTGCTGCAACCTGTGCTGCGAACGGAGTACTCTTACGAGAACCACGGAACCCTGAACCACCAGAAGTAGCCCAAGATAATGCATTACCTTGACGATCAGTAATGGTAATAATTGTATTGTTAAAAGATGCATGGATGTGCGCAAGGCCGTCCACTACATTCTTTTTAACTTTTTTACGCGTGCTTTTGCCTGGCTTAGCCATAATTGGTAATTCCTAGCTTACACTTATTTACGAATCGGTTTACGTGGACCTTTGCGCGTACGCGCATTAGTCTTGCTACGTTGTCCACGAACCGGCAAGTTACGACGATGACGAATCCCACGGTAGCTACCAAGGTCCATAAGACGCTTGATATTCATGGAAACTTCACGACGTAAATCGCCTTCTACTGTCAATTTGCCTATTTCACTACGCACTAGGTCAAGCTGCTCTTCGCTTAGCTCGCCAACTTTAGTAACTTCCGAAATTCCGGTAGCTTCTAAAACTTTCTTTGCTGTAGTACGGCCAACTCCATAAACGTAAGTTAGGGAGATAACCGCGTGCTTATTGTCAGGAATATTGACGCCAGCTATACGGGCCATTCAACTTACTCCATCATTAAATGCTAGGCATTGTGCCTAACAAATATACCTATATATTCATACAAGGCGGCGAATTATACGGGCTGAATAAAAAACATTCAAGCCCTTTTACCACCTGTATGGCTTAAATCAGAGTTAAATTAACCCTGACGCTGCTTGTGGCGTGGTTCAACTTTGCAAATTACGCGAACTGAACCATTACGTCTCACAATTTTACAGTTACGGCAGATCTTTTTAACAGATGCACGTACCTTCATCATTCGCTCCTGGGGGCTAATTAGCGCAGTAAACCTGCACCGCCACCTTTCAGATTCGATTTTTTCATCAGAGACTCATATTGGTGCGACATTAAATGTGACTGCACCTGCGCCATGAAATCCATCACAACTACAACGACGATTAACAACGATGTGCCGCCGAAGTAAAATGGAACGTTCCATGCGACTACTAAAAACTGCGGCATCAATGAAACAGCAGTAATGTATAGTGCGCCGAATAACGTTAAACGTCCCAACACTGTATCGATGTAACGGGCTGACTGCTCACCTGGGCGAATACCCGGAATGAAAGCCCCTGACTTCTTTAAGTTATCTGCAACTTCACGTGGATTAAACATAATCGCAGTGTAGAAGAAACAGAAGAACACGATAGCTATTGAAAAGAGCACTATATACAGTGGCTGCCCTGGCCCAAGTGCTAATGCAGCACTTTGAACAAAGTTAGCCCACCATCCCTCACCTTGACCGAACCACTGTCCGATTGAAGCTGGGAACAAAAGAATGCTCGATGCAAATATCGGTGGAATAACACCCGCCATATTTACTTTTAATGGCAAGTGACTCGATTGAGCTGCATATACCTGACGGCCTTGCTGACGCTTAGCGTAGTTTATGGTAATTCGGCGTTGACCGCGTTCCATAAATACAACAAATGCGATAGTTGCTACAGCCAATATAGCGATAGCTAACAGAGCGAGTATATTCAAATCACCCTGTCTTGCAGACTCAAAAGATTGTCCGATAGCGCCTGGTAAACCAGCTACGATACCAGCAAAAATCAAGATTGAGATACCGTTTCCGATACCACGCTCAGTAACCTGCTCACCTAACCACATCAAGAAGACCGCACCTGCTACCAATGTCACTACTGCGACAAAGTAGAAGCTTGCACCAGTAGAGAATGAAACCCCTTGCTGAGCTAAGCCGGCTGCCATCCCAAAGGATTGCAATGTTGCTAGAACGACTGTGCCGTATCTAGTGTACTGATTAATTTTACGACGACCCGCTTCACCTTCTTTTTTAAGCTGCTCTAACTTAGGGCTCACAACCGTCATCAACTGCATGATTATAGATGCAGAGATATACGGCATAATACCTAATGCCAGAATACTCATACGCTCAAGAGCACCGCCCGAGAACATATTAAAAAGTGAAAGAATCGTACCTTGATTTTGGTCAAACAAAGCAGCTAGGCGATCTGGGTTAATACCTGGTACTGGAATATGAGCTCCAATACGGTATACAACGATTGCAATCAATACGAACCATAGTCGAGACCATAATTCACTTAATCCGCTTTGCTTTGTTGGTGCCGTACCTTTTTTAGCCATTTACGCCTCGAATTTACCACCAGCAGCTTCGATTGCAGCTAAAGCGCCTTTGGTCACTTTAAGACCTTTAACGTTTACTGCTTTATTAATCTCACCAGAGAGAATAATTCGAACTACTTTAATTTCGTGACCGATTAAATCAGCTGCTTTAAGTGCTGCTAAATCGACAACGTCCGCTTGAACTTTAGCAAGTTCATTTAAGCGAAGCTCAGCTACATAACGCGCTTGACGTGATGTAAAACCAAATTTTGGCAGACGTTGCTGCAATGGCATTTGACCGCCTTCAAAACCAGCTCTTACTTTACCGCCAGAACGACTTTTTTGACCTTTATGTCCACGCCCACCAGTTTTTCCTAAACCAGAACCGATACCGCGACCAACGCGCTTACCAGCAGGATTAGAACCAGGAGCAGGGCTTATAGTATTTAAATGCATAACAAACCCCTTAGTCTTCTACTTTTAGCAAGTAGTGGACTTTGTTGATCATACCGCGATTAGAAGGAGTATCTTCTACTTCAACAGTATGTCCCATGCGACGTAAACCCAGACCTTTTACACAAAGCTTGTGCTTAGGTAGAGTACCAATTGGGCTACGAGTTAGCGTAACTTTTACAGTTTTAGCCATGTCAAATTACCCCAAAATCTCGTCAACAGTTAAACCGCGCTTAGCAGCAACGTCTTCCGGTGAGCGCATTTGCTTCAAACCGTTAACAGTTGCACGTACTACGTTCACAGGATTTGTAGATCCATAGCACTTAGCTAGTACGTTGTGAACACCTGCAATTTCAAGAACTGCACGCATTGCACCACCGGCGATTACACCAGTACCAGCAGAAGCAGGTTGCATGTAAACTTTAGAAGCTCCATGACGTGCTTTGATTGGGTACTGTAACGTGTCACCATTTAATTCAACACGGATCATGTTGCGACGTGCAGATTCCATTGCCTTTTGAATAGCAACTGGAACTTCACGTGCTTTACCACGTCCGAAACCTACGCGACCGTTTCCGTCGCCAACTACAGTTAGTGCTGTAAAACCGAAAATACGTCCACCTTTTACTACTTTGGCAACGCGGTTTACCTGAACTAATTTTTCCTGTAGTTCACCATCTTTTTGTTCGTGATTGGACATTTAAGACCCCTTTAGAATTCCAGGCCGCCTTCACGGGCTGCATCAGCTAAAGCTTTTACACGGCCATGGAATTTAAATCCAGAGCGGTCAAAAGCAACCTTTGTGACACCTGCTTCTTTAGCACGTTCAGCAATCAGAGAACCAACTTTTTGCGCCGCATTGACGTTACCAGTTGATTCAGCACGCATATCTTTTTCTACAGTAGAAGCGCTAGCTAATACTTTGCCGCCATCAGCAGAGATAATTTGTGCGTAGATGTGACGCGGTGTACGATTGACGGTCAGTCGCATTGCACCTAATTCACGCATTTTTACACGTGAACGTAGTGAACGACGGACGCGAGATACTTTCTTAGCGTTCATAACCTTGTCCTACCTACTTCTTCTTAGCTTCTTTACGACGTACATACTCATCAGCGTAACGTACACCTTTACCTTTATAAGGCTCTGGAGGACGATATCCGCGAATTTCTGCAGCCACTTGGCCAACTTTCTGCTTGTCAGAACCATTGATAACAATAGTAGTCTGATTAGGTGTCTCAGCTGAAATTCCTTCAGGTAGTTCATAATCCACTGGATGTGAAAAACCTAGAGTTAAGCTAAGTACATTTCCTTTCGCTGCAGCACGATAACCAACACCTTGTAGTAACAAAGTCTTAGAGAAACCTTCGTGTACACCAACAACCATGTTGTTGATTAGCGAGCGAGCAGTTCCTGACATAGAACGAGCGATTTTAGAACCATCGCGCGCACTTACTTGAACTTGACCATCTTCGTGTGCAATAGATACTGCGGTATGCATATCCATTGATAAAGTGCCTTTAGCACCTTTTACACTAACGCTGTTACCTTTGAGCGTAAGCTCAACACCTGCAGGTATAGTAACGGGATTTTTAGCAATACGTGACATATCTTTCCCCTTAGAATACTGTACAGACGACTTCACCGCCGATACCGGCAGCGCGTGCAGCGCGGTCGCTCATCAAGCCTTTGCTTGTTGAAACAACTGCAACACCTAAACCACCAGAAACTTTTGGTAACTCAGATACACCTTTGTAGATACGTAAACCTGGACGGCTTACACGCTTAATTTCTTCGATAACCGGCTTTCCTTCGAAGTACTTTAGCTCAACGCTAAGGACCGGCTTAACATCACCTTCTACAGAGTAGTCAGTGATAAAACCTTCGTCCTTTAGCAATTTAGCTAGAGAAACCTTCAACTTGGAAGACGGCATAGATACAGCAACCTTAGTCGCCATGTGCCCGTTGCGGATACGAGTGATCATATCAGCTAGGGTATCTTGCATGCTCATGCTATTTACTTCCTTACAGTGCAGCACAGTGCGGTAGCTACTGTTATTGGGTCAAGTTACCTTGCCTTTATAAACAGCGCCCGGTCCACCGTGCTTATCATTTTCTAGCTGAATATTACCAGCTAGCCTTTTTCAAACCTGGTACATCACCGCGCATTGCAGCTTCACGTAATTTAATACGGCTTAAGCCAAACTTGCGGTAAACACCATGTGGACGACCAGTAATCTGGCAGCGGTTACGCTGACGAGATTTACTAGAGTCACGTGGCAATTTTTGTAGTGCAACAGTAGCTTCCCAACGCTCTTCGTCAGAAGAATGGATGCTTTTAACGATTGCTCTTAAGCTATCACGCTTAGCAGCAAACTTTTCTACACATTTGGTACGCTTTGTTTCACGCGCGACCATAGATGATTTAGCCATTTCTTAAACCCCTATCACTTCTTGAATGGAAAATTCAGAGCAGTCAGCAACGCACGACCCTCTTCATTATTCTTAGCAGTGGTGGTGATTGTGATATCCATCCCACGGATTTTATCAACTTTATCAAAGTCAATTTCCGGGAAGATAATCTGCTCTTTAACACCCATGCTGTAATTTCCGCGACCATCAAATGATTTCGGATTTAAGCCACGGAAGTCACGGATACGAGGAATTGAGATATCGATTAAACGATCCAAGAACTCCCACATTTGCTGTCCGCGAAGAGTTACTTTACAACCAATCGGCCATTCTTCACGCACTTTAAATCCAGCAATAGATTTACGTGCTAAAGTAACAACAGGTTTTTGACCAGAAATCTGGGTCATGTCTCTTACAGCATGCTCCATTTGTTTCTTGTCAGCAATTGCTTCACCAACACCCATATTAAGGGTAATTTTAGTCAAGCGAGGAACAGCCATAGCGTTAGGGCTGCTCAACTCTTCTTTTAATTTGCTTTTAACTTCGCTAGCGTAAAGCGCTTTTAATCTAGACATGGTATTAGCTCCTTATTAAGCGATGACTTCGCCGTTAGATTTGAAGAAGCGAACTTTAGTGCCATCTTCAAGTTTCTTGAAGCCAACACGGTCACCCTTGCCAGTGGCAGGATTGAAGATCGCAACATTAGAAACAGCAATTGATGCTTCTTTTTCTACTATGCCACCCGGCTTTTGAGCCTGTGGGTTTGGCTTAGTATGCTTCTTCACCATGTTAATACCAGAAACGATCAACAGATCGTTTTCTAGGATGCGCATAACTTTACCGCGCTTTCCTTTGTCTC
Organism: uncultured Oceanospirillaceae bacterium; assembly: GCA_937136055.1. Taxonomy (GTDB): domain Bacteria; phylum Pseudomonadota; class Gammaproteobacteria; order Pseudomonadales; family Balneatricaceae; genus Rs1. The sequence continues at coordinate 14,793 of CAKZOD010000013.1, read as the reverse complement.
TTCCTGCAATAACGATTACTTCGTCATTACCTTTAATCTTACGCATAATACACCTTTATCGCTTCCTACTACCTGCTCATGCTGAAAAACGCCAAGTCCTCGCGGAATTGGCGTTTTAAAAAAACTTCAGTATTTATACTGAGGTTTAAAGCACTTCAGGCGCCAGGGAAATGATTTTCATAAACTTCGTTGTACGTAGTTCACGAGTCACTGGACCAAAAATACGAGTACCCATTGGGTCGTTGTTCGCATTCAAAATAACCGCTGAATTTACATCAAAACGGATAATTGAACCATCTGGACGACGAACACCTTTACGGGTACGCACTACAACAGCGTTTAGTACTTGACCTTTCTTAACCTTACCGCGTGGAATTGCTTCCTTTACAGTAATTTTAATAATGTCACCGATACGTGCGTAACGGCGGTGAGATCCACCTAATACTTTAATACACTGTACTCGCTTGGCGCCGCTGTTATCAGCAACATCAAGCATAGATTCTGTTTGAATCATGGTTTACTCCAAATTTTTTCAAGAGCTAAGGAAAACAACGGTTTAAGCTGTTTTCCTTGCCAATCAAATGGAGCGAGGGCGTATTCTACACCTTCGCAGCACTTTCTTCAATGCTTACGAGTACCCAAGTTTTACTCTTGGAATAAGGACGTGATTCAGCGATCTTAACTAGATCACCTTCACGGCACTCATTTTTCTCATCGTGAGCGTGCATTTTGGAGGAACGCTTCATGAATTTCCCGTATACAGGATGTTTCTCGGTACGTTCAACCAAGACAGTGATAGTCTTATCCATCTTGTCAGAGACAACACGGCCGACTACAGTCTTTGTACGATTTTCAGCGCTCATTATTTACCACCTGCTTGTTCATTAAGTAGCGTTCTAACGCGAGCAATATCACGCTTAGTCTGACCTAATAGGTGAGATTGAGTTAATTGACCAGATGATTTCTGCATACGCAAATTAAACTGATCTTTCAAAAGATCTAACAACTGCTGCTGTAGCTCTTCTGCATTTTTTTCACGCAATTCGTTCGCTTTCATTACATTACCGTCCGTTTGACGATGGTTGTTGCCAACGGCAATTTAGCGGCAGCAAGCTTGAAAGCTTCTGTTGCTAAATCATCTGGAACACCACTCATTTCAAAAAGTACACGGCCAGGCTGAATCTGGCAAACCCAGTATTCAACATTACCCTTACCTTTACCCATACGCACTTCAAGCGGCTTATTGGTGATTGGCTTATCTGGGAAAATTCTGATCCAGATTTTACCACCACGCTTTACGTGACGTGTCATAGTACGACGAGCAGCTTCGATCTGACGTGCAGTAATACGTCCGCGACCAGTCGCTTTTAATCCAATTTCGCCGAAGCTAATCTTAGAACCGCGCTGTGCAAGGCCGCGGTTGCGACCTTTCATCATCTTGCGGAATTTTAGTCGTTTAGGTTGTAGCATTGATCTCTACCTCACTTAGACTTCTTTTTAGGTGCTGCTTTACGAGTTGCACGAACTTCTTCGATGCCCCCCAAAACTTCACCTTTGAAGATCCAAACTTTAATGCCGATCACACCGTATTGCGTGTGCGCTTCGTAAGTTGAGTAATCGATATCAGCACGGAAAGTATGCAATGGCACACGTCCTTCACGATACCACTCAGAACGAGCAATCTCAGCACCACCTAGACGACCACCAACCTGAATCTTGATTCCTTTAGCGCCTAAACGCATAGCGTTTTGCACTGCGCGCTTCATAGCACGACGGAACATAACTCGACGCTCTAACTGGCTAGCAACAGATTGTGCAACCAATTTAGCATCTAGCTCAGGCTTGCGAATTTCTTCGATGTTGATGTGAGCAGGAACACCCATCATCTTAGAACAAGCATTACGTAGCTTTTCTACATCTTCACCTTTTTTACCAATCACAATCCCAGGACGTGCAGTAAAAATAGTGATTTTAGCATTCTGTGCAGGACGCTCGATTTCGATACGGCTTACAGATGCATTAACTAGCTTCTCTTCTAAATACTTACGTACTTTAAGATCGCTTAATAACTTTGTAGAGTATTCTTTCTTGTCTGCATACCATACTGAAGTATGATCTTTAACAATACCAAGACGAATTCCCGTAGGATGTATCTTTTGACCCATGATAAGTCTCCTAGCGCTTAATCAGACACCTTAACGGTGATGTGAGAGTTACGCTTAAGGATGCGGTCAGCACGACCTTTAGCACGTGGACTAATACGTTTCATTGTCACACCTTCGTCAACGAAGATTGTAGACACACGAAGCTCATCAATGTCAGCGCCTTCATTGTGCTCAGCGTTTGCAATAGCAGACTCCAACACTTTCTTGACGATAACTGCAGCTTTTTTAGGACTGAACGTAAGAATGTCCAGTGCTTCTGCAATTGATTTACCTCTAATTTGGTCGGCTACCAAACGCACTTTCTGAGCAGAAATGCGGGCGCCGTTTAGCTTTGCAGCGACTTCCATCATCTATCCCCTTAGCGTTTGGCTTTTTTATCTGCAGCATGACCACGGTAAGTACGTGTTCCTGCAAATTCGCCTAGTTTATGGCCAACCATGTCTTCAGTTACGAAAACTGGAACGTGCTGGCGGCCGTTGTGAACTGCAATAGTCAATCCAACGAAATGTGGAAAGATTGTAGAGCGACGTGACCAAGTCTTAATTGGTCGACGTTCGCCTGCTTCAATTGCAGCTTCTACCTTTTTCAACAGGTGAAGGTCGATAAATGGACCTTTCTTCAGTGAACGTGGCACAGCTATATCCTCAATTTAATTACTTGGCAGAACGGCGACGGACGATTAACTTGTCAGTACGCTTGTTCTTACGTGTTTTATAGCCCTTAGTAGGAACGCCCCATGGAGTAACAGGATGACGACCACCAGAGGTACGACCTTCACCACCACCATGCGGGTGATCAACTGGGTTCATCGCCACACCACGAACGGTAGGACGAACACCACGCCAGCGCTTAGCACCAGCTTTACCCAGACGACGAAGACTATGCTCACCATTGCCAACTTCTCCGAAAGTCGCAGTACATTCAACAAGTACTTTGCGCATTTCACCTGAACGTAAACGCAATGTTGCGTAAGTACCTTCACGAGCTACTAGCTGAGCGTAAGTTCCAGCAGAACGTGCAATTTGTGCACCTTTTCCTGGCTTAAGCTCGATACAGTGAATCACACTACCTAAAGGCATATTGCGGATTGGCATGTTGTTACCAACTTTGATATCTGCCTGTGGGCCAGATACAAGCTTGTCACCAGCACTTACACCTTTTGGAGCAATAATGTAACGACGCTCACCGTCTGCATAGCAAAGCAATGCAAGATGCGCTGAACGGTTAGGATCGTATTCCAAGCGCTCTACAGTCGCTGGGATCCCTTCTTTGTTGCGACGAAAATCAACAACACGGTAATGATGCTTGTGACCACCACCGATGTGACGAGTCGTAATACGACCGTTGTTGTTACGTCCACCACTTTTACTATTCTTCTCAACCAATGAAGCTAAAGGTTTGCCTTTATGCAATTCTGCATTGACAATTTTAACTAAATGGCGACGACCAGCAGAAGTCGGCTTTGTCTTAATAATAGCCATTATCTAAGCTCCTTATTCGCCAAGGAAATCAATTTCAGAGCCATCAGCTAGACATACATATGCCTTGCGTACATCGCTGCGCTTGCCGAAGCCGCGAGCAGTGCGTTTGGTCTTACCTTTAGCATTCAGAACGTTAACGCGCTTTACAGATACGTTAAACAATTTCTCAACTGCTTCTTTGATTTCTACTTTAGTAGCGTCTTTAGCCACACGAAAAACAACCTGCTGGCTTGCGTCAGCGACAATAGTTGCTTTTTCAGAAATGTGTGGCCCTAGTAGTACTTGGTATAGGCGTTCCTGATTCATGACAACACCTCTTCAATTTTCTTCAGAGCAGCGACAGTAACTAACACTTTATCGAAGCCAACTAAGCTTACTGGATCAATACCAGCAGCATCGCGAACATCAACATGCGGCACGTTTCGTGCAGCAAGGTACAAGTTAATTTCTACATCTTCGGTGATCAGAAGCGCATTTTGTAAGCTGTACTCATCCATCTTAGCGATGAATTGCTTAGTTTTTGGCGCGTCTACTGAGAAGCTTTCTACTACTACAAGACGTTCTTGACGAACTAGCTCAGACAAGATACAACGCATCGCAGCACGATACATTTTCTTGTTTACTTTCTGGCTAAAATCGCGCGGACGTGCAGCAAATGTAGTACCACCTGAACGCCAGATTGGCGAACGGATTGTACCAGCACGTGCACGACCAGTACCTTTTTGACGGAATGGCTTAGCACCACCGCCAGAAACGTCTGAACGCGTTTTTTGTGCTTTAGTACCTTGACGAGCACCAGCCAAGTAAGCCGTAACTACCTGGTGTACCAATGCTTCGTTAAAGTCTTTACCGAACGTAGAATCAGATACTTCGACCGATCCTGTTGTTCCAGTTAGATTTAGGTTCATTTCAAATCTCCTTAGGCGCCAACTTTAACAGCTGGTTTAACGATTACGTCACCGCCAGTTGAACCTGGTACAGCACCTTTGATCAACAACAAGCCACGTTCTGCATCTACACGCACAACCTCTAGAGTCTGCACAGTACTTTGTACATTACCCATTTGACCTGCCATTTTCTTGCCTTTCCAAACACGACCTGGTGTTTGACATTGGCCGATTGAACCTGGGGCACGGTGAGATAGCGAGTTACCGTGAGTCGCGTCTTGCATTTGGAAATTCCAACGCTTAACACCACCTTGGAAGCCTTTACCTTTAGACGTTCCAGTAACATCAACTTTCTGACCAACCTCAAAGCGCTCAACAGTTAGCGAATCACCAACGTTGATACTTTCATCACCCGACAGGCGGAACTCCCATAAACCGCGGCCCGCTTCAACATTAGCTTTAGCATAGTGACCAGCTTTTGGCTTATTAAGACGATTCGCCTTAACTGTACCAGTAGTCACTTGAATAGCTTGATAACCATCAGTTTCAGCTGTTTTAACCTGAGTAACACGGTTCGGATCCACCTCGATGACCGTGACTGGCACGGATACGCCATCTTCAGTGAAGACGCGAGTCATACCCGCTTTTCGTCCGATTAAACCTACAGACATTTTATATACCTCTTGCCAGTTGTGTACGGGACTGTAACCCACTACGGTGATCCATTTCAGGAATCTTCCACAAATAGCGCTTCATTATGAATATTCTGAGCGCGTTGATTAGCCTAAGCTAATCTGAACTTCCACACCTGCAGCTAGATCTAGCTTCATTAGAGCATCAACAGTTTTTTCTGTTGGCTCAACGATATCTAGAACACGCTTATGAGTACGTATTTCATATTGATCACGCGCATCTTTGTTTACATGCGGTGAAGTCAAAATTGTTACGCGCTCTTTGCGAGTAGGAAGAGGGATCGGACCACGCACCTGTGCACCTGTACGCTTCGCAGTATCTACGATTTCTTGCGCTGAGGTGTCGATCAGGCGATGATCAAACGCTTTCAGACGTATTCTGATTTTCTGGTTTTGCATTCTGATCACACTTAATTTAAGTTTAAGTTAGACAGCGAACTGCCTCCCTCTCTTAGAAAGGGACGCAAATTCTACTGGCGCAATGCCCTTGAGTCAACCTAATTGGTATGTTTTTTGATCTAATTACTTGAATTTATAACGAGAGGATCTAATCGATTGATTTAAAGCAAGCCACACGCTCTTTTATTGAGCATTCTCACTTTATTTTGACCACAGCGAGGGCTAGACATAACCGTAATTCCCCACTGAATCTCTACCTTACTTGATTCACAAATCTTAACTTATAATGCCATGCTAATTAACGGCCACCTAAATCATTAATAAAATGCGTGTAATCAAACGCATCACCTGGATCTTGTTTTTGTTTTACGAATTTTGACCCGCATTCAAACTTGCGAGAATCTATATCAGAATGCCGAACAATGTTTTGCACTGTAATAAACGGGTATTTTGCCATTAACTTACGAACCAACACCTGCAAGCTCAACATTTGGATCTTTGGGTAACTTTCATTGCCGTCACCTTTATTAATAAGCTCAATACCAATTGACCGCTGGTTCCAACCAATCGCGTGGTTAGCAACCAAGTTTTCTTCAATGCCTTTTACTACAGATCCATCTCGATCAATAATATAGTGAATCCCAACTACAGCATGCCTCTCAAAAAAGTCTTTCCAAAATAACAAACCGCTTCTAGCACTTGAATATTTCACAACACCTTTATCGCAAAAAGGACCAGCTATTGCATGCAAAACAATCGCATCAATTACCTCCGACCTCGCTTTCGAGTTTGGATTTCCTTTACTGCTGCTAACGTTTGAGAATAACAGGCCTAAAACTAGAACGCCTATTTTGAGCTTCATTTTCAACACTCACCCTGATTAATATAATTATCTTTCAGGCACAATCGTACACTACAACATCGGTGTGTATAGTAAATTAGCGTCAGAAATATTCAAGTGGGCCGACAAAGGGTGCGTTTACACCCTGTGAAGATCAGGTACTTTTGAAGTAAAGCAACATGAACATGAGTTATGCTCAAGTATGCAAGGCGAATCGCCTATCGCATAGCTCTATATTTTCTGATTAAAGTGATAATTTCGTGATCACTTGTAGAGGAGGATAAAGACTCATCCATTGAAGTACGTTGTGGCAATTTGATTCCTAATTTAAATCTAAGAATGTTACCAACTTGCTCATCATTATCAGGGTCAACATCTTGTCCTGCGTAAATACAGATGCGCTGACGAACAAAGGATTTATTACTCATTGAATCAAGGTTCCTAATTTTTAACTTTGGTTATAACATTAATTTGCGGTCGAAAAACGCGCACTAGTGTATAGGATTCGGTCGATAATTAATAATTTAGAGGCACTTTTTTTAAAATTAATTTCAACTTGCTATATAAATCTTATACTTGAAGTCTATGTTAAAATTTTAACAGCAGATTTTGTACAATTCAAATATGTCATGAAACGGGAATTATAGCTCACTAGAATAGAGAATATACTATTAGACTACATGTAAATCTCGTAAAACACCTCCACACAGCGCTTAAGGGCATAACTGATCAAGAATTCACACAAAATAATGAGGCCTTAGCCAGCCTCTGAGACTTGGGAACATCTTTAGACGTTGTTATCAACCGACCAAGACTCCATTCATTTAACTACCAATTGATACAGATCAAGAAAATGATAATTTCTATTTCTTCATCTTCACGCTTTACGAATCAACTAAATGCTCATTATTGGCTACATTTGTGCAATTTTATTTTTATTTTTAGAAATTAGTATGATTTAAATGACATTCTTATTATTCGTTGTTCTTAATCAAGTCATTACTGATGTCTTTCAGTCACTATATGAAATTATCTCGCTTATTAACAAAATTTTGCGTAGAAACCAAAACAAATAATTAAACAACAAATGATTTATATGAAAAACGCTAACAGTAGCAATAAAAGTAAGCCAACAACCATTAGTGATTGTTTTTATTCTCTAAATGTAAAATTGTTAGACTTCTTTTCTAGCACTCAACACTCTGAAGACTTTAAACAAACACGTTCGCTGATAATATTAGTAAGGCTAAAGTTTATGTGCCTACTTTTTTCCGTTTCAGTACCAGTGTCATCTATATTTGATCTACTCGTTCTCGGTGAAAACTTAGCTTTGCAAATACTCCCCTTACGATTATTACTGAGTGTTTCACTAATCCTTGTATTTTTACTTTGTAAATCACGCTTCAAAGACCATCTATTGCACATCCTTCTGTGCAGCGCATTTGCAATACCAACTTTATTCTATCTTGCCGTTGCCTTTAAACTACAAACACTAGGAACCACACTTCCTCAGTCTTTAGCTATCACACCTTTTTTGATTATCACCATGTTAGGACTATTCCCTCTGACCATTCGCTTAGGGCTATTTCTATTTTGTTTTATTAGCAGCTCAATTCTCGCCTTTGGCTTTCTATTTCTAAATCTTTCTTATACATCACTTATTCATGAATTTTGGCAATTAACCCTCTTTGGAGGTGTCGCAACCTGGTTGCAACTAGGACAGCTTTCAATGCTTATGAAGTTATATAGAGAATCAACTGTCGATCCATTGACGGGCTTAATTAACAGGCGTGTTCTCATGCGGCGACTCGAGCATATTTGCGAACAAAGTGTCACTACAAATCACCCATGCTGTTTAATGATTCTCGATTTAGATAAATTCAAACGAATCAATGACGAGTTCGGCCATCAATCCGGTGACAATGTGCTAGTTGCACTATCAAATATTCTTAACAGTCACTGTAATAATACAAATATTGCCGCTAGGTTCGGCGGGGAAGAGTTTGTCTTTTTGATGACTAATACACCTATAGAATATGCTATTAGAAAAGCTGAAGAAATATCAAGCTCAATTCGCGAAACAAAGATTCAAACTGAAAACGGGCAAATCATTACCATAACTACAAGCATTGGTATTAGCCAGCTAACTGGCTTGATGACACCTCAACACCTAATCAACAAGGCCGATGAGTTGTTGTATACAGCGAAATTAGAGGGCAGAGATTGCATTCGATACTAACCTACTGCTATCAGCAAAAACCCGCAAAGCCTAAATATCTTATGATCCGCTGTCAGCTTTAAATTTCCTGAAAAGATAGCTTACAATGCCTTAAAAGTTGTTTATGGATTACAGATGTTACGACATCCTTTTTTGAAAGCATAATGACAGGTAAGGGTTCTATATGTTCACTGATCAGTATCGCTCTTACTTTACCCAGAGCTGACTTATCATAATCTGATACCATAACAGCGAGGGAGTATCCTAAACTGTTCTCAACTGCACTTCTCACAGATTGCATCGACGTTGCACGATAGGCAACTTTTGGCACTATGCCCTGCCTCTCTAATACCCCTTCGAAATACCTGCGACTTGAAGCCCCTTCAAACATCACATAAGGTTCATCTTTCAGCTCATGTAATGATATTGATTGTAATTTCGCACCATAATGCTCATCGTTTAATAGTGCATATGTTGGCAGTTTTATTAACGTCTGTTTGTCTAATTCATTACTACCCAAACTCATATCATATGTTATTGCCATATCAATCTTGCCTACAGCTAGATACTCGAATATTTCATCTTGCTTTAACTCATACGATTCAATTACAACTTCTGGATATAACTCTGCGTAAGATTTTATAATTTGAGGTAGATAAAACGGTGCGATAGTGTGAAATATGCCTAATCTAATACTCCCCGCTTTGTCTGTTGCTATTTCATATGCAACTTTCTCTGTCAGCTCTGCTTGCTCAACTAATTTTGAAGCCTGATACACAAAGCTCTGACCCTGTGGAGTTAGTTCAACTCCTCTTGCATGATGGCGCTTAAAAAGCCTCACTCCATATTGATTCTCAAGTTTATCTATTGCCTGTGATATCGCTGGCTGTGATATGGCAAGTGCTCTTGAAGCCTGCGCTATTCCACCTTCTCTTGCTACGCAAAGAAAATATACACACTGTTTTATTGTCAATCTAACCATATTTAATATAGCTCAATGATAATTTAAAGAAGGTTTTTTGATCTTATTATAATTGCTAACATTCTGGCATAACAATATTTTAAGAGAGAATTATCATGAGCGTATTAACGCAACAGCAAAAAAATCTATTTTGGACACAGGGCTATCTTGTCATTGAGAATTCCGTCGATAAATACTTATTACAGGATATGCAAGATGACTTTCAAACGTGGGTAGAACAAAGCCGCAGCCATAAGCAAGCTTACGGAACAACCATTGATAACCGCGCACGTTTTGATCTAGCTCCTGGCCATACTGCGCACAAACCTGAGTTAAGACGCATAAATGCACCTGTAGAAGTGTCTGAAGCTTATTATAATGCAATGTCAAATAGCAAGATGACAGATTGTGTAGCGGATTTAATAGGGCCAAATGTTAAGTTGCATCACTCAAAAATTAACTCAAAATTACCCGGTGGAAACACCCAAGTAAAGTGGCACCAAGATTTCCCATTCACCCCCCATTCTAATGACGACTTAATAACAGCACTTCTAATGATTGATGATGTCACATTGGATAATGGCCCGTTAGAGGTTGTCCCTGGCTCACACAAAGGTAATATTCATAGCTTATGGCAAAATGGTATTTTCACAGGCGCTATCGATAACGAACTTAGCGAAAAATGTCGGAGTGAATCTATCACTTGTACCGGTAAAGCAGGCTCTGTATGTTTAATGCACACTCGATTACTTCATGGCTCTAAGCCCAATACATGTGACAGAGCTAGGACTTTATTCATTAACGTCTATTCGGCCGAAGATGCTATTCCCTACTCTGCCAACCCAATCCCATCGATACATGAAGGCTTAGTTGTCAGAGGAGTAAAAACAGGCAACGTACGCTCTATTAAATATCAGCTCGAACTACCAGAGAAACCTAAAACTGCCTCTTTCTTCGATCAACAGGAGCTGAGATAGCCTCTACTTTCCCCTCTTTAGTACAGGATCAACAGAGGGGGCTTATTACAATCCGCCAGTAAGAATTTAAAGTTGATTGAAAATAAAATTTGCAAATTGGTAAACCATCCAATAATTGTGAGTTTACTGCTTACAACAATAAGACTATAGTTAATTTCTTAGTAGGCAATTATGTCTAGTATAAAATAAGGGAATAGCGATGATCTTATTTAAACCATTAGCGTACTTTGCCCTAGCAAGCTTTGTTCTTTTTTCTAGCTTATCTTCTCCTCTTAACGCATCCCACGGACCCAATCACACTCACTCACAAGGCATAGTTCTGAATCAAAGGGCAGCACAGAAAACTGCAGATGAACGCATTTTACGAGCCATTCAAAACCAATTTCAAAGTATTGATTTATCCGGTTTAATCGGGTTGACCACACTTCCTGATAATGTCAGAACCCTACATCAAATAACGACGATCAAATTAGCTAACACCGGCATTACCGATGTATCAATCCTCGCTAAACTAGCCAAACTTCAATCAGTTGATCTATCCCTAACGAACATCGAAGACATTTCTCCTTTAAAACATCTTAATTATCTTGAAACACTCATGTTATCCAACTCACAAGTATCATCGACTGAGCACCTGCACTCTTTTAAAAGTTTAAAATCACTCTATCTTGTTAACATCAAGATTAGCAATTTTGATTTTCTAAACGAACTTTCGAACCTTAATACTTTAGATTTAAGATTCACTAGCTTTCACGATCTTAGTCAAATATCCTCGTTGTCCGGGTTACGTACTATTAATCTATCCCATACACCTATCACAGACATTACACACTTAGAAAACAATAATTCAATAGAGGTTCTAGAGCTGGGACACACATTAGTAAACAATTTCAAAACCCTCGCTACCATGAAAAAACTGAAAACATTAATCGTTTCATATTCCAAAAAGCCCTTATTAGATACCATGCTTTCCAACAGTGCGCGTAGAGATTTAAAAATCATTTACTATTGATGCCACTTTGTGAAAAAACATAAATAGCTTATTACTATCTATCTCACATTTACTTGCAAGACTTGAACAGAAAACCTGCCATAAAGTAAATTTTATATTCTTATCAATGCGATAACGCACTAATTTTGAACATTTTTATCCAATATATTGTCATTCAACCTATAGATACATAACTAACTAAGAAAAATTATTAATCAATGATAAAATAGGCGATCCAACAAATAAAAAACAAGTAATTAATACACCACTGCAACCATCTCTAATTTACATTTAGTCTCCAGAAATATTAAGGAGAATATTATCGACACACATCAACAGCTTCAGCACAACGCACGTGTAGATTCCGCGCAAATGTTATACCGCAATAGCTTTGCCGGCATAACTGTAACCTTCGTTGCATCAAGCGTACTAACGTTTACTTTTTACGAAGCCTCTTATACTACATTCAAATTTAATTGGTGGTTGGCCATCAGCTTTCTCCTCTTACTTAGAATGTGTGACGTAGTTCACTGGTACAAAAAGGACAAAATACAGAACTACAATCCTGATAATGCTATTGTTCGCTATATATCAGGTACTTATATTACAGCCTTACTATGGTGCATCTACGGCGTTATTGTTTTGCGAGACTCTGACAGTTTTGAACTAGCTGGTACTGTTGTCATTATAACTGCTATGGCCGGAGGAGGTGCCACTGTACTCTCCGCACATAAAACCACCTCAATGGCTTACACTTTTATCCTTCTTGTACCTTCGTCTTTATGTTTACTTTATCAAGATCAAAGCTATCGGCAATTCCTTGGTGGGTTAGGCTTAATTTATGCAGCCGTCATGATTGTTGGAGCTAAAAATGCTGCTCAATTCACTGCCCAAGCAATTAAACTCAAGAATGAAAACGCCCTATTACTCGATCATATGGAGGATGTTGTTGAAGAACGTACCAGGCAAATATTTTCACTATCCAACATTGACCCACTTAGCAATCTACTCAATCGAACTGCTTTTTTGAAGCACCTAGATAAAGCCTTATTAAAGGCTGAAAACAAAAAGAACATTCTGTCTGTACTCTTCATTGACCTTGATGGGTTTAAAGAAGTTAATGATACTGTCGGGCATGAAATGGGAGACAAACTACTGGCAAAAACAGCTGAGCGGCTTCAAAGCTATAATGATGAACAGCTACTTTGCCGCTGGGGCGGAGACGAATTTCTAATTTGCATAGAAAACACCGAGAAATCTGCTGTTTTTAAGATTGCCAAAGAACTAATAACGATAATTTCACAACCTTACTTTTTAGAGGGTAATCAATTATCAATTGGCGCAACAATTGGTATGACATTTTATCCAGAACATGCAAATTCTGCTGGCCAACTTATCCAGCTTGCAGATACTGCTATGTACCACCAAAAACAGCGAAATCCTGGACAACCAAAGCTTTTTTCAGAAGAAATTAGCTCCAAGCTTTTAAGAGTACAATCACTCAAAGAAGGGCTAAACAATGCAATAGAACAAGGCCAATTACGGTTGCACTTTCAGCCTATAATGTGCTCCTCTACTCAGAAAATTTATGCCTGTGAAGCACTGCTTCGCTGGCAGCGAGATGATGAATCAATATCTCCAGTCGAGTTTATTCCAATTGCTGAAAAGTACGGTCTTATTCGAAAGATTGGCACTTGGGTGCTACACGAAGCATGCACTCAAGCAGCAAAATGGCCTCAAGACTGCGCAGTTAATATTGCAATTAATGTATCAGTGATTCAGTTACAAGCCTCAGATTTCATAAAAATCGTTGACGCTGCTTTAGCTAGCAGTGGACTATCCCCCAAACGCCTTAATATTGAGGTAACTGAATCTGTATTCGCAACAGACAAATGTATTTTATTAAGACAATTCAAAGCTCTTCAGCTGCGCGGTATAAAACTCTCGATTGATGACTTTGGAACCGAGTATTCCTCTTTATCTGTTATTCAAAACCTAGCTGTCAATACTATTAAAATCGACCGTTCCTTTGTCCAACAACTCGAGAGCAATGGCTTAGCAATTATCAAAGCAGTGATGCAAATAGCCATTGCATTAAATTATAAAGTTGTTGCCGAAGGTGTTGAAACAGAAGAACAAGCAAATCAGCTCACAAGGTTAGGTGTTAATTTCTTGCAAGGCTACTTTTATGCAAAGCCTATCTGCAGCAGTTCGATCGTTGAGTTTATTGAAAACTGGGAGCCCTGTAACGAGGTTAAAAACATAAGAGGTATTTAAAACATTCTGAATAAAGTACGTTAAAAAATACACTTATGTTTTATACTTTATTGCCTGTCATTTTTGATAAACACATTCACAAAATCCATGCTCCGATCAACTTGATGACAAATCCACCCTAAATTACTGAATAACAGGCTCACGCATGAAAACTAGACCCGTTCTAGGTTATTGCTCACTCTTACTTTAGATTCAAACCTTCGTCTGCAAAATATTAATTACATGTATTTTTCATGGAGCAATAAACCAGCTGACTGCGGTTGTGGTTAGCCGTGTAATTTGGATCCTCTATCATCGCCCAAAACTTTGCCATGACCTGCAAGGGGTGAATGCATACTTTCAACGTTTGCGAAGCATTTGGATCTCAATCACCAATCCCTCGAAACAAAGGCTTTTAGTCTGCTGCGCTTTTTGTGATCGTATACATGACGCACTCATTTTTTTCTCCCCTGTGACAATACAGTGGGTCATGCCTAACCAAAGCGGGAGCGATTCTATAGCTTGAATTCACATACTTGCACAAACGAGAAAAACGTCACCTTCAGAAAAAGCGTCAAGTATTTGTATTGTGTGGTAATCAATAAACCCCGTAATTACGGGTAAGGACAGGAGTAAAATTAGAGTTATAGCAGCTGTTAGCTGCCAAAGCTTGGCGTATTTTCTCTGTATGAAAGCCTATCTCTGATTGGCACTTTCGGAGAGGAAAAAGCAGCGCTTTATCCAATCCCTGCGCATACTCTCCCTTATTTGAGAGTATGGTCATCACCAATTAAAGCGTTAAAACGCAAAAAGCCCCGTACACATCGTGCACGGAGCTTCTTTCGTATTAAAAGCTTGGCGATGACCTACTCTCACATGGGGAGACCCCACACTACCATCGGCGCTAAATCGTTTCACTTCTGAG
>CAKZOD010000012.1 GCA_937136055.1 uncultured Oceanospirillaceae bacterium | reverse complement strand
AGTTTTTGATATGTCCGAAAACTTCTAAATGACCACCGCTAGCTAAATACTCGTTGAAATATAATGTCTGTTTAAGTGCTCGAGATTTCTCAAAATCTACTGTTAGCCCTAACTCCATCTCTGATTCTCCTTTTTCAGGAGATACAGGTAACTCAACTTCAGCAATCGCTCCCAATAAACTAGGTAAAACTATTGCTTGGTTTTCCTCTGGTAAATCTTTATTAAGAAGTATTGAACGATGAATATAGTAAACCACATTCGACATCTCTAATTGTGTTGTACGCTTTGATTTATCAAGTAACTGATAGGACGTTCGAGCACTATGATACTGACGCTTTATTACCTGCGGTAATTGTTCAATCTCTGATATTTCGTCAATCTTGTAAGCCTTTGCTGTGCAATTATCCTCAGGTTCATGATCCCCTAACTCTATCCCAAAACAGAATTCATATTTCACGATATCTGCGTTCAGTTTTCCCACTTCTTTTACCGCTAAATAAACGGGACGTTCGAGGTATAAAGTACCTTCTTCTTGAACAATAACTTCATAATCAACTAAAGAATCATCTTGAACTAGTGCTGTGGAATCTACTTCAAAAAATCGACTGGTGTAACTTTGCCTTTGTTGCGCTTCATTATTTTTATACTCAGTAAATTCAACACTTGTTAACACATTAAAGATAGGACCATCTGTATTAACAACGATACGTTTGTCATGAGTCAGCATCACACTCACCTCGCTATTCACATCAACTTTCAACTCAGGTATCCACCAGCCTTTTAGATATTCCTCTAAGGGAGTTACTGCTAGTGACACTTTATTGATCGGCCTTATTGTTTTTTGGTGATTAAAATACTGAGATCGAAAGACCACACCACCTCTAGTCTCGTGATCGTATTGCTGAGCTTCCATGCTCGTTACTAAGTGTTTTTCATTATATTTAAAGAAAGGACTAGATATTTCAAACCTTACAGGAACTCTGTCTAAGTCCTCACTAGAGCACCCACTCGGTAAATAACATTCTGCTAAAACATTATTTAAATCAGTTTGATAAGAAGCGGAGTACTTATAAGTATTTGGCTCAATCCAAGAATTTACATAAGCGTCTCTTGGCCATTGTATTTCATGGTATACAACGTCAAAACCACTTCCTAAATGCAACCACATTGTATATGCCAGCCAAGCAAGGGCAGGAAACAACGTTAAAACAGAAAGCTTCTTTAACGAGCTTTGATTCTTTTTGGATTTTTTAGCAACGAGTGCACTTTTTTGCAGGTAAACAGCTTCTACCGTTTTAATGCCATCTTTTATAAAATCTTTATTAAGGTAGGTTGTTGTTTTAAAGGCTTCTATAAATGTTAACAGCTCTGCTATATCTAACAGGCTTGTTTTTTCAGTCGTTAGATTTGCTTCAAGTTGAACAACTGTCATTCGTAGCTGCTTTTGTATTAACAATACCGAGCTGGAGTTATCCCCCTCAATATCTATATCGATCTGAACTAAACTTTCATGTAATCGCTTTAAGTTATCAAGTAATGTATTACCCACTGCCCGGCTCTGATTTAAAGATACAAAATTGCTTAAAGCCTCTGTTATCATAAAATAACCCTTCGATACCGACACCCGCTTAAGGAACATCTAAAGTGACATGAAATAAACACTGGCAATTGTTCGATATTTTGCAAAGATGCTGTTAATGGAACAAACTCTCATTAGCTCTATTTTCGAATAAATGCTAGTAATTGGCTGCTACCAAAAAAGATATTCTTTCATGCTACTAATACGAAAAACAAAGAATTTTCAAATGAAAACAAATACTCAGCTGGAACCTGAATATTATTTTTTAGCGGAAGGTTTAGCCGACATTATTACCGCAAGATTTTAATTAGTTGAGAGTTGTGTAAGCGCGGCCTATTTAAGTCAATATCAGCTGCTAAATTTGAAGAGATGTATACTTCAAAACAACAAACTGTGTAGTGAAAGCTGGGAACTCCACTTTACTAGTTCACTGTAAATTTTTCTACTACCGGCATATCATTTATTACCCCACGAACCTTAATCCATTGCACCACTGGCCATAGAAAAAGTCTCTTTTTAGCAAATATATATATACTTGAAAGTCTGCTAGTATTTCCTTTGATTGATGTGTAAGCATTTGCTTTACAGCTATTTCCTTTCTTTGAAGTCTTTATGGCTATACTTCTTTCTTTCATTGCATTTAACGTTATCTCTAAATCACGTCCAACCTTCTTTTGAGCATACACTCCATAAGCAGGCTGCTCATGAGATAGAAGCTCTTCTGTCACATTTTGACCTTTTTCCAACATTTTCCAAAAAACATGCACTGCTTCGCTTTTTATTGGCTGACATGTTTCTCTATCCACAAAGATAGAATACTGAACTAAGTTTTTATTCTTATTTCTTTCGATATAGAACAAATCAAGAGAAATAGCTTGGTCAGCATAGGATGCTGCTGAAAATGCAAATAAAACCAGTTTAATAATTAAAAATTTATACAATATTTTCAATTTTCTTCTCCGTTAAATAATAGACTTTACTGACTCCACCAGCTTCGCTAGATCACCTGTAAATATATACAGGTATTCTGCAAAAGCGATAATGGCTGCTACTTTTCCAATATATCCAATTTGAGTCCCCTCAAATGGCCAAAGCTTTTGCTCTTTAAATAATTTTGCATCTTCTTTATCTTCGGATACGGAAACTCTGATAGATGCTTCTTTAATCCTAAAGTAACGATCTATAAGAGGGATTATTAATGGTACTAGTAAAAGAAACGGCACTAAAGTGCGTATCAGAAGCTGCCCCAAATCGGGTTGTTCATTCTCCTGGAAAGCTGCAGACAAAACGGGAATTACCATGCCTATCGCAATAACAACATAGACTGTGTTTAGCGCTCTATTTATCTCAGATAATCCAAATTCACCTAATGGATCTTTATGATTTAAACGTAAGTTGTATCCTTTAGATGTAGCTAGTTTAGTTTTCTCGAATCTCCAGAACACAAACCCATTCACTAACACTTGAAAAAATACTAAAAACCCAGCGGCTATAATTGCACCTTGCAGAAAATAAACAAACAGTACAAACAATCCATTAATTACTTTGTCTACTTCTACGAACACAGTAGGCACACTAAAAGCTACCGAAAAATCCCTTTCTTTACATTTTTCCTCGCTAGATAAAACCCCATATTCTGACCATAAGCATCCAGCATCAATTGACGTAAAAGCCAACCCTAGAACTACTGATATAAATATTAGATACCCTCTTATTTTTGATAATTCATTAATGAGCGGGTAAAGTGAATTCTTTTCCTTCTCTACTAATCCGTCTTTATACAGTAATGAATTAGTCGGTAAGCTGTTCCAGGCATCTAAATATAACTCCCAGGTTAGATTGACTAAAAGCCCAATAACCAGAAAGAATATTGGATTCAAACTCCAATTTAATTTTTCGATGTATCCACCATTACCCCAGGCAATACCAATATAAATTGAAATTAAATTTGCAAAAATAGAAGCCACAGCGAGAGTAGAAAACACTTTCCATGTTGTATTCATATTAATCATAGATCAGTTCTCTCTAATATTTCCAAGTGAAATACAATACCTAATCTCCTTTAACTTACCTATCCAAAGGCTAAGGAGCATGCTATTTAGTACAGTTAACTACTGTTGAGATATTACATGCTTTGCTTAAATGCTAGCTGTCATAACATTCTTAATCATTTCAACAAGTAGGTGATCAATTGATAATCAGAGAATAAATGGGAAGTATGTCAACAGAGCTTCTAACATACAAAATAGCTAAATCATAAGAAATGAAGAACTGTAAAGGTCGTTACAATCTAAATATGAATGTTAAGGGGAGGTTTAGCCAAAATATTGGCTGCAAGGTTTTAATTAGTTCTAAGTTTTGTAAGCGCTGCCTATATAAACATACCTGCATGCGCTTAATAGTAAAAATGAATCGATTTACAAACGCTGCCACCAAGGAATTTTTTTGCGCATTGGTAACTTATCTTTGAGCAAGTCATAAATAGCTTGCATGTCTTTAAAGTGCTCAAGCTTAAAACCCTTATCTTCACTCATCAACACCATCACTTTGACTTTTTTAACACCTCTTTTATAAAGCATAATTTTAAACTCAGAGAGCTTATAACGCTCTTCTCCTTCAGAGGAAGTTAAGCAAAGCTCGTCGTCCGTGATCGTTAATTCTCTACTATTGATGAGCTGTAATTCTTTATAGGTTTTATTCCCTTTATAGATAAAAAACGCTACAAAAATAACCAAGCCAAACTGCCAACGAATAAATGCCTCTGAATAGGCAACCCATAAAATAATGCCTAAGCTCAGAGTGATCTCCATTTCTTTAGTAATAAAAGTAAATGGCGAGTTTTGCCGTGTTTGATATTCCATGAATAACTACCTAATAAAATTCAAATATAAATTGAGGCTAATCTTTGTCATTTGATATGCCAAGAACCAGTCTTCATTAAATCCACAACCAGTGACTATAAAAGATGATCACAGTGAGGACAACGCTTATAGTGTTTCACTAATTTGCTGTGATAATTTTGAAACAGCAACTCTGCTTCGTGCTCACTGATTCCCAGCTCCAGTTGTAACTCTTTAAGCTCTATACGCTCTTCGTGTGACAAAATACCATCGTCATAAGCGCTGGCCACTTTGGTGGCATAAAGCGTGCGATTGCGCTTTAATTGCGCCGAAAAGCCTGAGGCTAAAATACCCGCAGGTAGCGCTACCATGCCCATCCCGATAATAGTAATTAGCCCGCCAAAAATTTTACCGAGCGGTGTTATGGGGGTAACATCACCGTAACCGACAGTGGTTAAAGTTGCTGTTGCCCACCACATTGCTGCGGGAATACTACCGAAAGCCTCGGGCTGGATATCATGCTCTAATAAATAGATACCACTAGATGCCAGCACCAGTACAATACTCAGAATAAAAAAGGCGGCAAAAAATGAGCTCGATTCATCCTTTAATACCTGAAGTAAAGTATTCATCGCATTGGAATAACGGGTTAATTTAAAAATTCTGAGTATTCTAAAGACGCGCAGGAAGCGCAAGTCTATCGCGAAGAAGAAGGTGAGATAAAAAGGGAGTATCGCAACTAAATCAATCAGTGCAGGAATCGACAGCATATAACGCAAGCGACCTTTTAAATCATCGCTATAACGCTCTTCTTTTAGCTCAGGGCTTGACCACACTCTAATCACGTACTCAATACTAAATACCGCAATCGAGAACATTTCAAAGTAGTAAAAGGCCTGTGAGTATTGTGCGGATATGGAATCCACAGATTCGATAATAATCGCTGCAATGTTAGCCGTAATCAGCAAAATAAGAGAGATATCAATAAAGCGAGCGAGGCGACTAGAATCCGCATTAAACTCAATCACACGGGACATTTTTGCCCTTAAGGACTGCTGACTCATTTTACCTCTCCTAACGTAAACGTCTTAATTGATCGTAAATCACCAATTATAAAGCAGTTTTTAAAGAGATGATAAGTGAGATTTGATACCGAGCCTCAACTATTGGCTAAACCTTGTTTAACTTGTAAAAAAAAACGGCTATTAAAAAATAGCCGCTTATATACTTCAATTACATGAATGCGAATTTACATTTACGCGCTTTTTTCTTCACCCACAACAGCTGAAGAGTTAGCACGACGCAAATCATTCACTAAGGCTTTCAATAAAGCGACTACCATCAATGCCATAATAATAGAGAAAGGCACCGCGGCGATAATCATTGCTGATTTGATTGCCCCTAAGCCACCTGCCACTAATAGCACTGCGATTACTGCTGTGAACATTACACCCCAGATAACAATGTGCGTTTTGCTACGATTAGGTAACACGCCTACTGAGTTAATCGTATTAACACAAAGAATGGCTGAATCTGCAGAAGTCACTAAGAAAGTCGTTAGTAGCACTAACACTATAAGCGTCAATATAGGGTAAATTGATTCAGACACTAATAGTTTCAATGTCATGAATAATTGCGCTTCTTGACCTGCTCCAGCAATTGCTCCAGCCGCTTTGCCCGTAAGCTCTAAATCAATTGCAGTGCCACCAAGGAATGCGAACCAAACAAAAGAAACCAGTGTCGGAGCAATCATCGCACCGATGATGAACTCACGAATTGTGCGCCCTTTTGAGATACGTGCTAGAAATAAGCCGACAAAAGGTGCAAACGCAATCCACCACGCCCAGATGAACACTGTCCACCAGCCTGACTGCCAAGAATGCAAACCTTTAGCAGGCTCCTCTGAAGATGCTTCCCAATAAGTAAACAGCTGAGTCGGTAATTCAGTAAGATATAACAGTGTACCTTCAAAGAATGCACTAAAGGCAACGGCTGTTGATCCGAAAATTACAAAGAAACCAATCAATGCCGCTGATAAGCCCATGTTAATGTTAGATAACCACTTAATCCCTTTACCAACACCTGATAGTGCTGAGAAAATTGATAAGCCCATCACAATCATTAACGCGAAAATCATACCGTTAGTTGATGGTGATTTATCTTCATTTAGCAGCCATTCAAAACCAAACACTTCATAGATACCTGAAGCATACTGACTTACACCGAAACCAACTGTAACGGCAACACCTAGAACAGTTGCAATTACCGCTGAGATATCAACAATGTGACCTAAAGGTCCTTCAAGTGATTTACCAAATAATGGCGTTAATGCAGAGCGAATAGTTAACGGTAAACCGCGGTTGTAGCTAAAGAACGCTAGACACACACCGATCATCGCGTAGCAGCCCCACGCACTGAATCCCCAGTGGAAGAAAGCCCACTTCATAGAAGGTAGGATATTGTTTTCACTGTTAGCTTGAGACAAACCCAAAATAGTGTCAGGGTTGTTAGCAAAATGGAATAACGGCTCCGCTGTTGCGTAAGTCATCATACCGATGCCGATACCTGCACCAAACATCATTGATACCCAAGAGAAGTAAGAAAACTCTGGCTTATCATCTGCTTGTCCAAGCTTTGCTCGGCCTAGACTTGGCACTAACGCCAAGACAAAACAGACCACTACAAACATTCCCATTACATAGATATACCAAGCCCCCAAATTAGCAAAAGACCAGTTTTTGATGGCACTAAGGATATTACCTGCACCTTCTGGGTTCATTGCTGCCCAAATAACCAAAAGGATAACGAGCACTTTCGCACCTAAGGTAACTATTTGGTTAAAGCCTTGATAAAAACCTGAGGAAGAAGTCTCAACTTCTAGCTCTGTGATTGCTTTTTTTATTGTCATTTTTCTTTCCAGAATCAAAATTTTAGTGCTTTTACAAATGATCAACCAAGTCATCCATTATTTGCAAAATACAAATAAAACAACCACTTAACCAGTATCTGCAAAAAACACCAGACGAGCGAATACCTACCCTTAATATTGAGCAAAAGTATCCTGGTTAAAATTAGATGCGCTTCAGAATAGAAGCGCTCTAAGCGATCTTGATGCTGCTACTTTTTCAGCGCTAGCAAACCCAGTTAAAGGAGAGCTAGTACCTAGCTTTCACATTCACAGTAGCAACATCAGGATATTTGGTTATCGGATTACAAATGGATTACTCATCGGTTCTGAAGATGTATTAATCCAAGTCGTTTTAGTACGGATGTAATCTTGAATGCCTTGAAGCCCTGCTTCACGGCCATAACCTGACTGGTTAATGCCGCCAAACGGTGCGATAGGCGACGTTACGCGATAGGTGTTAACCCAGCAAATACCCGATTGGATTTTGCTCGATACACGATGCGCTCTGGCGATATTTTGAGTAAATACCCCCGAACCTAAACCGTAAATGCTGTCATTAGCCATTGCGATTGCTTCTTCTTCTGTATCAAAGGCAACAATCGACATAACAGGACCAAACATTTCTTGTTTAAGTGTTTGGATATCGTGGTTAGGACATTCAACCAACGTTGGCTCAAAGTAGTTTTGTGAACCAAACTGTGGTGCGCGTTTGCCACCAAAACGTATTGTAGCACCCTGCTCTAATGCAGTGGCGAGTGTACGTTCAATGCACTCTACCTGTGCAACGGTGCAAAGTGGACCAATGTGCGTATCACTGGCTTGTGGATCGCCAATAACAATGCCTTTGGCTTTTTCTGTAATCAGCTCAAGCATTTTTTCAAGTATTGGACGTTGAATAAATGCGCGAGAACCTGCCACACAAGATTGACCTGATGCACCAAAGTTACCGGCAATCAAGCCATTCGCCGCGCTTTCTAGATCTGCATCTTCAAACACGATCATCGGTGACTTACCACCTAGTTCAAGTGATGTTACCGCAAAGTTTTCTGCTGTATTACGAATAACATGCTTAGCGGTTTCTGGGCCACCGGTAAATGCAAGACGGTCAATATCAGGATGCGAAGTTAATGGAATAGCACAGTTTTGCGCATCACCACTAATGATAGATACCACACCATCCGGGATACCCGCTTGTTGAATCAATTTACCTAATTCAAACATAGGTGCCGGCGCTAGCTCTGATGCTTTAAGTACAACAGTACAACCCGCTGCGAGTGCAGGACCAAGCTTAGATGCTGTTAAAAACATCTGTGCATTCCAAGGAACAACCGCTGCCACCACACCAATAGGTACAGGTGTTGTGAATACATGCATATCTGGCTTATCGATAGGCAGTGTTGCGCCTTCAACTTTATCAGCAAGACCTGCATAGTAACGGTAGTAGCTTGCTACATAGCGCGATTGGCTAACGGTTTCCGCTGCTAACTTACCGCTATCAGTCGTTTCTATTTCACCTAACTGCGCGGCATTTTCTTCAACTAAATCCGCCAGTTTATAAAGTAATGCGCCGCGTTGCGTCGCATTCATCTGCGCCCAAGGGCCTGTATTTAGATTGCGTCTAGCGGCTTTTACTGCACGATCAACATCGTCTTTACTTGCACAAGCGAAAGTAGCCCACTGTTCACCATTGGCTGGGTTTTCACTGGCCATGACTTGCTGTTCACTACCTTCAACCCACTGTCCATCTATCAATAACTGAAAGTGTGGTAAATCTGTATTTGTCATTATTGTTACTCTCTTAATATTAACGACCTTTAGGGTTAGCTAAAGGCAGGCATCACTTCATCGATAAAACGTTTTAGTGATGTTTCTTTCTGTTCTCTACTCATACCTGAATCGCTCCAGTAAGAGAACTCGTCATAACCTAAATCTTGATAGTGCTTTAAGCGATCAATGATTTGTGCCGACGTGCCAATCATTAGATCTTTACGCATGGCATCCGCAGTATAAAACGGATGTGCGTCTATTTCTTCTGGGCTTAAACGTTTAATTAAGCCTTGATCAATGTCACGCTCATTTTTAAACCAAGCGCCGAAGTAGCAGTAAAACTCATTTAGCTGCTTAGCGGCACGTTCTAACTCAGCTTCATCCTTACCCACATAAGCGTGTTGTAAGATCATGATCTTAGGACGCTTTTTGTGCGTCTCACAAGCTTGATTAAACTTACCCATCAAGCTTTCAACTTCATCAAGCCCCTGCCAAAGTGGTGTCACTTGGACATTGCAGTTATTTTCAACCGCAAATTCATGGGAGTTGATATCGCGCGCTGCTACCCAAATAGGCGGGCCATTAGGTGTTAATGGCTTAGGTGCAGAAGTGGTTTTCGGGAACTGATAGTATTTGCTATCTTGCGTGTGGTTACCTGCCCACAACCCCTGAATCGCAGGGATTACTTCACGTAAACGCTCCCCTGCTTCCCATGCATCCATACCGCCTTGCATCATACGCTCATACTCAAACGAGTATGCACCGCGTGCAATGCCAAGCTCCAAACGACCGTCGGTTAGGATATCCGTCATTGCCGCTTCACCGGCAAGCTTAATAGGATTCCAGAAAGGCGCTACAACAGTGCCGGTTCCTAGGCGTACATTTTTAGTGCGATGTGCAAGGTCAACCAAGTTCAAAAAAGGATTGGGTGCAATGGTAAAATTCATACCATGGTGCTCACCGGTCCAAATGGTAGTCATGCCACCATTATCTGCTAAATCACACAGAGATAAAAACTCTTGATAAAGATCACTCTGTGTCTGCGCGTCATTAACGCGTTCCATATGAGCAAACAGTGAAAACTTCATATCTTTACTCCTTAGTGAACGTTACCAGATTGGTTGTCGCCGACATAAACGCGGAAAACACCGTTACTTTTTTCCATCGCATAACGCTGCATCATGCTTTGGATATCTGTGGTCACGTATTGCAGCTGAGCTAATTGCTCAACACTCACAAACTCACCCAATTGAGCAGTATTATCGCTGCTCGCTTGTGCATGGTAGTAAGTACTAAAGCGCTTATCATCAACGTTTTCATAAATAGAGAACACTGAGCCTAATTCAACCTCTAAGCTTTTAGCACTTAAATAGTCGCGAATAGCAGCTAGTGATCCCTGGCCCACTTTGCTCTGTACTTTCGGCAATGTGTAACCTGCATCTGTTTTTTGCAGTAACACTTTATCTTGGTATTCAACCAGTGCACCAACATAACCTGCTTGCTTTTGGCTAAGCTCTTCAGCTTTGTGCTCCATACCTAAGCTAAAGTAACCGCCCTTGGCATAACCTAATCCCAATTTGTCATTGGCATCAAAGGCTTCAATTTTACCGATGAGAACACAGTGATCACCTGCATCAACATTGTTGTGCATAGAGCATGAAAAATGAGCAACAGCACCTTCAATAAGCGGTACGCCATTTTCATCACTGTACCATTTCACTTGTGCGAAACGATCCCCTTTGCCACCGGCAAAGGTATTAGACACATCTTGCTGATCTTCAGCTAAGATATTGACCGCAAAGTGGGTACAGTTATTGAAAATATCAAAACTTGATAAGTTCTTTGCAGGACACACTAATAATAGTGCTGGGTCAACTGATACGGATGTGAATGAGTTAGCGGTAAAGCCAACTTTTTCACCTGACTCACTCACTGCTGTAACGACTGTTACACCAGTCATAAACGAGCCAAACGCGTTACGTAATTCTCTAATATCGAAAGCCATCACTAGACTCCTTTATTTTTATTGTCGCTATTTAGCTGACTGACAAAGTCAACTAACTGCTGATTAACTTCTTGTGCATGGGTGATTTGCACCATGTGGCGCGAATTATCAATCACACAGGCAGTGCCCTGTGGCGTCAACTCTGCCATTTGTATAGACATTTCAGGTGATGAATTACTATCACCATCACCTGTCACAAAGGCAACTGGTACATCAATTGTTGCCAGTTCAGTAGCAAGTGGCCCATCATTGCGACTAAATATGCCATACGCTTTGGCATAGCCTTGTGCAGGTGCGGCATTTAACCAGCTCGCACAAAGCTCAGCCATTTCTAGATCATGCCCTTGAGGCGATTCACCAAACCAACGAGCTATCGGTGTGCTCACTCGATCTAGATCAGGATTATCTAGCATATGCTGAGCACGTTGTTGAACTGCTTCACGCGCTTGCTGGGTACGTTGATAAACAGCATTCAATGCAACGGCACCACAACACTGCTGCGGATAATCAATTGCAAAGCGCAATGCAATCATCGCGCCCATAGAATGACCCATGATAATCACAGGTGCGTTTATTTCAGTGTCAATCCATTGCGAAATTGCACTGACATACTCATTTAGGCCCGCATTTTCATCACTGAGCAAATCACTTTCACCGTGCCCCGGCATATCAATTGCATACACCGTATGCGTTTTAGCAAGTGCTTCAACTTGATAAAACCACGCCTCAGCGCGCAGCCCAACACCGTGAATCAATACAATTGCAGGGCCGCAGCCACTACGTGTATAAGCAATGCCTTGTGCTGATTTATACCGCTGCTGGGTTTTCAACATCATGCCCCAACTCCTTAAGTTCCTGATAGCGATCGCCAATACGGTGATGCGGGCGTCCACCCGTAGATCCACCTAGAACGATAACAACTTCATCAGGGCCAGGTGCATCAGCAATGTTGAATTGTAGTGTTAAGTAATGTGAGCGTTTGCCGCCGTCATTTTTGTCCATCATTGGCACCATGATCGGCGCATTCGCAGGACCACGAGTGTTAGTGAAAGATAAGAAAGATTTCGCTTCAACCGCTTCGCGGAAAATATTGCCAAAATGCAACGTGTGAATCAGTGCAGATGCATGCTCGATTTCACCATTAGTACCAACAACAGCCGCTTTACCAAACGCTTCAATGTTTAAAGCGCCACCAGCAATTTGACTGATTTTGTCTGTTAAAATTTGGCCTAAGATAGGACCGAATGCTTTGATTTCAGGGCGAAGATCTTCCACATACTTACCTGCCCAAGGGTTAGTGATAACCGCAGCGACTGCAAACATGCGTACTGGTGTAGCTGCTTCTTTGAAGCCTTCAATCAACGTTTCTTCTTCGTAGCTAACAATTTTTCTAATTACTGGTTTCATTATTTTTTTGCTCACAATTTAATTAATACTGAATGTTGTATAATGGTATACAATCATATAATCTTAAGATATGCAAACAAAACGTAAATAATTAGCGTAAGATCTACCTTCTTAAATTGGCTATTAAACGTTGTGTGTTTATTAAAATTACAGCTGTGATAAATTAGCCAATCTCAATTTATAGCTGGAGTTAGCAACTAATTATGCTGAAGGTAGACAGACCTAAAACACTGAAAGAAAACGCATTAGAGTCGCTGCGAGATGCGATAACCAAAGGCGTTTTAAAGCCCGGGGAAAGACTTGTTGAGCGCAGCTTATGCGATTCAATGGCGGTTAGCCGCACGGTTGTTAGAGAATGTATTCGCCACTTGGAAAGCGAATGGTTAATTGAAGGCATTCCCAATGCTGGGTTTGTGGTTGCACAGATTAACCGTGAAGAAGTAAAAGAAATTTATCAAATTCGTAGCATGCTTGAGTGTGCTGCGGTGCAAAGCTGCGCTGTAAATGCAACGCCAACCACAATAGAGAAGTTACGTGAGTTGAACGCGAGTATCTCCGATCACTTACAGAACGAAGATGTATTAGAAGCGCTCAAAGAGACTACCGAGTTTTATCACATCATCTTTACCACAGGTGGTAAAAACGTATCTTGGGCACTGGTTGAGCGTCTCAATGGACGAATTTCACGCTTGCGTGCATTAACACTTAGCTCAAGCGAGCGCAAAACCCGTGGCCCGGCAAACTTGTCGAGTATGGTAGATGCAATTGAGCGAGGCGATGCTCAAAGCGCACATGATTTATGTGCACAGCACTTGGAGCAAGCAGCTAAGATAGCCCTTAAAGTTATTTAATAAATAACGAAGCGGTGAGATTAGTTGCTACCTCTCTTGTGCGATCGACTGAGTAACATTTTCCATGGTTTTTGCACAAAGCGATGGTTGAATACTGGCACCATAGATTCAACAAAAGAGGCACTAGCATAGTTGCTAACATACTAGCGATTATAAAAAGAGAAAAATTAATAACAGGATGAGATCACTGAGCTCTACTTATTTAAAGTTAGCCCGATGTAAGCTCACACAATTTTAGAGAGATAGCATGCCAATTTCACAATTAAAAGACAGTTCATTATTAAAAACCCAATCCTATATCAATGGCCAATGGGTTGATGCCGATAACGGCACTACCTTTGATGTTACCGATCCTGCTACTGGCAATGTTATTGCTAAAGTTGCTGATTTAGGTGCTGCTCAAACTCGCCAAGCGATTGAAGCTGCTGACGTTGCTATGCAATCTTGGAAGCAAAAAACGGCTAAAGAGCGCTCAAACATTTTGCGTAAATGGTTCGAGCTAATGATGGCCAACCAAGAAGATTTAGCCATCATCATGACTGCCGAGCAAGGTAAAGTGATTGCTGAGTCTCGTGGTGAAGTAGGTTACGGTGCATCTTTCATTGAATGGTTTGCTGAAGAAGGTAAGCGCATTTACGGTGATGTGATTCCTCATACTACTGGTGATCGTCGCTCAATCGTCATCAAACAGCCAATTGGTGTTGTAGCAGCCGTTACACCTTGGAACTTTCCAAACGCAATGATCACGCGTAAAGCAGCACCGGCTCTAGTAACAGGTTGTGCAATTGTCTTAAAACCTGCAGCTGAGACACCGCTTTCTGCGTTGGCAATGGCAGAACTTGCAGATCGTGCGGGTATTCCAGCGGGCTTATTTAACGTTGTTTGCGGTAGCAATGCGCCTGAAATCGGTGAAGAGCTAACTTCAAACCCTATCGTTAAGAAATTCACTTTCACAGGTTCAACGCCTGTTGGTAAATTGCTGATGGCACAGTGCGCTAAAACAGTTAAGCGTACTTCAATGGAATTGGGCGGAAATGCACCTGTTGTTGTATTTGACGATGCAGATATTGATAAAGCCGTTGCCGGTGCTATTGGTACAAAATTTCGTAATGCCGGACAAACTTGCATCTGCGCTAACCGCTTAATCGTACAAGATACTATTTACGATGAGTTTGTTGCTAAACTGACTGCTAAAGTTGAAGAGTTTAAAGTCGGTAACGGCTTTGATGGCAGCACGACTATCGGCCCATTAATCACCGAACAAGCCGTTGCTAAAGTAGGCTCCTTGGTTGAAGATGCTGCGACTAAAGGCGCGACAATCAACACAGGTGGTAAAGTGGATAGTGCGGGTAACCATTTCTACCAGCCAACAGTACTGTCTAACCTTAGCAACGATATGCGTATTGCTAAAGAAGAGATCTTCGGCCCTGTTGCTCCTGTCTTCAAGTTCAGCACTGAAGAAGAAGCTATTGCAATGGCGAACGATACTGAATTTGGTTTAGCCTCTTATATCTTCACTGAAAACATGTCACGTATCTGGCGTGTATCTGAAGCGGTTGAATACGGTATGGTAGGCGTTAACGAAGTAGCTATTAGCTCTGAAGTTATCCCATTTGGCGGTGTTAAGGAATCAGGCCAAGGCCGTGAAGGTTCTAAATACGGTTTAGATGATTACCTAGAAACTAAATACATCTGCATGGGTGGCTTGTAATTCTAGCTTGATCTATCAGCAGTGCAGCAATGCTGCACTGCCCTTGCCACTTCCATTGATTGCTATTATCCCCCACTTCTATAAATCCACCTTCAACAATATTACTTTTAAAACTAACCTGCTCTTTTCTCCCATTTTGTTTGTTTAATCTATATTTGGTATTGCAAGCATATTTATTTAAAGCTCATAATCAATTCTGCACTTTCCTCTAGCCTGAACGAGAGAATTAATGATGACAAAAAAACTCTTAATTTCACTGATCGCCCTAACACTTTCAAATGCTACAAATGCTGTTACTTTCCATAGTGACTTAGAGAGCCAAAGTGAACTTACCCTTACACTTTACGATGAAGGGTTTGGCTTAGTAGAAGATACACGAACTATACCTGCGGATATTGAAAATAACTCCATTGATAGTATTCGCTTTACAGGTATTAGCGAACAAATCAATCAACGTTCGTCTTTCATTGAAGGTGCTAATGTGAAAGAGAAAGCATTTAGCCACTTTTACATTAGCCATGAAAATATGCTCGAAGCTATGCTAAATCAACCCATCAATATTGAGCATTTAGATTCTGGCAAAAAAATTACAGCGAAACTTTTAAGCATTGATGATAATAGGCTACTACTCCAAACTGCTAACAAGTCAATTCTTTCTCACCCAAGAGAAAGTAATAATTACTTGTACAGCTTTTCAAACCTGCCCAATAAAATGGCACTCTCACCAGAGCTAACAATTAAGGTTCATAAAAATGAGCCAATAGCAAAGAACGTTAAGCTAACCTACTTGACGAAGGGTTTGGGGTGGAGTGCTGACTACACCTTTAAACTAAAACCCAATAATCAAATGGATGTAAGTGCTTGGGTAACCTTAGAGAACAATACTTCAACAGATTATAAAAATGCTCTTGTGAATCTACTTTTTGGTGATGTGGTGCACAAAGATCCATTTGATTACGATCCTACCCTTATTGGTGAAAGTACAGCATCTGGTGCATCTCAAAGCTATTCTAAATTAAGACGCCAAATCAGTAATATTGGAGGCTATAAAAAACACACACTACCAATAAAGACAGATCTCCCTAAAAATCAAGAAAAACAAGTCAGAATATTTGACTTCGAAGCTGCAAAGTATTCAACAACCTACCTTTATAACGTGGATCAAGATTATAATGAAAAAACAGGCAAACCAATAAAAAACGCTCGCATCCAAATACAATTTGAAAACACAGCAACTAACGGATTAGGTATCCCTATGCCTAATGGTATTGCTCGCTTCTATGAATCGAACAAAAAAGCAGAGCACAGTTTTTCTGGTGAAGGCCACCTAGATGATACAGCGATTGGTATAAAACGATCTTTTATCATCGGTGAAGCATTTGATATTAGCGTTTCAAAAACTCACCGCTCGAATATTAAAAGCTCCCGCATTTTCGGGGATAAAGAAGTAAAAACCAAAAAAACTATCTATGAGGATGATAAAACCATCAAAATAACAAATAGCAGCGCTGAGCCTAAAGTGGTCAAACTTATACAGCCTATTCACGATAACATGAAAATCACTAAAACAAACATGGAGTTCCTGAACGAAATTGGAGTAGGTTATATAATCAACGTAACTGTACCAGCTAGATCAGACGTAGACGTTAAATACACAACGCTTACTGAAGAAATAGAACAAATTGAAGTATATTCTGAGTTCCCCTCTTAAGCTTACCTATCGATTCAGCCAGTCTTAAATAGTCTGGCTTTACACCAGGCTTGCGGATTCAAAAAAGAGCGCACTGCTTTTTATTTTAAAGCGACTATTTTCATTTTAAAGCGACTATTTTCATTTTAAAGCGACTAATAACAGAAACGTCCTACATAGCGATATTCTTGAGCATATTCATTTAAGTAATTATTCAGATACTTTGTTTGCTTTTCATTTAATCGATTTTCTTTAATGTCCTCAATCGTTTCTTGGTTATTAGCACTGTCTAAGCGCTTCAAATGAAATAACGTCATATCCTGCCCACCAAAGAATTTTTTCAAAAACTCATGATGAGGGCGTGCATTACTCATATCAAACACAGATCCCAAAAGCGCAGTGAATAACGGCTCTTTTTCTAAAGAATCCACATCAAAAATGGGGTACTCACCTTTGGGCGGGATATACGCTGGATAATCGCGACTGTCATGAATGGGGTGCTTACTGAGTTGCTGTATATAGTCACTATCAAACCCTGCTTGCTCTGCCCCTGTTAAAATAATATTTAAATAGCGTCTACTGGGTAGGCAATCATTATCAATAAAACTAGGCATACCTACATAGACATAGGCTTTACGTTTTTGAACTTTATCCGCTTGCTCTGCTAATGGCTCACTCAGCAATTCGACATCAACACGTATTCGATCATAACCATGCCCGTAAGCTTCTGTGGCATCAAGATAATCAAGCGTACTATCCTGGCACTCATGTAGCATACCTAACACTCGATCTTGTAGATCCCCAGTGTACTCGACATTCCCCACGCCACCTTCTATACGAAAAAAATGCTGTACATTAAAGCGTAATTTCCAACCACGTAAAACAGCGGGTTGCGAGCTTATCGGAACGACACCTTTAGCCGCTAAAGATGTCATGTTAATGTTGGATCCAAAACCGAAATAAAAATACATATTAAGCCAATGTGTAGCCATAAAATTTGGGGCTGCAATAGTGACTCAAACATGAGTTTTTAATCAAGCCCAAACGCAAAAAAAGTCACCGAGTCAGTGACTTTTTCAAACTGACCTGATTAAAAATAGATTAATGCAGTTTCATTTTAGGCCTAACCACTTTCGCTATTTTTTCAGCAGCTATCACAAGTAGCGCTTTCGCTTTGCCATGGATAGCAAATTGATGCATTCGATAAAGAGAAATATACATAATGCGCGCAATATGCCCTTCAATAAACATAGAGCGTTTCGTTAGATTTCCCATCAAATTACCAACAGCACCAAAACGAGATAAACTCACTAACGAGCCATAGTCACGATATTGATAAGTTTTTAACGGTTTGCCTGACATATGCAAGAGTAGGTTTTGATAAACACGATCAGCCATTTGGTGGGCAGATTGCGCACGTGGCGGTACCCATGAGCCATCTTTATTTTTAAACCCGCAACAATCTCCCAGCACATAAATGCTATCACTAGTAGTAGATTGCAGATTAGGTTTTACTAAAATTTGATTGAGATGATTTAGCTCGAAAATATCCAGCTGTTTAATAAAGTCAGGCACTTTAACACCTGCTGCCCACACCATAAGATCCGCTTTAATTAATTCACCATCTGATGTGACAAACCCCTGGTCAGTGGCCTGCTCAATACGCGTACTTTCTCGTACTGTCACACCTAGCTTATTCAGCTCTGTTCTTGCGGCATCTGAAATACGCTCAGAAAGCGCACCGAGAATTCTAGGACCTGCTTCTATCAGATGTATATTGAGCTTCTCTCGACTGATGTTAGGCATATTATAAGATTTGATCAGCTTACTGACGTTAAGTAGCTCTGCAGAAAGCTCCACTCCCGTTGCACCCGCTCCGACAATTGCGATGTTAAGCTCAGGAGCAGCACTCTGTGATTGGTTTATGCGTAAAAACTGATTCAACAAATGTTGATGAAAACGCTCTGCCTGAGCTGTTGAGTCAAGAAAGTGGCAATGCTCTTTAACACCTTTAGTGCCAAAATCATTGCTTTGTGAACCAATCGCAAGCACTAATATATCGTACGCAATTTCACGCTGCGCTAAGAGTTGCGCATTGTCCTCAGTAAAGCTTTCAGCAAGCGTCACGGTTTTGTTCTCGCTATCAAGACCGATAAAAGTCCCTAAGCAAAATCGATAGTGGTGTTTGGCCGCATGGGCATGATAAACCACACCTTCGATACTTGTATCTAAAGTGCCAGTTGCTACTTCATGCAATAGCGGTTTCCAAATATGAGATCGGTTACGATCGATCAGCGTTACGTCAGCTTTTTGATTCTTGCCTAGATTAGCCCCAAGTTTTGCAGCTAACTCTAAACCTCCTGCGCCACCTCCTACAATGACAATTTTTAACATACTTTTAACCCTCAATAATATTATAGGGTTATCAGCGCTAAACTGCTCTACACTGGCAACCCTATAATAACGAAGGGAATATATAAGCATCATAGCGGCTGCTGGCTAATTCTCCTAGGGATCATTTTAGAAAAGCCTGCACTCACCAATCGCTTTATAGTGATTAAAACGGGTTAAGCAAGACGAGCTTGAATCCAAGAGTTACAGGTTGAATAAATAAGAGGGCTCAAGTAAATGAGGATAAAAAGAGCAAAGTCTATCTGCTAATAGCCTTTGCTGTAGTGGTGGTTTTCTATCTCTTTTAAATACTGACTATTTATGATGCTTTTGCTTGCTCCAGTTTGAATCGCGATAACAACTCACGAAGATTTACAGCTTGAGCTGATAACTGCTCTGCTGCAACCGCACTGGTACTTGCTGCACTATTGTTCTCTTGGGTAATTGTATCGATTTCACTCACCCCTTTATTGATTTCTTCTGCACCTAAAGCTTGCTCATTACTCGCTGTAGCTATCTCTTTTACTAATTCAGAGGTCTTGCCAATATGTTCAAATATTTGCTGTAAACTTTCAGCCGTTTCACCCGCAATTAAGCTTCCGTGATTGGTTTTCTCTACAGATTGATCGATAAGTTTTGAAGTTTCTTCTGCAGCAACAGTACTTCTGGCCGCGAGATTTCTTACCTCTTCTGCCACAACAGCGAAACCACGCCCCTGCTCTCCCGCTCTCGCAGCTTCAATAGCAGCATTCAAAGCCAACAGATTCGTTTGCTCCGCTATTTCATCAATGGTGGTGATAAATTGAGATATTTTTTGGCTAGCATCGGAAATTTCCTCCATCGCACTGACCATCTGCTGCATTTTTTCACTGCCACGTTTGGACTCACCCTGCGCTTGAGATACTAGGTCATTAGCTTGATTGGCGCTTTTCGCATTATCAGTAATCTGATAAGAAAGCTCATTTAACGAAGAGGAAATATTAACAAGGTTCTCCGCTTGAGTAGAAGCACCTTTAGATAGCGATGCGCTCTCCTCAGATACACTATTACTGCCCTGTGAAATTTCGTTGCTCGCTAATTGAGTTTGCCCCAAAACCTCATTGAGGTTATCTGTCATTTTGTTCAACGCTAACCCTAAAGCATCATTTTCAGAGGCTATATTAACCTTATGATTGAGCTCACCAGCAGCAATTTTTTGAGCTAATCGTACTTTATCTTGCAAGTAAGCCATCATATTACGCATTTCAGCAAAGACGCTTTTCTCTTTATCCGTCTCAGCAAGCTCCAACGATAAATCACCAGATGCAACACTTCTCGCTATATTAGCAATGTACAGAGGCTCGCCACCGAGTAAATTCATAATATGACGAGAGATATAAAAGGCAAATAAACTCCCAACGATTAAAGCAAATAATGTTCCAAATACTGTGCTATTGACAACCGTAGCCTCCATTTCAACCATGTCATTATTTCTAACCTCCATCAATACTCGCTCTTTATCCTTAAAGGTTTTAATTTGCTGGCGAAACTTATCGAAGTAGAGCTTTCCTTTTGCTTGACCAACCAAGTCAGCCATATCATCCATCGTTTTTGCATCACCTATTGCACGCCTAAGTGCGATTTGTTCTTCAACAACTAGCGATATCCATTGAGAAATAGTCTCTTGGCTTTCTTTTAGCAAAGTAACTTGAGCAGGATTATCCGAGACAGTCTTCATCAACTCTGTAATAGCGCTATTAAAGTTGGCCTTACCATCATTATAAGGCTCTAAAAAATCATCTTTTCCTGCTAATAAAAACCCACGCATTCCCGTTTCCATATCCACAGCTGATGCAATGATAGTTTGTGCTTGAGCAATAACTTTGTACGTGTGTTCGACCCAATTGGTTAGCTTTCTAAGCTCATTTATATCACTGCTCGCTTTGGCTTGTTTCTTACGCTGGATCATCAACACACTTTCTCGATCGATAAAGGTTTTGAGCTGACCTCGAAACTTATCAAAAAACTGTTTCCCTTTAGCTTGTTTAATCACCTCAGACATATCATTCATGGTTTTGGCATCACCAATTTTTGTACGCAAATCGATCACAGGTTCTGTTACATTTGTTTGCCAAGCCTTTATTGTCAGAGATATTTCATTGAGCAATGCTACCTGAGGAGGATTATCAGAAACAGTTTGAGAAAGCTCTGTAATGAGCTCATCGAACTTTTGTTTACCATTTTTATAAGGAGTTAAAAACTCCTCTTTTCCCGCTAATAAATACCCTCTCATCCCCGTTTCCATATCAACAGCTGACGCTTCGATACTGGCAGCTTTTTCTAATACTTTATGGGTGTGATCAACAGATTTAAATGTGTCATCTAAAGATTTAATTCCAAAGAAGACGACGACGGTAATCAGCAACATCAAAGAAAGAATTAAACCGTAACCTAATAATATCTTAGTACGAAAGTTTAGCTGATTTAAATTAATCATATACAAGCCTCATGACGATAATTTAGAGAGTATTTAAAGTATAGATCAAATTAAAATATATGAATGATATTAAGCTTGAAGCAAGTAATAGCTTCATGGATTATCTATAAACGGGGTATTTAACCCCACTTTTTAAATGATACAATTGCACTAGCCAATTACTTCTTAAATCCTTTCTTAACTGTTGGTTTACGAGTGCTAGTTTTACTGGTTTTTGCTTTAGTCGTACGTTTTTTAAAGCCTCCTTTTTTGTAGCTTGGTTTCTTCCCCTCTCCGCTTAAGCTTGTGAAAGCTGCAGCGTTAACTTGATTAGACAAATCCTTTATCACCAGTTGTAAATCGTGCATAAATTGCTGGTATTTAAATTGTCGCTCAGCCATTAGCGATAAGCGTGATTCCCATAGCGCCGTCATATCGGGGGTAGTTGCCATATCAGGTAGGCTAGCGATGAGCTTTTTACCAATCAATGTCGATTTGATTAACTTACCTTCACGGTGCAGAAATAAGCGCCTAAAGAGCAGCTCGATAATACCTGCACGGGTTGCTTCTGTACCGATACCATCGGTGTCTTTTAATACTTTTTTAAGTTCACTATCTTGTACGAAACGGCTAATACCTGTCATTGCAGCAAGTAAGGTAGCATCATTAAAATAGGCTGGAGGGCTAGTTAATTTATCGTCAATACGCGCATCAATACAGTCAACCTGCTCGCCCTTTTTAAGGTTTGGTAGTACAGCTGGGGTTGCATTATCAGCTTTCTTACTGATCGGCATTAAAGCCTTCCAGCCTTCATCCGTGGTCTGTTTTGATTTCGCTGAAAATTTACCACCCGCGATTTCAACTGACAGCTCTCTTTCGTCATAACGAAAAGGTGGGTAAAACTGAAAGAGATATTGGCGGGCAACTTGCTGATAAATTAAAGCTTCATCACTGCTTAAACTGCCACTACTTTTTGCGGTGGGAATAATGGCATGATGCGCATCGACTTTGCTGTCATTCCACGCTTTTGAACGCAACGTTAAATTAGCGTTGTCGACACCGCTTTTTAAGCTAGCATCGACTTTGGCAATTGCCTGAGTCACTTGTCCTGCTTGTGCAAAGTGCTCTTGAGGCAAATAACGACTATCGGATCTTGGATAGGTAATTAATTTATGTCGTTCATATAATGCTTGGCAAATCTCTAGTACTTTTTTTGCACTGAAACCAAAACGTTTCGCGGCGTCTATTTGTAGTGATGATAGATTGTAAGGCAGCGGAGGTGCCTGTTGCTTTCCTTTGTTATTACATTGTAAAACCGTGCCTTTTTGGCCTTTTATGCGCGAGGCTACATTTTCTGCTAAAGCCCGCGCCAACACCCGCCCCTCTTCATCTTGATACGGGGCACAATTTTCACTGGGCTGCCATTTCAAAAAAAAGGGAATATTATCGGCACTAACGAGCTTCGCCCACACTTCGTAAAAAGGTTTGCTCACAAAGTTTTCAATCTCTTCATCTCTGCGCACCACCAACCCCAATAACGGAGTTTGAACACGGCCAACAGATAACACCCCTTGAAACCCTGCTTTACCGCCTAAAATGGTACACAGGCGGGTCATATTCATACCATAAAGCCAGTCAGCCCGCGATCGTGCCAACGCCGAGGTGGATAATGGAATAAACTCACTGTTAGATCTTAAACTGGATAAAGACTTTTTAACCGCGGGAAGGTTCAAATCGCTTATTAAGCAACGTTGTGCTGCATTACGTTTGCGTATACCCACTTTCAAATGCACTAACACTTCATCAACTAGCAGCTGACCTTCGCGATCTGGATCGCCAGCATGTACGATATGGTCCGCTTTTTTCAATAGACCACGCAAAACTGTTAATTGCTTACTGGTTTCTTTTTTAGCCTTTAATTGCCATTGCTCAGGCACGATAGGTAAGTGTTCAAGTTTCCACTGTTTATAGGCGGGATCGTATGCATCAGGCTCTGCTTGCTCTAGTAGATGGCCGATGCACCAACTAACCACATCGCCGCCACCCACTTCTATGTATCCTTGTTGCTTTTTATGGGGCTTAGGCAATGCATCAGCAATAGCTCTGCCTAAGCTAGGTTTTTCAGCGATATATAAAATCATTAATTATCTAATTCTTAACTATTCAATGGCACCCTTATCAAGTGCCTTATTTTAAGAGCGATTGAGCCACTTGAAAACGGTAATTTGAAGGCATCCTCTTATTGATCAACAAGACGAATGCCTGCCACTGCTCATTCTTATCTTTAATGTAACCGGCCAGTGAATGGTTATCGGACAAAGTACCTGTTTTGGCCTTTAAGCCTTTCATGCGCTCTGGTAATAAGTCGATCCATGGGCGGAACACTTCAAGCACTTTTAATAATTGAGCTGCACTGATTTGATTTAGACGTGAAAGACCAGCACCATCAACAAAGCTCGCACCTTTAAAACCGAACTCTTTTTTGAGAAATTCAGTATAACTTTTTTGTGCAGCTGTCACACTCAGTACCGCTTGATGCTCACTAGCTTTAGGCAGCATCAGAAAAAGTTGATTCGCGATAAAGTTATTAGAGTATTTAAGCATTGCAGATAATAGGCTCTCTAAGTTCTTTGAATTGTAGTGACGATAGACAAAATCAGCGGACTTTGGCAATTTACCGACTTTCACCTTTGAATTGCGCTTTAAATGGATCTTAGAGAAAACCTCGCCAAAATACGTAGCGGCCATATCTCTTCCACCTGGTAACGATACACGCTTGCGCTCTACCCCTATGTTCTTTGCAATATTCTTCGCCAATGGAGTAATGGGTGTTTGAGACTCACCACTAATGACCTCTTTCTCTGTTTTTTCAATCACCATCGTATTGAAATTAACAACTAGCGCCGCATTACCTGCATCATAAGGATTATCACTGTCGCCTCGACCATCAAGACGTAACTCCGGAAAATAACGATTATCGAGATGTATCCGTTTTATTTTTCCCAACTTTAAACCTTTTATGGCTTTACTCATCAGTACAACTTCTTCTGAGGTAATATAAGGATCGCCAAAGCCCTTAATCCACAATGTGCCATTATCGTAGTAAAAGTCGGTATAAAATTGGTGGTCGAGCCCCCAACGCTTAATCGCCAAATAGGCTGTAACCACTTTTAATGTAGAGGCAGGCACCAATAATTGTTGGGGCCTTATACTCACCCCTTGAGTGATTTTGCTTTTAGCTAACAGTAAAGAAGCATTAGGGATTTTGTTAATGATTTTATTGTGTTTATCTAATCCTTTAGCAAAACTAGCCACACTAAAGCTATTCACTAACACAATCATCAATAGCAAAGAGATACGAATAAGTGCGAACTTTTTAATTATTTTCATGTTTGATAGCAATCCTTTATCAAAGTGCAAATTTCAGCGGTAGCAGAAAAATTCATTAACGCCCATATAATATTTTTTGTAAAGACAGCGTTGACGCTTTTAGCCATCGTATTTTAGGTGAAAATTATCCCGAATCTCAATACAAAGAAATTCTGCAAGTAATGAGAGACATATGTAAATCAACAAGATACAGAGCAATAAGATTATTTTGTCACGATTCGCAGTAATTTGTTATATAAATTTACAACTATTAAACAAGTGTTTATATTTAAATATAAGATATATATCTTTTAATTCTGAGACTGCTAATATTGGCTGAAGATCGATTAATAATCAGCCTTTCACTTAGAGTTTTGGCATTATTGTTGCATCTTTATTCTTAGCATTTGTGTTATTACAGGAGTATCAACACGCTAAGAATTTAGCAGTATTTTTAGAGAGAAGTCTCTTCAAGCTAAGATTTTGCACTTCTAAGGAGTAGTTAATGGCATTACTAATATTTAATAACGGCACCGCATCACCACCCTCTGCAGACGGCAGCACGCGCCGTACAATTTTAGCGAATCACAGCTCACTCAAAGAAGTTGACTTTTCCAACTCCCAAGAGCAAAAAAATACGCAAGGTGAAGCTCGACAACCACAAGATCAAAACCCTGTCTACTCCCCTGCTACGATGGCATCACCTAACCAAAAGCTGAGCTATATTAATACAGGGAAGAACGCTGACTCTCTTGAAAATCGTCGCCGCTTAAAGGCTTCGCATATTATGAGTTCTCCTGTGCTAACAGCTAAGTCTCACGAACTTGTTTCCAGTTGTCATCAAAGAATGATAGACAATGGCGTATCTCATATTGTGATAATTAATCAAGAAAACAATCCTTTAGCGATTGTTGATGAAACAGATATACTTTCAATTAGATCGCCAGAAACAGTATTTATTCAATCAATACTCACTCCTAAAGCCCTAGCGGTATCAGAAGACACACTCGTTCGAGATGTTGCACTGAATTTCATGAAGTACAAAGCGACTGCGATTGTGGTGGTAGATGATGAGCATCGTTTAAGCGGAATCATTAGTCGCAGCGATCTACTGGGATTATTAGTGAACGGTCCGAATCAGCAAATAAAAGCGTAAGAAAACCTTACCCTCTCTATATAGTTATTTGAGGATTATAGAGAGAGTTTCAAAGATATAAAGAGCGACTAAATAGTTAGTACAAAAGTGACTACAAAAGTCTCTCTAGCGTTAAGTTAACATCGTG
Organism: uncultured Oceanospirillaceae bacterium; assembly: GCA_937136055.1. Lineage (GTDB taxonomy): Bacteria > Pseudomonadota > Gammaproteobacteria > Pseudomonadales > Balneatricaceae > Rs1. Next base: position 51,667 of record CAKZOD010000012.1, on the reverse strand, counting down.
TCCTGCACAGTTAACGAATAACTCCCCTGCACTAATCGTCAAAGTCATTTCCATTTTTCGCTCAACCATTGCTGTCAGCTGAGAGACTTGCTGGTGATCAAACTTAAACACTTGAATATGCGGTAATGCCGCAAATGCGCTGGCAGCTTTTTGCCACCATATTGGCGTTTCACTTCCATAGGCATACAAAGTCACCTTAGGTGAGCGCGACACGCCTTTGCGCATACGCTCAGCACTGGCTTGCCCTACTTCTATCCAAGACTCAACTTCCATTGAAGGAGATATCTGCCATAAATCTGGCTCGTCTTGGGAGGATAAGCCTTTAGTGAATTGAAGATCTTCGTGATAGTTAAGTGCATAAACCATTAATCTCACCATCATTCTGAGTTCTGTTTCAGAAGGATGCTGAGTTAAGGTAAATTTACAATTTTGATAAATATCTCGATCTGTATCAACTAGCTGAAGATCTACTTTATAAAGAGTGGGTTTAAGGGCCATTAAGATGCCGTATCAACAGTAACTGGGGTCGTTAAAATATTGTGCAAAACTTCTAGATGCTCAGCTGCATCTCTTCCTAAATCAGTGAGATAGCCGCCATCTGAGCGTGAAATAAGGCCTTTATCATGCAATCGTGCTGTGGCATTGACTAAGTCTTGAGAAGCACTTGTATGCACTTTTATCCCCTCTAGTGAGGAGTCTAATTTGAATTGAGATAACATGGTGAGTTCGTCGACAATTTCTACTGTTAGTTTCATCGCTATATTCCTTAATATGCTATTTGCAAAAATCACCTTACTCTGAGCTCGGGCGACTTTCAACCAACAATGTGCTTTGTAAAGAAAAAGCACTTTTTATTTGATCTGGCAACGGCTTAACCAAGATAACAATGGTTATTAAACAATCACTTCTAGTAATCAACTCTCATTCAAAATACGTTAAGGAAGTTCTACTTGCTGTACTTTTACTTTCTTTAATTCAATGAGGGTATACATATCTTGGTAAATTTGAGCCACTAAATCCGCGCCCCAGGCCTCTTCGATAAGCCGATATTGCTGGCGAATCAAAGGTAGAATTTGTTCTGCCAACTGCTCACTTTTAGGCGTTAAAAAGATCAGCACTCTGCGTTTGTCAGTCTCCATTGGCCGCCTACCAATTAAGCCCATTTCTTTTAAACGCTTCAGAATCCCCGTCATGCTGGGGCTTAAAATATCGCAAATTTCACATAAGTAACAAGGCTCTACCTCACCTTCTTCAAACAAAATACGCAATACTCGCCACTGCTGTTCTGTCAGCCCAAAGTGTTTCAGGATAGACCGAAACTGCGAAATAATTGTTTCACGCGCTTTAGACAATAACAGAGGTAGATTTTGTTGCGAAATGTGCTGATCCATATTGTATCCAATGAAATTATTACCTTGATAACGAGCTAATAGCATGAAGCCGACGATATAAGCGCTTATCCCATACTGTTTACAAGCATCATGCCAATAATCGCTATGCTACCAGTTGACAAGCTAATATGCATAATCGGCATTTCACTGCAATTCATTGATTAATCACTTTGCATCTCATTGCGCAGGAGCATTCTCATGTCTTTGCTTTTAAATAGTTCGTCTAATCAAACCATCACAGATTCGTTGCGCGACAACTGCAGCACCGTTTACGGTGGCGTATTAAAGACAGCCAATCCGTTGCTAAACTAACCTCTCATCTAGAATAGCTCCCTTATAAAGCGAAACCTATCGCGCCGATTCTTTATATCAAACCTAAAAACACATTTGCCAACAATGCCTCTATTGTCACTTTACTTAATGGTGAAGAGAGTATTGAAGTGGCTGCAAGTATTGCATTCATTATGAGCCACGAATCAAGTGCTGTTGATACACAAGAAAGTACAGTGCATATTGCAGGCTTAGTTTTAGTTGCCGGCTTATCACATCCCCACGAAAGTTATTATCGGCCTGCTATTCGTGAAAAGTGCTTTGATGGTGCATTGCCTATTGCCGATAACTTAATCACTATCTATTCACTCAGCGATATTGAGTCATTAACAATTGATTCTCTAATTAATGATCTACTTGTTGATCGTATTTTCCCTAGGGATTGCATAAGTGCCAACAACATGGGCGACGGCATCTGCATCGCCCTCACTAAACAGGGAAACTTCTGCTACTGCCAATGTTTTACCCAGTTTTAAAATTTTACAATCTGCCAAAATATCTCTATCGCCTTTGGGTTTGCGCAAAAAATTAATCGTTAATGAAGTTGTCACTGTTTCTTTAACCAGCCCTAAACTAGCAAGAATAGCCACATACATAGCAACATCCGCTACACTCATCATGACAGGCCCTGAAACAGTACCACCGGGTCGCAGCTCATCAACACCAACGGGATGGCGCACAATAGCCTGGCCTTTAGAAGCCGATTCAACCTGACATTTTGTTTGTGGGAATTCAGTTTCTAAAAACTCTGATATCTCATTTTTACTAAGCATAATACGTCCTTAATTAAGCATTTATAGAGCCTATAAATAGCCGTAAATTGTCAATCAACACCCTGCAACTGCGCCTTCTTGCGGGATCAAAAGAATTGTCAGATGCGTCGCTAAATAACGATACTAATAGATTAAAAAAAGCCAAAAATTCAATATAACTTATTGTTTTTAATTTTATAACTACGCCTCATATATCGACTAGAAAATAGCCAAAAACCAATCAAACACCACCATAACTGTCTCTTATTTATAACACTAATAGGGCATTAAAATTCCATCAGCTATTGTGCTACAGTTAATCCATAATGATTATTTTTAATAGAGAGCTATACTAGAAATTATCAACAAAATACAAGCTGTAAACTAATGTTTTTCCAGATTTACAGCTAAGGAAATAGCGAATAAGTCCCGAGATTTTACCTGTGGATAACGAAGAGGCCAGATCGCGAAAAATCCTGTGTGCCAGGCCCATCTTGGACTAGCTTGCTGTTTCACTAAATCGAGACAACAAATGAGTGAAAAAACACCTGATTGTATCGAAGTACCCACTGACTCTTTAGAGCAATGGCAAACTATTTTAGATCATCTTTGCAGCGTTGCTAAAATCCCTGCGGGCCTAATTATGCGCGTTAAGGGCGATGAAATTGAAGTGTTTGCACGTAGCTCAAACAGTGATAACCCCTATCGCATTGGAGTAAAAGAGAAATGTCAGGGTGAACTGTATTGTGAGTCCGTAATAAGCAGCCAAAAAGAATTGTTAATTCCCAATGCGCTTGACGATCCCAAATGGAGAAACAACCCAGATGTAGCTATGGGTATGATTTCCTATTTAGGGCTACCTTTAAACTGGCCGAGCGGTGAGGTGTTCGGCACTATATGCATGCTCGATCAGAAAACAAATAGCTATGACGCCACTCAAAAGAAACTCATAGAACTCTTTCAAAAAACAATTGAAACGCATCTTGCGCTGCTCATGGAGCAAAGCTTACTTGAAGATAAGATAGCAAAGCGCACTAACCAGCTACAAGATATTAATAACAAGCTCACTTTATTGGTCGATAAACAAACCACAGCAGAACTCACTATTGAGCGTCAAAAGAGCCGAGACTTGGAAACAGGCCTGCCCAATCTTCATCAAATAGAAGCGATTTACGATAGAGAGATAAACAGGGGCACACAAAATGTAGGCATGCTCCATATACGTATCCATAATTTCATTTCTATTAGGGATAGGCTCGGCATCATTTTATGCAATCGCTTAAAAGTACTCATCGCTAGGAAACTGACAAGATTAAAAATAAAAGATATATACATAGGTTGTTTAAGTGAAGGCGAGTTTGGGGTACTACTGTTTTCACAGGACGATGATTTCATCGAACACGCTATTAAGATCGCTCAACTACTCTCTGATAAATTACAGGGCAAAGTAAACATCGACAGTAAAACGTTTAATGTCGCTATCAATATTGGACTATCATTTAACGATAACAATGAGAATTTTATCGACCTGCTTCGCCAAGCCAGTGTAGCAACAAGTACTAGCCATGAAAAAAATAGCAATTTTGAGTTTTACGCTAACCATTTACAAAACCAGCTAAGCGACCGTATGCAAATGGAAGCGTTGATGTTCAATGCCTTAGAAAACAATGAATTCCATTTAGAATACCAGCCCTTTATGGAGAGTAAGAGTGGCAAAATTGTGGGCGCAGAAGCACTACTGCGCTGGGAGAGCCCTATTCTAGGACGCGTACCTCCCGATAAATTCATTAGCGTTGCAGAGCATTCAGGATTAATCCACGAACTCGGTTATTATGTACTGCGTGCAGCAATAGAGCAGATTGCTAAATGGGGTAATATTTATGACAGTGCGTTTTACATCGCCGTCAATTTATCTCCTATTCAATTCAAAGACAGCCAGCTCTCCATGCGAGTGGAACAACTATTAAATCGTTATCAAGTGCCCGCATCCTCCCTTGAAGTTGAGTTAACAGAAAGCATCTTTTTCGATGACGAGCAAGACACCCTCTACGCATTAGAGAAAATGAAGGAGATGGGCATTAATATTTCTCTTGATGATTTCGGTACGGGCTACTCCTCACTGAGCTATTTAAATAAGTTTCCATTTAATACTGTGAAAATTGATCGCAGCTTTATTTTAGATATCGAAAAATCTGAAAAGAGCCAACATTTAGTGAGTGCAATTATTTCAATGGCTAACAGCCTAGGGCTAGCAGTTGTCGCTGAAGGTATTGAGAACAACCACCAAGCATCATTCGTAAAAAGCTTGTCGGCTGATATTTGCCAAGGCTACTTTTATGGAAAACCAGTAATAGCAGAGGAATTTGCGAAAGCACACTTTAACGCACGCCAGGCACGTGAAATCCATTAAACACATGTAATCCCACAGGTTATCGGAACCAGAAACAAAAAAGCCTCGAATTAACGAGGCTTTTTATGTTCACAGCAATAGATTACAGATGCTGAATTCTGTTCAAACCTGCTATCGCAGCTACTCGGTACGCTTCGGCCATGGTCGGGTAGTTAAAGGTTGTATTAACGAAATAGTTTAACGTATTACCTTCACCTTTTTGTCCCATGATCGCTTGTCCGATATGGATGATCTCAGAGGCCTGATCACCAAAGCAGTGTAATCCTAAAATCTTCAACGACTCCGGATCAAACAAAATTTTCAACATCCCGACGGGCTGGCTAGTAATTTGTGCACGCGCAGTATCTTTAAAGAAAGCTTGTCCAACTTCATAAGGCGTACATTCAGCCGTTAGCTCTTCTTCAGTTTTACCCAGTGAGCTGATTTCAGGAATCGTATAAATACCCGTTGGCACTTCGTCGATATATCTAAAATCAACATTGCCTATGATATCAGAAGCCGTTGAACGTCCTTGGTCAATCGCCGCAGAAGCTAGGCTTGGCCAGCCGATTACATCACCGACTGCTGAAATCCCATCAACACTAGTACGGTATCTATCATCGATCTCTAGCTGACCGCGACTATTTGCTTCAAGTCCTGCATTTTCAAGCTTAAGGTTTGCTGTATTGCCTGTACGGCCATTACACCAAAGGAATGCATCTGCGCGAATTTTCTTACCCGATTTAAGGGTTAAAGTAATCCCTCTTTCATCACCTGTAATTTCAGAGAAATCTTCGTTATGACGAATCTTAACCGCAGTATTACGCAAGTGATAACTCAGTGCGTCAGATATTTCACCATCGAGGAATGACAGCAAACGACCACGCGTATCAATTAAGTCAACCTTCACCCCTAAACCACTAAAGATGGATGCATACTCACAACCGATAACGCCAGCACCAAAGATGACAATCGTACGCGGTGTATGGTTAAGCTTTAAAATCGTATCAGAGTTATAGATACGCGGATGAGAGAAATCAATTTCGGGTGGGCAATACGGGCTTGAACCAGTTGCGATTACAATGTTCTTAGCCTTAAGAACCTCATCACCTTTTACTGTACCTTTAACCAATAATGTCTTGGCATCTTTAAATTCAGCTTTACCAAAGAACACATCGACTCTGTTACGTGCATAAAAGTTAGTACGAAGCATTACCTGATTAGCCATGACCTTCTCAGCACGTGCTAATACTTTTTGAAAAGAGAACCAACGCGGTTCACCAATTTCACGGAACATTGGGTTAGTATTAAACTCAACTATCTGCTTCACTGAATGACGTAGCGCTTTAGAAGGTATCGTACCTTTGTGCGTACAGTTACCACCAACTGATTGCTGCTCTTCAATGATTGCGACTTTCTTGCCATGCTTTGCTGCATTCATTGCAGCACCTTCCCCAGCAGGTCCCGATCCGATAACTACTACATCATAATCATATTCAGCCATTAAAAACCCCTTCTAAAACAAACCGTTTTACGTTTAAACCGAATATGGCATATCCACACTCGGGTTGTGGTAATTACTATTTAACTTCGTAACCTAAATCAGCACTTTTTGATTCACGCGCTTCACGAGCAATACGCTCATTTTCGTCTTCACAAATTTGCTTATCACCAGCACAGATATCACAGGCGGTATCCATTCCTAATGAGGCCATTCCACCACATGATCCTGCGATAGGCTTACGCCCTAACAACACACCTACTGACATTGCGATGACAACTGTCATCAATACAACAAAAACTGCTATAAATGTTCCCATTGTTACTCACCTCTTTATAAACTTAAAAATCTTAATCTGACGACTACTTAACTATGCGCTTGGCAAAACCTGGCGTCATTGTCTCTTTAAAACCTTCATCTTTCTTGCTGATGAAAAATGCCTCTATACCGTTTTCAACAGCATAGTTATAGGACTTCTCTAGCCCCATCGCCAAAAATGCTGTGGCTAACGCATCTGCTTGAGCACAGGTATCTGCAAGTACTGTCACAGAAGCCAGTGTATGCGTGATTGGCTTTCCTGTTTTAGTATTGATGATATGAGAATAGCGTACGCCATTTTCTTCAAAATAAATGCGGTAGTCACCCGATGTTGCTACAGCTGTATTATTAACAGTCACTATGCGCTGAATAACACGTCCTTGCGTTGGGCTTTCTATCGCTATACGCCAAGGTTCTGCATTTGGTTTCTCACCGCTCGTAATTAGCTCACCACCAATTTCAACGAGATACGCTTTGTAACCATTATCAGCAATTAATGTCGCTACTTTATCGACCGCATAGCCTTTAGCAATTGATGATAAATCGATATATAAATCTGCTTCTTTGCGAATGGTGTTATTGCCAAGTAGCTTGAGATGCTCATAGCCAACACGCTTTCGAACTTGCGCTATTGTTTCATCGGAAGGTGCTTTAATCACCTTTTTATCGGGGCCAAATCCCCAAAGGTTAATTAACGGACCAACAGTGACATCGTATGCACCGTTTGATGAATCACTAATCCTCTGTGCTTTTACTAATAGCTCATACAAAGCACTGGAAACTTGTTGCTCGGTACCACTAGGCTTTTTGTTAAACAGTGATAACTCTGAGTCTGGAATATAGGTTGACATTGCCTGGTTGATATCGACTAGCAATTGGTCAACTTTTAATTTGATATCTTGGGCATGCTGATCTGTCTCTTTAGCATCAGCAACCCATTTAATATGGTAAGTCGTACCCATGGTACGCCCTTCAATCGCAACAAGCTTTTCATCTGCTAGTGCAGTGTTGAAAGGTATAACTACAAAAACGGCCAGCAGAGAAACTGCTAGCCGTTGAGAGGTGCGCTTAAGCGCACCTTGGAGAGATTTAAACATTGTGTACTAGCACCTGTTTTAACCGTCTATTATTGAACACGTATGATTAACCACCAAAGTCATCAAGTAAGATATTTTCAGGCTCAACACCTAAGTCTTCTAGTAACTTGATAACCGCTGCATTCATCATCGGTGGTCCACACATGTAGTACTCACAATCTTCTGGAGCTTCATGGTTTTTCAGGTAGTTTTCAAACAATACGTTATGAATGAAACCTGTCATGCCATCCCAGTTATCTTCAGGCTGTGGATCAGACAGTGCAAGGTGCCAAACAAAGTTGTCATTCTCAGCGGCTAGTTGATCGTACTCTTCAGAGTAGAACGCTTCACGCAGTGAACGCGCACCGTACCAGAAAGACATCTTACGAGTAGAGTTTAAACGCTTAAGCTGGTCGAAGATATGTGAACGCATTGGCGCCATACCTGCACCACCACCAACAAAGACCATTTCTGCATCCGTGTCTTTAGCGAAGAACTCACCAAATGGACCGTAAACGTCAATCTTATCACCTGGCTTTAAGTTAAATACGAACGAAGACATGATCCCCGGAGGTATTCCCTGGCTGCCTGGAGGTGGAGAAGCGATACGGATGTTGAATTTAACAATCCCTTTCTCGCCTGGGTAGTTTGCCATAGAGTAAGCACGAATCGTTGGTTCAGTAACCGTTGAAACGTTATCCCATACGTTAAACTTATCCCAATCTCCGCGATACTCTTCTTCGATATCAAACGTTTTATAGTCAACGGTGTGAGGAGGACATTCAAGTTGAACATAGCCACCTGCACGAAAATCAACCACTTCCCCATCAGGGATACGCAGCGTTAGCTCTTTAATAAAAGTTGCCACGTTCGGGTTTGATTCAACAGTACATGTCCATTTCTTAACCCCGAAAATTTCCTCTTCAAGATCAAGTTCCATGTCTTCTTTCACAGCCACTTGACACGCTAAACGCCAGCCTTCTTTCGCTTCACGCATAGTGAAGTGAGACTCTTCAGTCGGCAGCATAGCACCACCGCCAGAAACAACCTGACATTTACACTGCGCACAAGTACCACCGCCACCACAAGCTGAAGGGATGAAAACACCCATTTCAGCAAGTGTTTGAAGCAGTTTACCGCCAGCGGGAACTGTTACTTTTTTATCCGGATCATTGTTGATGTTAATCGTCACATCACCAGAGCTTACTAATTTTGAGCGAGCTGCAATAATTACCGCGACCAGTGCAAGCACGACCACGGTAAACATGACAACCCCGAGAATTATTTCAGCATTCATTGGCTTAATATTCCTTTGTTAATTATCATGTATTAAAGCTGCACGCCTGAGAAAGACATAAAGCCCAGTGCCATTAGACCAACAGAGATAAAGGTAATACCTAAACCTTGAAGGCCTGCAGGAATATCTGAATACTTTAGCTTCTCACGAATACCAGCAAGTGTTGCAATAGCAAGTGCCCAACCAAGACCAGCACCTACACCGTATACAACAGACTCACCAAAGTTGTAATCACGCTCTACCATAAACAGTGACGCTCCTAAGATCGCACAGTTAACAGTAATTAGCGGTAAGAAAACACCTAGCGCGTTATATAGCGGTGGGAAGTATTTATCTAGAATCATCTCTAGAATCTGTACCATTGCCGCGATAACACCGATATAAGAAATGTAACCTAAGAAGCTTAAATCAACTTCTGGGTAACCTGCCCAAGCAAGAGCACCTTCTTTTAGTAACAAATTAAGTATTAAGTTGTTAACCGGTGTTGTGATTGCCAGTACCACGATTACCGCAATACCAAGGCCAATCGCTGTCTGTACTTTCTTAGAAATCGCCAAGAAGGTACACATACCTAAGAAGAAAGCCAAAGCCATGTTTTCAATGAAAACAGCCTTAACAAATAAACTAATATAAGCTTCCATTACACTGCCTCCTTCTTAGAGTTCTTGCAGATAACAAAGTCTGGCTTTTCTACTTGGCTAGGATCGTAGGCACGAATTAACCAAATCCCTAAACCGATGATGAAGAACGCACTTGGCGGTAAAAGTAATAGACCATTACTCATGTACCAGCCATCGTTAGTCACTAGCGGTAAAATTTCAATACCGAACAGGGTTCCTGCACCAAACAGCTCACGGATAAAACCAACAAACAACAGTACTGCACCATAACCTACACCATTACCCAATCCGTCAAGGAATGAAGGTAGTGGCGGGTTTTTCATCGCGAATGCTTCTGCACGCCCCATTACGATACAGTTAGTAATAATCAGACCAACGAAAACCGATAGTTGCTTAGATGTATCATAAGCGACCGCTTTTAAGATCTGATCTACAACGATTACCAGTGATGCGATAATTGTCATTTGGCAGATAATACGTACCGCACTTGGCATGTGGTTACGAATTAACGAAACGAACATGCTAGAGAATGCTGTAACGGCCATTACCGCTAATGTCATTACTACCGCAGTTTTTAAGTTTGTAGTTACTGCCAGTGCAGAACAAACACCCAGTATTTGCAAGGCAATTGGGTTATTTGCAATGATAGGCTTAACGATTAAATCTCTAGTTTCAGACATCGTTTAACTCTCCCCTGCTTTTAGATTGGTCAAGAAATTAGCAAAGCCATTTCCACCCATCCAGAATTGCACAAGTTTAGTTACACCGTCACTGGTCAAAGTCGCACCTGATAAGGCGTCAATTTTGAACTCAGCATTTGGAGCACCAGGTACCACAGTGCCTTTTACTAAACCAATTTTAGGCTCCATTGAACCCTCAGCGTAGATTTTCTTACCAGGCCATAGCGCTTTCCATTTTGGATTGTCAACTTCACCACCTAGACCAGGTGTTTCAGCGTGAGAGTAGAAACCAAAACCGACAACAGTGTTCAAATCATTTTCCAATGCTAAGAAACCGTAAAGCGTCGACCAAAGACCGTAACCGTGAACAGGTAAAATAACCTTTTCAAGAGCGTCATCTTTATTGACAAGATAAACAGGCATCACATTTGCTGTACGCTTGATAGAAGCAATATCTTGCTCGCGCGTTAGTTCAGTAGATAGTGAAGGCTCCTTAGCAGCGCGTTTAGCGTCTTTGTAACCTGAAGGCTTTTCTACATACTTACCTGTTTTAAGATCAACGTGTTTAGCAATGATTTTCTCATTAAAAAGCGCGTCAACATCTTTTCCTTGATAGTCAATTTTAGCGGCCGCTAAAATATTTTTCTTTCTATCAAGGTCTTTGTTTTTCAGCTGCGTATCTTTCAACAACACGGCTGCAGCAGATACGATTATCGAACACACTAAGCAAAGCAAGAGTGTGACGGTAACTGTTCTGCCGATCGAATCGTTATTAGCTGCCATGACGTAATAACCTCCGCTTAATATTTGCCTGAACAATGAAGTTATCAATTAATGGTGCAAACAAGTTAGCAAATAGAATTGCTAGCATCATTCCCTCTGGGAATGCAGGGTTAACAACGCGAATCAATACAACCATTACACCGATTAATGCACCGAAGTACCACTTACCTAAGTTTGTCATAGAAGCAGATACTGGATCTGTCGCCATGAAGAACAAACCAAAGGCAAAACCACCAAGCACAAAGTGCCAGTAGAAAGGCATATCAAACATTGGGTTAGAATCAGAGCCGATTAAGTTAAGCAGTAAGCTCATGCCAACCATACCAGCCATTACACCCGCAACTATGCGCCATGCAGCGATTTTGGTTAACACCAGCAAACCACCACCTAGCAAGATAGCTAAGGTTGAAACTTCACCTGCAGAACCTGGTATAGTTCCGATGAAAGCATCCATCCAAGTAACGTTTTGAGCAATGATTGCATCAACACCACCTGTTGCTGCAACACCTAGCGGCGTAGCACCAGTGAAGCCATCAACTGCGATCCAAACTGCATCACCTGACATTTGAGCTGGGTATGCAAAGAATAAGAATGCACGACCCGTCAATGCTGGGTTAAGGAAGTTTTTACCGGTACCACCGAACACTTCTTTACCGATAACAACACCAAAGCTGATACCTAAGGCAACCTGCCAAAGTGGGGTATCTGGTGGTAGTGTTAAAGCAAACAAGATAGAGGTTACGAAGAAACCTTCGTTAACTTCATGGCCACGTTTCATGGCAAAAAGTACTTCCCAGAAACCACCAACCACAAACGTTGTGATGTAGATAGGTAACCAGAAAATCGCACCGTAGATCATGTTGTCCCAGATGCTATTGACATCAAAGCTAGTCAAAGAGGCAGCAAGTGCCATCTTCCAACCGGCGATATCAGTTGTACCCATAGTATCTAGTGCAATGTTTGCCTGTAGACCTATGTTGTACATACCAAAGAACATCGCTGGGAAAGTACATGCCCAAACTAAGATCATCATACGCTTAAGGTCGATACCATCACGTACGTGAGCCGCAGCTTTAGTCACATAACCCGGTGTATAAAAAATAGTATCGGCTGCTTCGTAAAGCGCGTACCAGTTTTCATACTTGCCACCTTTATGGAAGTGTGGCTCCATTTTATCAAGAATATTTCTCAAACTCATGATGTTAAGCCTCTTTCTCGATGCGTGTTAAGTTATCGCGAAGAATTGGACCGTACTCGTACTTACCTGTGCAGGCAAAGGTACAAAGGGCTAAATCTTCTTCATCGAGTTCAAGTGCACCTAACTCCATTGCGTTGACAATGTCACCCGTGACGATGGCACGTAGTAATTGTGTCGGCAAAATATCTAAAGGTACTAATGCTTCAAACTGACCGACGGGAACCATCGCTCTTTCTGAACCATTTGTCGTCGTTGAGAAAGCGAACTTTTTCGCTTTATTCAAAGCGGAAGTAAACACGTTTAATACTGAGAATTGGTTGGCACCAGGAACAGCCCATCCCATAAACTCACGTTTGTCACCCTGCTCTAATACAGTCACTTGGTTGGCGTAACGACTTAAGTAGTCAAGTGCACCAGCCGCCGCGCGACCATTCCATACAGAACCAGAGATTAAACGGTTTCCATCAACACTCGCACAAGGAGCAGTAATCTCACTCACTTTAGCGCCAAGACGTGTACGTGCTAGCAATGGTTGATCAACGACAGGACCTGCAATAGAAACAACACGCTCAACAAACAGCTTGCCTTCAGTGAATAACTTAGCGATTGCAATTACATCTTGATAACCAATTGACCAAACCACGTGATCACGTGATACAGGGTCTAAATAGTTGATGTGTGTTCCGACGTTACCCGCTGGGTGAACACCTGAAAATTCTTCTACTGTAACGCCATCAGCTGTCGGAATATCCGCACCTTGTGACTTACACAGAAAAACTTTACCACCGGTTAACTTAGTTAACAGTGTTAAGCCTTGGCTAAATGCTTCTTTATGCTCAGCGATAACAACCGCTGGATCAGCTGCTAATGGATTGGTATCCATCGCTGTTACAAAGATAGATTTAGGACTAGTGCCTTTCGCTGGCACTTTTGAGAAAGGACGTGTGCGCAATGCACTCCACATACCTGACTCTTGTAGTTGCTCTGCAACTTGCTCGCCCGTTAACTTATCCAGATCTGCACTAGTATGCTTTGCAAACTCTACTGCTTCCTCTGTTTCGTCAACTTCAATCACGACAGAGAGCAATGCTCGACGCTCTCCACGGTTAATCTCTTTTACAGTACCTGCTGCTGGTGCTGTAAAATGGACACCTTCTGTTTTCTTGTCAGAAAAGATCAATTGACCGAGTTTAACTCGGTCCCCCACCTTGACGGCCATCGTTGGTTTACAACCAACGTAGTCAGGGCCACTCACGGCGACCGAACGCACGGGTACTGACGCAGTAATATTCTGCGCGACCGTGCCTAAAATCGGCAGATCTAGACCTTTGTTGATCTTGATCATACACTTCACCCAATCACTATTAAAAATTTACAGGAAATCTGTCGCGTCTGAACACCATAAAAATACTGTTCTAGACTTGTTTATTAATTTTACGACAGCTAAATCTCCCACCAAAAAACTTGTCGATTATACATGAGCTTACACTGTCTATCATAGACAGCTAGGCAATAAACCTATCAAAAATTTGAAAAAGTTCCTCTATACCGACCAAATATTCAACCATCTTCAAACACTGATCTTCACCACCACGCTCATCGCTTAAAATTTAAACACCCCTTATAAACAATAACCACTTTGAATATTCCAATACTCTCTAAGCAAGCTTAGTCTATATCTGCATATTTTTATGCAATACGACTTTGGTCTACGTACTTTTTAACCAAAACCCATTCGCAATCCGGCTTTTAGGCTCTATCACTCAACGATAAAAGACAGCCAATCATTCGAATTCGCCCAACTTTATTTACTTAACAGCTTAGAAGCTGCCACTAACGCATTAATTTGTAATGACAATTTATAACCACTACGAATTTCAGGCAAAAAAAAGCCCGGCAATCGCCAGGCTTTTTATCAATCTACAACAACTAGATCTTAATTTTTTCACGCAGCTTAATACTTAATTCTTTTAGCTGCTCATTACTCACTTCGCCAGGCGCGTTTGTTAATGGGCACGCAGCCGTTTGCGTTTTAGGGAACGCAATAACTTCACGAATAGACTCAGTACCACTCATCAACATAATCAAGCGATCAAGACCGAACGCTAAACCACCGTGTGGAGGCGCTCCGTATTTCAAACCATTTAGCAAGAAGCCAAACTTCTCTTCTGCTTCTTCATCGCTAATACCTAGACAGCGAAACACTGATCTTTGCATTTCGTTCTCATGGATACGAATAGACCCACCGCCAAGCTCACAACCATTAAGCACCATATCATAAGCATCAGATTGCGCTGCCAACGGATCAGCCTCAAGCTCTGCTGGTGTGCAGCTTGGAGAAGTAAACGGGTGATGTATTGCAGTAATACCACCATCTGATGTTTGCTCAAACATCGGCCAATCAACAACCCACAAAGGCGCCCACTCACACGTTAGCATATCTAGATCAACACCTACCTTGTTACGCAACGCACCTAGCGCTTCGTTCACAACGTTTGTCTTGTCCGCGCCAAAGAAAACGATGTCACCATCTTTAACTTCCAAGCGCTCCATGATTTGCATTGCAACGTCTTCACCTAAGAACTTAACAATTGGTGACTGCAACCCTTCAACACCTTTCGCTAGCTCATTAACCTTGATCCAAGCTAATCCGCGAGCTCCGTAAATGCTGACAAACTTAGTGTATTCATCAATATTTTTACGCGTTAAAGATGCACCACCTGGTACTTTTAAAGCTGCAACACGACTAGCCGCGTCATTCGCAGGACCTGCAAATACTTTAAATTCGATGTTTGCCATTAAATCAGCAACATCAACCAATTGCATTGGGTTACGCAAATCTGGCTTATCTGATCCGTATTTAGACATCGCTTCTGCGTATGTCATGTGCGGGAACTCACCCAGCTCAACACCAATTTTTTCTTTGAACAAACCAGTGATCATGTTTTCTGTTATCGCCATAATCTCTTGCTGATTCATGAACGACATTTCGATATCAATCTGAGTAAACTCAGGCTGGCGATCTGCACGCAAATCTTCGTCTCTGAAACATTTAGCAATTTGGTAGTAACGATCAAAGCCTGACACCATCAACAACTGCTTAAACAACTGTGGTGATTGTGGCAACGCAAAGAAACTACCTTCATGCGTACGTGACGGCACAACGTAGTCACGTGCACCTTCAGGTGTAGCACGCGTTAATATTGGTGTTTCAATATCTAAGAAGCCATTGCTATCAAGATAGTTGCGAATGTAAGAGCTAACCTGCGCTCTTAATCGCATCTTCTGCTGCATTTCAGGACGACGTAAATCCATGAAACGGTTCTTCAAACGTACTTCTTCACTTACCTGCTGATGATCATCTAACTGGAAAGGAGGCGTTTCTGATTTATTTAAAATCTTAAGCTCTTTCCCCAGCACTTCTACCTCACCTGTTCCCATATCAGGATTAATTGTTCCTTCAGGGCGATGACGTACTAAGCCATTAATCTCTATTACATATTCATTACGCACAGAATCAGCTAATGCGAAACTAGTTTCGCGATCTGGGTCAAATACAACTTGAATGACTCCTTCACGATCGCGCACATCTAAAAAGATAACCCCACCGTGATCTCGACGGCGGTGAACCCAACCGACTAATGTAACTTCTTCATCAACCTGCTCTACTCGCAGGTCGCCGCAATAATGGCTGCGCATAATTTTTTCCTATTGCTATCTTCTACTATGTTAAGTGAATCACCTTTTCAAAGACTTTAGCTATCTCACTTTGAAAGGGTGTAAATGTATTTATCTGCCGCTAATTCTAACCAACAATCCAATATCTTGGCTGCTGGCGAACACTACTTAGCGTATCTAATGGAGCACTTCTAGCATCATCAACTATTCTCATCAACAATACTTTCAGCCTTACGTTATGGCTACATCATGTGCTGCACATTTTCTATTATCTTTATCAATCTCTCTATAAACTGAAGTTTTCACTTCTTATATAGAGCTAAAAATCT
Source organism: uncultured Oceanospirillaceae bacterium (assembly GCA_937136055.1). Taxonomy (GTDB): domain Bacteria; phylum Pseudomonadota; class Gammaproteobacteria; order Pseudomonadales; family Balneatricaceae; genus Rs1. The sequence goes on along the minus strand of CAKZOD010000012.1, from coordinate 35,325 downwards.
GTGCTGAGCTCTTTAACACTCGGCTCTAACCTTTAAGCTTTATCTGCCGAACTATCAGCATTTGCTAGATTTTTCTTCTTGCCTGTTTTGAAATCAGTCTCATACCAACCACTACCTGCAAGTCTAAAGGCAGGTGCAGAGACCTGTTTAGTGACTTGCTCACTATCGCAAGCAACACAATTAGGTGCTGGCGCATCGTTTTTTACAAGTTTTTCAAATTCGTGACCACATTTGTCGCAGGCAAAATCAAAAATAGGCATGGTATCGTCCAAAATAATCAAAGCGGCGAATTATACCCCAATATTTTGCGTTTGTGTGGGTTAAATACAATATTCCTTGGAGCGCTGATAAACCGCAACAAATCCTACTGCCTCAACCCAAAACAATAAAACCAGTGACGATTATCACTCGCGACTCACATTCACACTAACACCCACAACAACTGTATCTGCTATCAATACAGCCAGCCCGTTCGAAACGAGACGCCTGCCACCACAAAGAGGATTGAAAACACAGTAACGGGGATAATATGCCACGCCATTACAGGCAAACTTTCTTTACAAAGCGCAGGGATCACTCTAAAACGCGCATCCAAGGCAAAGCCAAACGTTAACGCTAAAAGCGTTAGTTTAGTCGCGATCACATGGCTTATTGGATTTGTAAAATCAAACCATAAACTCACATCTGGTAGCATACGATGCGCCAGCAGCAAGCCTGTCACTATTTGCACAATTAGCGCAGGCATGCCAATTTTTTCAAAGACCGATTCAAACGCCAACAACTGCTCAGGGGATTTATCACGCAATACTTTTGGCAGAATCACCACTGACAAAATAATATGCCCACCTGTCCAAATCATTGCACCTAACAAATGCAGCAACAACAAAATACCGTACATTGAATCCCCTACTTCCTATTCATACATTTATTATTTCTAATATCTAATAAACCACTGCCTTGAGCTGTCATTTTAAACAACAGGCTCAAAAGCGATTTTAGTTGCCAATAGCATTTTTATCTTGGCACGTATTTGCTCTATTTCTTGATCGGCATAAGGTTTAAGCGAATGCACTCCCCATACTGGCGCAGGCCAAGCTGCATCCCCCACAAAGCGCACCACATGATGCAGGTGCAGCTGCTTAACAACATTACCTAACGCTGCCACATTCATCTTATGCGCATTAAAACCATCCGCTAACGCTGCACTTAAATCGCAAGACTCAACCATTAACTGTTCTCTATCTTGTAGTGATAAGTGATAAATCTCCGACACATTTTCGCGTCTTGGCACCAATACAAACCAAGGGTATTGCTTATCATTAATCAACAACAACCGACTTAGCGGTAGATCACCTAAAAAGACACTATCCGCAGCTAGCTGCTTATCTAGCTGAAACTCCAATTCTAACTCATCCATAATCATCACCTTTCTACACTAGATTTAAACCACCGCTTTACTAAGGAACATGCGATCAAGTCCCCAAACCTTCTCTGTGGACAACTAAGGGGCCAGATCCGCGAAAAAATACGCAGTAAATGACCAGTCCTCAACAAGTATTTTGACAAAGGAGAGCCCCCTTAGTCGTCCACCCTACGGGGCGTACAGGATATTCCGTGATCTTCGTTAATGCTTTTCGCCGGGCAACCAGCCCGCCTGTAAGCATTGTCTCTATCACGAAAAATCCTGTACGCCAGAGGCGTTTGGGACTTAATCGCATGCTCCCTAAAGGACAAAAGCAATAAGAACCTCACCGCCATATCTGCAAAGCGTTTTTATATAAGATAAGTATGACGACTCACTCTTCAACGAGCAATGAAATTTCGTGCAAAAAACCATTGCCATCAATTCCTTACACACTTGTTAGCCTTTATCGATGCCGCTAGAAACAAATCATTTAAGGAAGGCTCCTTGTATTCACTTTTAGACTGCAACTTATTGCCTAACTTGCTAATATTGAAATGAATAAATTATAGAACTCTAGCCATGTCATTAAGCATCACAACCATTAATAGCATTTTGCAAATAAACCCACACAGCTGGAATCAAATTTGCGGCACCCACTACCCTTTTTTACGCCATGAATTCCTTGCAGCTCTCGAGCGCAGCGGCTGTACAACAGCGCGCACAGGCTGGCAACCTCAGCATTTATGTGTATACCAAAACAAGCAGCTCGTCGCGATTATGCCGATGTATCAAAAAACCAACTCAAACGGGGAATATGTCTTTGATTGGGATTGGGCAAATGCTTATGCTAGATACCAACTTGATTACTATCCTAAGCTACTGACAGCCATCCCATTTAGCCCTTGTTATGGACCTCGCATTGCCTGCACCATAGCTCTTGATCAAGTACTTCCAGAGATTATTCAATACATCAAAGCGCTTTGTGACAAATATGGCTTTTCCAGCTGGCACGGCCTCTTTGCAACTGAAGAACAGCATCGCGAAATAGCCTCTCAAGGCTTATTAAACCGCACAGGCATTCAATACCATTGGCAAAACAATAACTACAAGAACTTTGATGAGTATCTTGATACCTTCACTTCCCGAAAACGCAAAAGCATTAAACGCGAACGACGCACGGTTAAGGAACAAAATGTCATTATTGAATGCATCGAAGGCAGCGATATTAATAATGAGTTACTGACACACTTTTACTACTGCTACCAACTCACTTATTTAAAGCGTGGCCGCCAAGGCTATTTAAATGAGCAATTTTTCAAACAACTGCTAAATGAAATCCCTGAACAGATAGTGCTGTTTACCGCTAAATATGAAGATAACATAGTTGCTTGCGCTTGGTGCTTTAAAAACACCAACCCAAAAGAGTCTGTTCTTTACGGTCGTTACTGGGGATGTTTAGAAAATTTCGATAGCTTACATTTCGAAACTTGCTACTACAGAGGATTGGAATATTGCATCGAACATAGTATCGATCGCTTTGACCCTGGCGCCCAAGGTGAGCACAAAATAAAGCGCGGTTTCAAACCGATTAGCACTTATTCAAGTCACTATATTGCAGATCCACAATTTAGCGACGCCATTGCTGATTTTCTGCTACGAGAAGGAGAAGCAATTCAAGAGCACAAAACATTGCTGACTAATCAACTGCCTTTCAAGCAGCCTTCTTCATAACCCACAACATAGAAGGCTGTCATAAGTTATTTTGCTCAACTAAGGCTTACCGCCTCGATAATTTGCACAGGGTTTTCTCTGCTTTTATTCACTTGCTGAGCATCTGCATACTCATAAGCTTCACGCTGTGCAGAGCGATCAATAGTTAAGCTTTCAAAATCAAACAAGCTTCTATCTGCAAGCTGGCTTGGCGCGACATTTTGCATGGCACCAAAAATACTTTCAGTTCGACCTGGATATTCACGCTCCCACTGCTCAAGCATTGCTTTAACATTTTGACGCTGTAAGTTTTCTTGGGAGCCACAAAGGTTACAAGGGATAATGGGGAATTCTCGATAGGATGCGTATTGAATTATATCTTGCTCGCGCGCATAGGCTAACGGGCGAATAATAACATTACGACCATCATCTGAGCGCAATTTTGGCGGCATACCCGCAAGTCTTGCACCGTGAAACATATTTAAGAACATTGTCTCAACGATGTCATCACGGTGATGACCTAATGCAATTTTATTGGCGTTAATTTCTTCAGCAAATGCGTATAAAGTGCCACGGCGTAATCGCGAGCAAAGACCGCAGGTTTTCTTACCCACTGGGATTTTGCTGCGCACCACAGAATAAGTATCACGCTCAACGATGTAATACTCAAGCCCTGTCTCTTCTAGGTATTCTGGCAGTATATGCTCAGGGAAGCCCGGCTGTTTTTGATCGAGATTGACAGCAATTAGATCAAACGATATTGGCGCATTTCGCTTTAAGCTTATCAGCAGATCAAGCATAGCAAACGAATCTTTCCCCCCTGACAGACAAACCATGATGCGATCACCGTCATCAATCATATTATAGTCTGTCACAGCTCGCCCCACTTCTCGTCGCAGCTTACGCTGCACTTTATTGAACTGGTTGACTTTCATCTTGTCGCTATTTGCTTGATCAGCGTCTGCTACAGATGCTTCATCTGCTGCTGGGGTATAAGTTTGCATGGTTGTGCTCAAAGTTTAATAAAGTTGTTTTTTGCTAACTATTCACTTTCTTGTTCAGGGCTCGCCAATACCGGCACACCACTGTGGAAGCGAAATTCTGAATCATCACTCATTATCAGCTGCGTCTCGATTTTTCTAAACGCTTCAATACGCTCTTCTATAGGCTCTGGAGAATAAGATTGCGCCAAGTGCAGATAATCTTGATAGTGACGCCCCTCTGACTTAAGTAATGAATTATAAAAACGCTCTAACTCTGAGTCGAGAAAAGGCGCCAGCTTTGCAAATCGCTCACACGATCGCGCCTCAACAAATGCACCAATAATCATGATATCAATTAGTCGCTCAGGCTCATGTGTTCTCACAATTTCACGTAACCCTCCAGCATAGCGAGAAGCACCTAGATGAGTGTATTCAATCCCGCGATCTTCCATAATTGCCAACACTTGCTCAAAATGAATCAACTCTTCTCTGGCTAAGCGTGACATTTTGCGCAGCAAATCTGGTCTATCGACATATCGAAACATCAATGTCATGGCTGTTGAAGCCGCCTTTTTTTCACAATGTGCGTGATCGATCAACATAAGCGGTTGCTGGGTAAGTGCTACATCAATCCAAGCTTGCGGGGTCTCGCAGCCTAAAAACTGCTTAATTTCATCAAGTGCTGTCATGGTCTATCCTATTTTAGAAGGCCGCCATTATACGCACTGCATTTGCAGAGTCCAAGTATCAAACTTGACCCAAGATCAAGGAATAAGTGATTCGCGAAATTAAACCCATAAAACACTTCACCTCAAACCAAAAAAAGCGCCATAAATGGCGCTTTTAAATATGCTAGCAAGAAAGAACACCCACAAAGTCAAATCACTTAATTCAACCCACCAGAGACATTAATACTATCACCCGTGCTGAAAGCAGATTTTTCAGAGAGCAGAAAATAGATCGCTTCAGCCACTTCCTCAGGTGTTCCACCACGACCTAAAGGCAAGTTTTCTTTAACGCGATCCACACGCCCCGCTTCACCGCCATCCGCATGCATATCCGTATAAATAAGCCCTGGGCGAACGCCATTAACACGCACCCCTTCGCGACTCATTTCTCTTGCAAGCCCAGTCGTTAAAGTATCGATTGCGCCCTTAGTTGCGGCGTAATCTAGATACTCATTGGGTGAGCCAGTCAGCGCTGCCAGTGATGACACATTAACGATAGCTCCCCCTTCTCCACCGTGCTTAAATGCCATCCGCAACACCGCCTCGCGAGCACATAAAAAATAGCTATTCACATTGCTACTAAACATCTGCGTTAAACGCTCCTGATTAACAGACTCAATCGTTAGCTGCGGCAGCATCAAAGCAGCGTTATTGACCAAGGCGCTCAATTTGCCTAAATGCTCATCGATGCTATTGAACATCGCGACCACTTGCTGCTCATCACTCACATCTGCCTTATACAACATGCAGCGCTGCCCCAAGGCTTCAATCTCAAGCTTCACTTGTTCAGCGGCCACATCATTGCTCAAGTAATTGACGCAAACATCATAATCGTGACGGGCAAGTAATAGCGCGACTGCGCGACCGATACCGCGCCCCCCTCCAGTAACTAAAGCTATTTTTGTCATTCCACACCCTCTCAAATCACTATTTCTTAAACATCACGTGACTCTGTATTTAATTGATACGGAGTGATCTGGTAAACATAGTAATTTAGCCAATTCGTAAAGAGTAAATTGGCATGTGAGCGCCAAGTACTACAAGGTTTTTCCTGCGGATCATCACTTACAAAATAATCACAAGGCACCTCAGGCTCTAGCCCAGCATCCAGATCGCGCCAATACTCTTGTGCTAACGTTTCAGCATCGTACTCAGGGTGACCTGTTACAAACACGCGCTTGCGATCAGAACTTGCCATTAAATACACACCGGCTTCTTCTGAGCTGGCCAAAATATGCAAATCGGTGTGATTTTTTATCACATTCACGGGGTAGTCAGCATAGCGAGAATGCGGTGCTTTAAAGTAATCATCAAAGCCACGAGTCAGTGTTTCATGCTTATGACGTGTTTTGTGCTGGTACACCCCCGATAGCTTTTCTTCACGCAAATTTTTAGGTAAATCGTAGAAAATGTTTAACGCCGCTTCTACTGCCCAGCATAAAAACATAGTTGAGGTCACATGCTCTTGAGACCAGTTTATTATCTCGGTGATCTCATCTTTGTAACGCACCTGTTCCCAAGGAGTTCGCCCCAGAGGCGCACCGGTAATAATCAAGCCATCGTAATGGTTTTCTTTGATGTCTTCAAAATCCCGATAAAAACTATTCAAGTGTGCAATTGGGGTATTTTTACTTTCAGTGTTATCGATGCGCAACAGCTCAAAGTCAATCTGCAGTGGGCTGTTTGATAGCATTCTGATCAACTGATTTTCTGTTTCAATCTTCTTCGGCATCAGATTTAACAACAGAACTTTCAACGGCCTTACATCTTGATGCATAGCGCGAGTTTCTGTCATCACGAAGATATTTTCGCCATTTAGTAAATCAACAGCAGGGAGCAAATCAGGAATTCGTATAGGCATAACAACCTCTTTCTTAAACTTTTCTCATCAGCGTGCTAGCACAGCTTAACTTGCACAACACGCTATTTTCAGTATCTACTATTAATGAGCTTACAATATTAAATTAATCGATTTTGTAATCTTGCTCAGCAGAAATAAAACGGTGTTTCTTAACTGTTTAACGGCTCAGTATTTATCACTGAGCGCTGGGCATTCGTGCAAGTGCATTACTAGGCTCTAATTCGACCTGTAATGTTTGTGTTGGAAAGGCCACTTGAGCATTGTGCTGCTCAATGATACGGGCAACATTAAACAGCACATCTTCTTTGACTCTGTGATAGCGTTCCCAGTTTGTGGTTTGAGTGAAGGTGTAAATAAAAAACTCCAGTGACGACTCCGCCATTTTATTGAAATTAACCATCAACGTTTGCTGGCTATCAATATCTTGATGATTTTCGAGCATCTGCCTAACATCTTCTAATATTACGCTCAAAGTATCAATATCTGCATAGCGAACACCTACAGTTTCATAGATGCGTCGGTTGCTCATACGAGAAGGGTTTTCAACAGATATGCTTGTAAAAGTGGCGTTAGGTACATATAGAGGCCTTTTATCAAAGGTGCGAATTCGTGTTAATCGCCAACCTATATCTTCAACAACACCTTCAATATTTTTATCGGGGGAGCGGATCCAGTCACCGACCTTAAAAGGCCTATCCATATAAATCATTAATCCGCCAAAAAAGTTAGCTAGCAAATCTTTTGCAGCAAAACCGACCGCTATCCCACCTATTCCCCCAAAAGCTAAAACCCCTGAAATGCTATAACCTAAACTCTGCAACACCACCAAAGTAACACTAATAATAATGGAGAGGCGCAGCAGCTTCCCAAAAGCGCTAATAGTGGTGTGATCTAAGGTTGTATCTATACCTTTTGGATCGATAAGCTTAACTTCCGTTAGGCTAATCAATCGAATCAAAAACCAGGCGACAAGCAGAATAATACCAACACGGCGAAACGGACTAACAATTGATAGCAACATATTGCTAGAGTCACTACCAAGGTCCGTCACCACTATATTGCCTGCAAATATGGCAAGAGAGCCGCCTAGTAACCAGATCATAAAAATAATCGGGCGCCTAACAGCGTGTAATAATATATCGTCCCAGTGATTCTTTGTTTTCAGTAACTGGACTTCAAGACGGTTGAAGAAAATACGCGCAAAGAAAGCACATAGCAGTGTCAAAAATATAATTGAAAAAACAGCAATCAACCACGCGCTTTCTGTACTTAATGATAAATACCCAGAGAGCCAGTTCTCAATATCCAATACATCTTGATCTAATATTTCTTCCACTGCTTGTCCCACTACTTAATATTTACTTTTAGATTCCCAACGGCTTTGCTGCTAGTCGCAAAGTGCTCGCAAAGTTTCAGCAATTAAAACAGCACTCTCGTGGCGCTGCGGATCGCGCACCGCTTTATTAGCTCTCATACTCCCCAAGCGCTGCGATGGTGCAATATTGTTATCCACCAAATACGCGAGCACTTGCTGCGCTCCAACCGGATTATTGCACATCAGCACCGTATCACAACCTGCAGCGATCGCCGCAGCAGCTCTACTGGCAAACGCTCCTTGCGTCACCGAATTCTCTATCACCCCGGCGCCTTCCATGTTTAAGTCATCACTAAAGATAACGCCATTGAAGCCTAACTGCTCACGCAGAACCGTTTTTAGCCAATAATCTGAATAGCCAGCTGGCTTATTGTCAACCTGGGAATAAATGACATGGGCAGGCATTAACGCTGCCAACCCTTCTTTTATCAACTGTTTAAAAGGCTGCAAGTCATCAGCATCAATTTGCTCAAAGGGACGTTCATCAATTGCAGCTTCTAAGTGTGAATCCGCTACCGCCCAACCGTGACCGGGAAAATGTTTACCGGTTGCCTTCATTCCCGCCTCGCTCATCCCTTGCATAAAGCGGCTTGCAAGCTGAGACACCTGCTGATGGGCATCACCAAATGCGCGATTGCCAATGACAGAGGAATGATTCCAATGTAAATCTAAAACGGGGGCTAAACTGATATCAATATCCATATCTATTAGCTCTGAGGCCATCAACCATCCCAATTCGAGCGCTTGCTCACAGGCTAATTCAGGATTATTTTGATAGGACACATGTAAGCTGTACATGGGAGGCAAAAGTGTAAACTGTTCGCGAAAGCGCTGTACTCTCCCACCCTCTTGATCTACAGCGATGACAATTTTGCTATTTTGCAGACGAATATCCGCAATCAATGCAGCCAATTGCTGCTTTGACTGATAATTGCGAGCAAATAAGATCAAACCGCCAACATGAGGATTGTGCAAAATTTCACGCTCATCCGCCGTTAAACTTAAACCTGCAACGTCTAGCATCAAACGCCCGTAATGCATTTTACATCCTTAATAAGTAGATAGAGAGCTAAGAAAAACAGAAGGGTTACAAACGACTAAAGTACAATTTATCACCACGCGCTTGCATACCTGCGCTAAGCACAGGAATCATACGGTGTAAAATACGCTCTATTTCCGCTTGTGTATCAAATTTTGATTTTTCGATTTGAGAAAGCATATTGTAGTTCGACAATGTAAAAATGACTGAGCCCATCACAAAATGTAAACGCCAGAAGAACTCATCGTCTTCCATTAATGCTGATTGCTTACGTAACAAATCAATATAAGGCTTTAGCTTTGAGCCGTAGCGGCCAATAATAAATAAACGCAAATCTTCTTGGCTTTTAAGATAAGCCAACTCCAATAAACGGGTAAACATTAATAGCGCGTGATTGCTCTCCTGATTAACGTGCAACAATGCACGCATTAGAAGCTCAAGCAGCTCATCCATCTTAAGTGAACTGCTATCGAGTAATGCATCACGCTCAATCAAAGATTGCTCGATATATTCAGAGAAAGGTTTTAAGAAATGCTCAGCAAGGGATTGAATCAACCCTTGCTTTGAACCAAAGTGGTAATTAATCGCCGCTAAATTAACACCCGCTTCTTTGGTAATTTGGCGCATTGTCGTCTCAATAAAACCCTGTTCGGCAAACAGAGCCTCTGCAGCATCGAGTATTTGCTTTGCTGTTTTAGATTGAGCCATTCACTTACCCTTTATCCAATCAATTTTCATCATTACAAGCAAATTCAATCACTTGTTTAAAACATTAACGATACTACATGATAAATTCGATTAACACGTTAGTGAAACAAATTTGTCGATCTAGTAATTTTTTGTAGTACGTTAGTGGCTATATTTGTACTGGTGTTAACTGTAAATTCGCTAAGTTTTTCGCCAAAGGATTTTTTCATTTCATAACGTACTTGAAACACATCTGCAGATTGACACGCTTTCATCAAGAAATCATCAGAGGTATTGAGCTCATCAATCAACTGATGTTCGATTGCACGTTTACCAAACCAAACCTCTCCCGTCGCGACAGTATTAATATCAACTGCTGGGCGAGCTTCTGATACAAACTCCTTAAACAATAAATGAGTATCTTGAATTTCTTCAATGAATTTCTCTTTACCTTTTTCGGTATTTTCACCAAACATGGTAACAGTGCGCTTGTATTCCCCCGCCGTAAAGGTTTCATAATCTACCCCGTGCTTTTTTAACACACGGTTAAAATTGGGTAATTGCGCAACTACACCAATCGAACCTACGATCGCGAAAGGAGCAGCAATTAACTTATCTGCTAAACATGCCATCATGTAGCCTCCTGACGCTGCTACTTCATCGACACAGATAGTCAGTTTAATTTCGGCGCTTTTGATCCTCTCTAACTGAGATGCAGCCAAACCGTATGTGTGCACCATGCCGCCGGCACTGTTTAGGCGCAATACGATTTCATCTTCTTTACTAGCAAAAGACAACACTGCCGATATCTCCTCGCGCATTAGATCTACTTCAGAGGCTTTAATATCGCCTTCAAAATCTAATACAAAGATACGTTTTTTATCACTCTCTTCAGCGCCTTGCTCATCTTCTGTTGATTGAGCATTGTTCTCTTGGTTGTCTACCGCTGCTGTTTCAGCGCTTTTAGCTGTATCTTTACTTAAAGCCTTTTCCCGCTTAAGGGCTAATTTAGCTTCTGCTTTAGCCTGCTTCTTTTTCTCTTTCGCCTCTTGTTTATCTTTCTTGTTCTGCACTTTCATTTGCTGTTTATAAACTTCAGCATCGACAACAACAGACTCAATTGCTTCTCTCATCTCGGTGAAACCATCGTTTAAAGAGGTGAGCACAATTTCACCTTGAGCATGCTCTTTCTTTCCTCTTGATCCGATCACCATAAAACCGACCAAGATAATAAATAGTGTGACTATTACCGTAATAGCCTTAGCTAAAAACAAACCGTATTCAAACAAAAAATCAACCAATCTAAATCTCCAAATTCTCGTTACACAAAGCTGGCATTAATGTAACATAAAACGTTTACTAAACCATTTTTTTACATAGCATTTTTAACAGGTTAAGCCGTGATGTCTGAAAGCGAAAACTCCACTTCTAATATCGAACAAATAATAGCAAAACTCCCTTCTCGATTTCAGCCTGACCAAGGAGCCGATCTCTGTGCTGTTTATCAATTCAATTTAAGTGACGACTTATTTTTCTATATCGATATTAATCAAGGTCTATGTAGTACACAACTGGGTGAACACGACGATCCTAACATCACCTTAATTATGGACCAATCGACTTTTATTGCATTAATGTCCGGTGAAATTGATGGTATGTCTGCATTTATGAAAGGCCAGCTAAAAGCACACGGAAATGTCATGCTCGCAACCTCTTTAGGCAAGCTTTTCAAGAAAAAACAAGGTGATAGCAAAAAAATTCAGAATAATTAGCACACCCACTGTTAGTAATTCAAGCCCAAAAAGTACTAAAAAAGTGGGTTTTAACGAGATATTTCAAAGCAACGCTTAATTTGTCCACACATTCACTTTATAATGTCGTGAATTTATTGGTAAAATCCGTGAATTAGGTCGCTGTAAACTTCTATTAAATATCTTAATACTAAAGGCACAGTAACCTGCACTCAAACAGTGATAAACAGGATAGTTGTTGAAAGCTTTGTAAATACAACAAAAACTAGCTGACTAATTTTTCATCATATTGAGAAGTAACAAAAACCTTAACCATTTTATCGTTATAAATGTAAAAGGAGAGATTAATCGCCGCCTAGGCTTTTTATCCTACACTTTCATTTGTATTTACTGACTTTAAGGACATATTTTATATGACCACCTCTATAACCCAGGCATTTTTAAAAAACTTTTTAGGCAACTCTCCTGTTTGGTATAAACAGGCTATTGTAGTCTTCCTTATCATCAACCCTATTATCCTTTTTACCGCTGGTGCAACGGTTGCAGGCTGGGTACTCATTTTTGAATTCATCTTTACACTTGCCTTAGCTTTAAAATGCTATCCGCTCCAACCCGGTGGTTTATTAGCCATCGAAGCGATCGTTATTAAACTCGCTTCACCTGAATCTGTTTATGCAGAAGTAAACGCAAACCTTGAAGTTATTTTACTCTTAATGTTTATGGTTGCCGGTATCTACTTTATGCAGTCAATGCTGCTTTGGGTATTTACTAAACTACTGGTTACTGTGCGCTCTAAAATCCTCCTTTCACTATTGTTCTCATCTGTTGCCGCTGTACTTTCAGCGTTTTTAGATGCATTGACGGTAACTGCCGTATTGATCTCAGTAGGTGTTGGTTTCTACTCGGTTTATCACAAAGTCGCTTCAGGCAAGAACAACAAAGATGATCACGATCACACCAATGACAACGTCATTGAAAGCTCACGCCGTGAAGACCTTCTTCAATTCAGGTCTTTCCTGCGTAGTTTGATCATGCATGGCGCAGTAGGAACTGCGTTAGGTGGTGTATCGACACTCGTAGGTGAGCCGCAAAACTTATTGATTGCAGAAAAAATGGACTGGGATTTCATGGCATTCTTCCTGCAAATGGCACCGGTTTCTATACCAGTGTTTGTGATGGGTTTGATTACTTGTGCAATGCTAGAGAAGTTCAAAATATTGGATTACGGCACACTACTGCCTGAAACAGTACGTGAAATTCTAGAAGATTTTGCAGCAAAAGAAGATGCGAAGCGCGACTCTCGCGACAAAGCTAAGCTTTATATCCAAATTTTAGTCGCAGGCTTTTTAGTATTAGCACTAGCTTTCCACTGGGCTGCTGTTGGTCTTATTGGTCTTTCGATCATTATTTTACTCACTGCATTCAACGGTATTGTTGAAGAACACCAAATCGGCAAAGCCTTTGAAGAGGCATTACCCTTCACTGCTTTATTGGTAGTTTTCTTCGTTATTGTATCGGTAATACATGAGCAGCATTTATTCACGCCAATCATTAATTACGTATTGGCAATGCCTAAAGATATTCAACCTGGAATGTTCTTCATTGCCAATGGTGTTCTCTCAGCTATTAGCGACAACGTATTTGTTGCGACTGTGTACATTAATGAAGTAAGTCAAGCTTTTAAAAATGGCACTATTGACCGTGCACACTATGAAAGTCTAGCGATTGCAATTAACACAGGTACTAACCTACCAAGTGTAGCAACACCAAACGGCCAAGCTGCTTTCTTATTCTTATTAACTTCAGCACTTGCACCACTTATCCGCTTGTCTTACGGCAAAATGGTTATCATGGCACTGCCTTACACTATCGTATTGAGCATTGTAGGTTACATTGGAGTGACATACTTTATCTAATAAGATACAAAGAAACTGTCATTTAAAGCCGGGCTAGCCCGGCTTTTTAATGCCCGCTCGAAACTACTGGTATTAGTGTACAAAGACAGTCATGGGCAATTCTAAGTTACTGTTACAGCTAGCTCAGATTAGGCACGTAGATGCTCATAGGCGCTTACACAGCTTTCTTTATACTTATTTCACTTCCTACACTTCTTACACTTTCAAACCTATCTTAAAGCTATTCTGCTATAGAGATTACAAACACTCAGTGTGATTATGTCCTCCTCTTCCTTATTCTTGAATTTAACAACAGCTCAATGTGGCAACTGCTATTTGTTGTTCGTTCAAATACTCGACAAAATGACAACTAACACCTCTCTTTGAGCGAACTTTTATATCTCTTTCAAAGTTTCGAATTTGCTCGAATTATCCCATTTGGTCAATTTTTTATTAAAAAGCACTTTAAATTAACCAACCTGTGCAACATTTTTGCATTATCAGCGTCTTATAAAAGCGTTAAGTTTAAGCGTAAAAATAACCACTTGAACACCTTAAATGGCACGTAAGCCGCCCCATATATGGGCTAGATAAATGTGCCCACATCTACTGTGGATAACTCTGTTAATAGTGTCACGAGATTGTCTTGCAGGCCTATAATTACAACACATCTAACAAATTGATTATTTTTTAACCACATATCCATATTCTTATAAAACAATATCTTATGACGCTTTTTTGTTTAAAAACCCACCACCTACAGCAAAAGCCCGCCATTTCTAGCATTGTTTATGTCAATACTTATTTTGAGATATTTTTAATTATTTTAAGTAAAAATAAATCAATTTCAGATAGACAACCCTTGATTTTCTGATCTTATTAAAATTAGCTTTAGAACACACATAAAAACCAAACCTTGAGGCGATCACACCAATCCATAATGACAACAAAAGCAGCTTAAAAAAAACATAAGCGTCCTTTTCAACGTTTACTTTCGCACCTATTCAAAATGAATTAATTCGAAAATTAATATTTACGCTAAGATGCGATAGAATCCCCTCTTCTTATAAAGCCTGAGTAAATCACAAAATGAGCTATTACCGCCCCACTAAAATTATTGAAGTTTCTCAGGTCATCAAAAAAAGTCAGTTCATCGGCAATCTTGCCATCGTGACGAGCGCACAAGAGGCACTCGACTACGTCCACCAAATCAAAGCGATTCATACAAACGCTAATCACAGTTGTCATTGCTTTATTGCAGGAGAACCTGAACAATCTTCAATGTGGGGCTATAGTGATGATGGAGAACCTAAAGGTACCGCTGGCCTACCCATGTTTCAGGTATTAAAATACAGCGGCTTAGGCAACATCTGTGTCGTTGTAACACGCTATTTTGGCGGTATTAAACTTGGCACCGGAGGAATCGCTCGCGCTTATAGCTCAACGGTAAAATTAGCAGTTGAACAAAGTATCAACGAAAGCGTCGAACTCACAACAGAGCTTTCAATCAATGTACCTTTTCATCTTACAGGTAATCTTGAGCATTTAATAAAGCAGTCTAAAGGTGTCGATGTTATTTCTAGGCAATGGTTAGCTCAGGGGCAGCATCTATGTTTATCAGTCGAAGCGCCTTCCCTTGAAAGCTTTCACAGTGCCCTTTCACCATATTTGCACGAACTGACTCTCATAGAAAACACTTAGATTTTTTCATCAATACGCTATTAGCTCTAGGTAAGCTCTTTCCCTTCAGCTTGCGCCGTCAATGCGTACAAAGCTGGCCATGACGCTCTGGTGCTTTCAGCAATATTTAAAACTGAATACAACCTGAGTTTTTAAGCGAATTAGTTTTTAAACTTTGTAATTTTATAACCCAAAAGTACAACGCTAAAAGGCTTCTAGTGATATACTTGCCGAGCTTTTTTAATACACTGTGGAACGCATAATTGTTATCCAGTGCAATAAAAGATCAGCCTATTAACTGCCATTCTTTAAAACTGCTAAAGACGATGAGTTATCACTATGAGTCCTGTTTCAAACCCTTCTAACGAAATTGTCATTGTCGGTAATTCTTCCGATAATCCCTTTGCTATCGATGTCGCATATGCCATGGGACAAAACCTTGATATTGCCGATTTAATTGGCATGAAGGCATTCACAAATACCGAATTCTGCCCACGTTTTATTTCCGATGAATTAGACTTTCAAAACATCGGCAATAGCTTAGTAGGCAAAACAGTTGTGATCGTCAGTACAAGTAGCTTAGTTAAAACCCGCCAAGAGCTTGCGATGCACAATTTCTTTATCGCTCGAGCTGCAAAGGAGAACGGCGCCAAAAGTGTTATTTTGCTTGAGCCCGATTTGTTTTTTAGCGCCCAAGATCGCGGAGCACATGCAGATTTAGGTGTGACAGCGACACCACGCCCGAAAGAGGATCTGAAAAAATTTGATGGCCAACCTTTTACCTCTAAGCTCTATGCACAAATGCTTAAGCTCTCAGGTGTTGACCGTGTACTAACAGTGCACAATCACTCTTACTCCGTACAATGCATTTTTGACGAAGTATTTGAAGGAAATTTTCATAACCTTATCCCTTACGAAATCTATGCCCATTACTTACTCAACTCAAATATCATCAAATGTAATTCCCAAGGGGAAGGTTTGGCATTATGCGCACCCGATAAAGGCGCACGTGATTTTGTAAAATCAATGTTTACTCAACTAGGTCTCACAAAAGCAAAGTTCATCCTGCTTGATAAAGAGCGTACTTCTGAGCATAAGGTGCGCATTACTTTACATAAAGAGAGTGAACATACCTTTGAAGAACTCGAAGGTTGCAGCATTGTTCTCTTTGATGACATGGTCAGAACAGGCTCAACTGTGGTTAAATCTTGTCAATTCTTACAACAGCTTGCACCGCATCGCACTATTTTTGCAGTTTCTCACTTCTACGCTTCAGACGAAGGACGTGAGCGTATGGCAAATAATGCTATTGATGAAATACTGACACTGAATACATTGCCGACTATTCTTAACCGTGACGTTCAAGGTCGCCTAAGAAAGAAAATGGTAGTGTTAAAGATTGAAAAATGGCTAGCTCAAGAACTAGGCCGAATTTTAGAATTACCTTTAACGAAAGAAGCAAATCCTTACAAGATCGACATGTCTTCGAAAAACCCTAGATTTACGCGTAAGATTTGGTTTGCAGATCAGCTCAGCAGCCTGCACACAACTGAACAACTGCAATAATTTTCACTAAATAGCGACAATTTTGCACAGCTAACCTGAGCGCTTTTAAACGCGAAGGTTAGCTACTCTACACACAATCTCATTCGCGTTAGCAAGATTCCTGCTTACCTCCTCCTTGATACACAATATTTCCTGCTAATAAAGTAAACACAGGTGTTTTCTTTCGATAAACAATTACTTATATAGAGTTTTTGTTGCCTAGGAAATACTGATCACTAAATATACTATCTTGCTCTTCTGGTTTGTATTGCACTGATTTTTAAATGTACAATAGTTCTAATAATCACTAAAAAATAACAATCTCATGGTGATTTTTCTGTTGTTTATTAAACAGATAAAAGGAATGCATTACATTTTAGGGAATGACATTTGCTCTAATTAAGCAAAATCCTCCATCAAGCGGTGCTAATCTCTTTTTCAGTGAATTATTAAGTCAAAGCTTCAATAAATCACTAAGCATGGATTAGCCACCTGCACTGAAATGCTCTTTGTGTTCCAAAGTATTTAATTGATTATCCTCTGCGCCTTATATCCACACATATTAAGCGTAGTAACCTATCGTTAGTTCCTTAGGTGTTTTGAGGCAATGAAGTTTGTTTGGTAAGTATAAATATACATACAAGTTACAGCATAAAATTAACCTTGTTTTTAGTATTACATTAGCTTTTACCCTTTTAACCGTCATTATTGCAGGTGTTTGGTTAACGGGCAGCGAGCTTGTGGCTAAAGACCGTCAACTTATTCAAAAAGTAGGCGAGTCAACGGTTTTAAACTTAGAAAAACAAACGTTATTTGCCGAAAACATCGTTGCAACTATTGCTGCACTTGCAATCTCAAGCCGCGATATCAACCATCTAAAAATGCAATTGGAATACCAAATCAAAGCTCTCCCAAAGGATTTAGCTATAACTAGTGTTGGAGTTTGGCCAAAGCCTTTTTCTTTAGATCCCGGCCGAAAAAAGGCAAGCTTATTCTGGGCACGTGATGAAAGTGGTACTTTTGTGTTTAGCAATAGCTATAACGACCCTCGCGTGGCTGATTATTTTATCCAAGAGTGGTATTTACCCACTCAATTTATTCAAAATGACGGCTGTTATTGGTCTCGCTCTTACACCGACATCGTCAGCAAAGAGCCAATGGTGACTTGTGCTAAAAGTCTAACCGTCAATGGCGTATTCCAAGGTGTTGCCAGCATAGATATCAGCTTAAGTGGCTTAAAAAGCAACTTACAAGATATCATGAAGAATACGCAAGGTTATGCGTTACTCCTTGATCGCAATAATACGTTTATTGCCACTCCAGGTATTGATTACCAAAAGAATGTATTAGGCTTAAAACAAAAGCCCGTCAGATTTGAAAAGTCATTAACCGAACAACAAAAAATTAATGAGCATTTTAAGCCTTTAGATACTATTTTAAAGGATAGCCGCAGTGAAATTTTGCACTCACAAAACTCTAAACTGAGTGAATACTTAAATCATACTGCATCTGATATTAGTCCCTTGGAAAGCATTAACATTGTTCGCTCCTTATATGACACGAAACAGCAGCTCCACTCAAAACGATTCACAATGGAGCATGACCCTTTGTTCGAAGAAAGTGCTGAAGTCGTTTATCTACATATGCCTAAAACATATTGGGTGGTTATTTTAGTTTTCCCCAAGCGCCTTGTCCTGGCCAAAGCAAAAGCCGTGAGTTTCCAGCTTTTCCTGATTATGATGATCGGCATTTTAATAGGTGCACTTTTCCTGTCATATACCTTAAGACGCATATTAATTCAGCCCCTGCGCGCAATGATTAGCACGCTAAGAGATAAACCCCATGATGAAATCCCCTTAATAGGTAACAACGATGAAATATCAGAGCTGGCACAAGTTTATAATAATAAGTAACAAGCACTAAACAAAAGCAATAAAGTACTTCTGCAAGCCAAGCAACGTTACCAATCAATATTAGATACCGCCATTGAAGGCATCATCACCTTAGACATTAACTACAAGATACTTGATGCAAACCCTGCTGCCCTCGTTCTTCTCGCTCAAAGCATGGATAAATTACGTTATCAATCGTTTCTAGACATGCTCGATGTACAAAGTAATAAAATCTTTAAAAACTGGATGAGCGAACTGAGCATCAGCTTAATCAAACAACAAGAGCTCGTTTTAATCGTAAAAAAGGGTCATAGAAGAGTGAATATAGAGTGTTCTGCAAACTATGCAAGCACTGACGATCAACAGTTTTTAACCTTGTTCGTACGCGATATCACCAGGCGTAAAGTCAATGAGAGAAATCTTAAAAAGCTCGCCACTAAAGATGCCTTAACAGGTCTCTCTAACCGTAATGTATTCAATCAACAACTCTCACAAAGCCTAAAGCGCGCGAATAGAGAAGCGAGTAAAGTTGCCTTGCTCTTTATTGATCTAGATTTATTCAAATCTATCAATGATAACTACGGTCATAACGTAGGGGATAAGCTGCTCGTTTTAGTAGCAAAGCGAATCGCAAGAGATAGGCGTGCTACGGATGTTGTTGCACGTCTAGGCGGGGATGAATTTGCGGTAATATTACACAATATTGATAAGACAGAGATTATCTGTAAGATTGCTGCCGTTATCATCAGCAGCTTAAAATCCACTTATAAAATTGAAAATACTGAATGCCATATTGGTGCAAGTATTGGAATTGCAATTTATCCTGAAAATGCAACTAACGCCACTGACCTGGTAAAAAAAGCTGATGCTGCTATGTACAAGGCTAAAGAAGCCGGCCGTAATCGCTGGATGCTCAGTGAAGCTCACCCAAAACATCAGCAACAACAGCTAGATTTTCATGAACTGCAAATATAAGTAGAACAGTGTTAATTACCTAATAATGGTAATTTTTTCAATTTATGATAGCTTAGCGCCATTCTCAAACAGTGCTGCAACTCCTTTTCTGGTAGCGGTTGATTTATCAACAGTTGAAGCTCTCTATTGCCGATGTAGCGAAATGTATCAGGGTATAATGTTTTAAATGTCTCAACTAACAAAGATTTACAATTGAAGTACAGACTGTAGCTTTGCTCACAAGAAGCATCATATCCTAAACGAATGGTACTCCCCCCTTTTACCAAATAACTAATTTGCCCCCACTTAAGTGTTTCTTCAATACTATAAATATTCAGAAGTTCAGCTTGCGTATAAATCATTTCTCTAACGAGCAACATCTGCTTTACTACATAATCAGGATAAGTCTCTAATTTTTGAATAATATCTGGCTTCATTTCATTTCTCATTCACGTTATCGACAGACCCTGCATGGTTGTTCGCTTAGGGGCTTGATTAGCCTTTCTATTCTTTTCTGGTTAATCCCCTTCTGATTAATTCTCTTCTTATTTCTCAGGCAGAGGATTAGCTTTACACAACTTCTCCCACTGCGTTAACCATTGCATCAAACGATAAGAATCCTGCAGCGTTGGGTAAGGCAGTGATGGATCACTCGTACTTTTTCTCGTTTCTACCAACTCGATGAATTGCTCAGTTTGATAGTAAAAAGCATCTCCGAGGGAGTTAATTTTTATCGTTTCAATATCCCCTGCTTTAAAAGCTACACTCAGGTGATTTTCACCGTTAGCAGGCATCCATAAATTAGACTTCAAAGTCACTACCGCAAGTTCTGTTTCAATGACTAACAGAGGCTCATCATCATAATGTTCCGCAGCTTTAACACTCGCTGTTAATGAATCACTAAAAGAGAGTTGAGCTTGAGCTTCAATCACATTACCGGTTTGATCATCGACTTTGCCCTGCCCTGTGATTACCGCACTATCGGTGATTTTCGCGCCATATAATTGTTGTACGATTAACTGCACCGTTGAAAGCGGGTAACAACCTAAATCAAAAATAACACCGCCACCTTGCGCATTTACAAACTGCGCAATATCCACACAATACTGAGCGTTTATATGAGTAACTTCACCAAGACGACGGCTTTGTAATAGTGAAATCAAAGCTTTTGTTAATGGATGATGAGCATACATTAGCCCTTCAATAACACTTTGTTTGCTCTCCTTAACCGCTTGCATAATTTGCTCTGTTTTATGCATATCAACACTTAACGATTTCTCACACAAAACATGCTTACCTGCTGCCAGCGCTTTAATTAAATACTGATGGTGGACATGATTAGGCAATCCGATATAAATAATATCTACACTTTCATCCTCGATCAGTGCCTGATAATCAATAAAGCGCTTAGGGACAGAGAACTTCTCTGCAAATTGATCAAGTGTTTGCTCGGTGCGCCCTGCAACAGCTTGTAACTGAGAATCTGGATTAGCAATAATCTGCTCTGCCACGGTTTCTGAAATAAAACTTGTACCTAAAATGCCCCAACGTTGCATTTGTGCTCCTTAATCATTTATTTACACATTATCGCGTCTGCCTAGCTTATCGATAAAATCGATTAAGATCATCTGACATCTTAAGCTTACTTCAAAAAGCGTCTAACATTTGTTACTTCAAGGGAATGACTAGAATTAAGATGGGGAGGCGAAGGCATGTTAAAAATCCTGCCTAGAAGGCCCTGCTTTTTAACTAAGAGCGTGAATCATTAAACACTATACTTGTCTGACTTTTAAAGATCTTTATGACAATAAGGAAACAACATGAATGAGATTTTAGAGTTACAAACAGGTCAAGTTGCCTTTATCAGTAGTTTGATGGCCGGTTTTTCATTAACAATCGCCGTACAAATCATTCGCATGCGCATGCCCTCTAAGCTCAGCACTTGTTGCTTTTTACTCTTCACTATAAGCGCCTTGCTATTTCTAGTAGCACTTTATATTGATGTTGCATTAAGCCTAAAAACTTCAGGAATATTAACAGCACATTCAAATAGCACCGAAATCAATGCGATTTCTCAAGCAGCTCTAGATAAGATCACTTTTTTACGAAATATTGGAACCTCTGCTGCCACTGCCGCCTTTTTCTTATTTGTGATATCCATCTCTCTCATTAGCTGGATTGAATCTAAAGTTAGTGGCATTGCCATCAGCATTATCGGGATTATTGTAATCGCCACACTGCTCAGTGTTCGCTATCTCATTACTAATTTAACCTTGCTCTGAGTTATTCAATTACTGTGTATGTTGACCTACACGCACTGAGTAATCACATTTAAGTCACTTCTGCTTAAGTTTTACTTGAAAGGCTAGTCACTAAATTGACTAACGCACTCATATGCGAGATACGGTAGTCAACGTCTAAATGAGGGTGCTTATTTTCAGGATCAAATAGTACCACTGGCATCGTGGCCGCTTTGGCAGCCGCAACTCCAACTAGGCTATCTTCAATAACTAAACACTCTTGGGGGCGATAACCCATTTTTTGAGCCGCATGTAAAAACAATTGTGGATCGGGCTTCCAGCTATTAATTTGATAAGCACTATAAATGTGTTGATCAAAAAAGCACGCTATATCCGTCGCTTGCAAAGAGAGCTTTAATTGCTTTAAAGGTGAGTTTGACGCCACACTTTTCGCTAATGCGATCGCTTCAAGTGTCTCACGTACTCCCTCAAACGTTGTTAATTGACTAGCCAGTAATACTGCTAAATTTTCACGAAATATTTCGGCAAAGTTTTCTGCAAAAGTTACCTGATACTCCTGCGCTAATATCTCCAACACCTGAGAAAACTGGCCACCACAAAAGCGCTTTAACAAAACCTGGGCACTCAATTCAATGCCATATTTTAATAGCTCTTGTTCCAGTGCAACATTGGCAAGGTATTCACTATCTACTAGTGTGCCATCACAATCAAATATCAGCGCTTTTATCATGGGGTTCTCATTTATTAGTAATCGTTAATTAGCTTATCCTTGTAGGCATCAACTAATGGCAATCAATCGTTACTGTGTAGATGACTATTTAGGCCACCCCACACTTTTGAGTTCGTCGGTATCACTTCCACTGCACCACTTAAGCTATTGCGTCGAAATAAAACCCCTGACTGACCCGATAGCTCGCGGGCTGCAACTTTTTTTCCATCAGGCAATATTACTTTCGTGCCTGCTGTTACGTATAAACCAGCCTCTACAATGCACTCATCACCCAACGAGATGCCCACACCGGCATTTGCACCCAGTAAACTGCGCTCTCCAATGCTATTTACCTGCTTACCTCCCCCTGAAAGTGTGCCCATAATTGAAGACCCCGCACCAACATCCGAGTGTTTACCTACAATAACACCTGGTGTCACTCGCCCTTCAATCATGCAGTCACCCAGTGAACCTGCATTAAAGTTTACAAAGCCTTCGTGCATTACTGTAGTGCCAGTAGCTAAATGCGCTCCAAGTCTCACTCTATCGGCATCACCTATGCGTACACCTTGTGGAACCACATAATCAGTCATTCGTGGGAATTTATCGATACTCGTTACACTCAAGTGATGAAACTCTTCACTCACTAGCCCTCGTAGCTTTTCTACATTTGAAGGTAAAACAGGACCCGCTGACGTCCAAGCAACATTTGTCAATAAGCCAAATATGCCTTCCAAGTTCATACTATTAGGTAACTGCTCGCACTCAGATAGCAGATGTAATCTTAGATACGCTTCTTCTGCGCTTTTCGCAGGCTGCGCCAAATCTTCAATAACAACTTCTATAAAGTCTGCTTCAATAATTCCCACTTTTAGTGCTAAACAAGCCCTTGGTATTTTTTGATTATCTTTTGCAAACCATGTATCGAGTGTTATACCTGTTGCTGCATCTTTGTATCTATGGCCAATGCGTTTCATCTGTTGATTACTCTTTTATCAATTTTTAAAATATGGAAAGTTATATTTAGCCTTTAATTACCTGGCCAAATAAATTCAATACGTAAGCCGCCAGGCTCTGCACACATCATATGCTTGCGAGGCCCACCTGCTAGAAGCTCAGGAGCAAATTCAATCTCTACACCCGCAAAATCTTTTGCTGCTAAATACAATTCGTTTAGCTGCTGCTCTGTCTCTATTTGTAATGCTAAATGATGTAACCCTAAATGTTTGCGCCTTGCAAACTCTGCGACATTATCAGGTGATTCAACTTGCCAAAGTGTTAAGCGAAGCTGCCCATCTGTTACTGCACAGCGCGGATAACTTTCATCAAACCCAGACATCTCCCAACCCAGTAAATCAGTGAAGAACGCACTGCTTTGCTTTAAATTTTTTACCGATAACCCCAGGTGATTAAGCCCTTTCGTTTTTACAGTTGTCATTTCCACACTCCTTATTAGTAAGTTTTTACTGATAATTCCTTTTCAAGCAAGTTTAAACTGAGCACCACTTGAGCAATCGCTTCACCTAGCACTAAATGCTGATCAGCATCGAGATGAATACCATCGATAGCACTTGAATCTGTGACCGTTGCACTATCAAAAAAATGCACATTGAACTGCTGACATACTTGCTTTAAGTGTGAACCTAAGCCAACACTTCGCGCTTGTGAGTCGACAAATTTAGTAACTAATTGCCCCTTAGGTTGCTGCATTTGTGGAGGCGATATTACTAATATTTCAGGGATTGGCATACCAGGTTCAATAGGAGCATCACGTACAATTTGAATCAACTTAGCGATGCCTTGTCCTGACATCCATGCACTATTGTTGTGTGTACATTGAAAATCATTGGTGCCCAGCATAATCACAACGAGCTCCAGTGGCGCATGCATTTCAAGCACTTGTGCAAAGCCTTGAGAGCCATCACGACCTGCTTTAAAAGGGTCACTCCACACTGTTCGCCTGCCATTTAAGCAATTTTCATTAACCCGCACATTCACACCTTGTGCTTTTAGTACATTTTCAAACACACCGGGCCAACGTTTATCAAAACTCAAACGCTTTCGTGTATTGGGAATAATCCCCCAGGTTAAGCTATCGGAATAAACTAAAACATGCTTCACACAATTACTCCCATTTATACCCAAAGTAGACAGGCTCTATTAACCCACTAACAACTAAGCCCCTAATTTATCTACTTTTGATGAAAATAAACAGTCATATTTTCAGACATTAAACATCAAGAACGTAAACTAAACATCTGATATTATTTGTTTTTATAAATTAAGCCAGAATAAGAGATCCCATAAAACGGTACACATCAATAGTAATCCTAGTGCACAGATAAGCGGTGATAATCAGCTATAGCTGGAAAAGTACGTTCATCCTGTTTCATAGCTGTCGAATATATGGCTGCAGGCTCCATTACTGCGCTTCTAAAAAATGGCAAATAAAACAGGAAGCAATGAATGCTCTAGCAAAGTAGCGGTCAATTTTAAGATGGTAAGCGCCCCTGCAATTGATGCAATTACAAAACACCGCTTTGATAGGCCGATACATGGAGGTTTATTGAATAGATAAATAGCAATCTATTAATGTTTAACAAATTGCTACAAAGTGTTGTCTATTTTGGTTTAAGCTTGGCAAATCACAAAGAAGCTCTTCTGTGCTTCGTTTTCACCGAAACCTATAAGCGGTGTGGTCAGTTGAAGCACCGCATCTTCAGTTTCTTTCTCTTGTGCTGCAAATAGCAAATAACCTTGATATTCATTATTTAACTCAGCTTTTAAATCAGCCACACTCAACACTTTATCATCAAGTGCTAGCGCATTATCTTCTGCAAAGTATAAATAGCACTCCTGTTCTTCACTATCAAAGACAACGTGCGTCACGGGTAGTGCCTGGCCACTCTCTTCAACATCCCCGCTCTCATTAATGACAACTTTTAAAACATGAACATTAAAATGATTTTCAATTTGGGATTGTTCTGCTAACTCTTGGGCTAGCTCACTGACAGTTTTACTCAAAGGACTTCCTACTATTATTGATTAATCACACCGACAAACACGTCGATATTGAATAAAGGGTATTACCTCTTCCGCTTAAAATGGAAGGTATAAATTTCATCTAGCGGCACTATGAAACGTTTTGCGCGTTAAATCTACACTAATTTTCGTACCTTAATGCTTTAAGGGCTTAACCCCAAATATCATCAGGTTTACACGTTTGAGTAATCACAAAGTTAATTTCGCACTTGCCATAAATTACTCTTTATTGTGTGTTTTTATTATTGCTCTATTAATGACTTTTAACCTTTATTATCCCTCACTAACAATCACTCATAACAAGCGTCAAAAAACTGTTTTTCTAACTTAACAGCCCGTGCAAAATAGTTTTCAGTTTCTCGTTGCTGATCTTCATCAAGCAAGACATATGCGCTATCTAATTGAGAACGCAGGTGCTCAATAACACTCGCGAAGTAATCACCACAGTGAAGGTCTATCCATTGTGCAAAGTAGAAAGGTAATTCAGAGTCATAATCAGCAACAGGACTCGCCCAGCTAAGGTAAACCCACTCAGCAACACATAACACAGCGATCATATTTGCGTACGAGCCACTGGCCGCCGCTTCTAGCATTAGATCTTGAAAATCTTGAGTGGGTTTTAATAATACGGGGTTATTTTGCTGGTGCTCAGGTACATTTAACGCATCAAATGATCGCTGAAAATAGGTATTTTCAGGACCTGCAATAACACCTAAAAAACGTGCTAAAGGAAGGCGATCAGCCAATGTAGGTGCATGGTATATCGCTGATGCAGCTAAACGGGTGAAATTATCAATAAACGTATAATCTTGAACCAAGTAGGTCCGCATTTTATCGAGCGATAAGGTACCTGTTGCCAGTTCTTTACAAAAATCGTGTTCAGTCGCTTGCTGCCAATCTGCAATACAAGCAGCTCTTAATTTATCTGTTGGGCGCACATTTTTTCCTATTGGCTATACTTTGAGTTTAGTTACACATTGAATTTAAGTTTGATAACTCGTATCTGTTTTTTTAATCGTTCTTATTAGTCTTTCTTATCAATAGAGACTTCAATAGATTTGCTGCTACCGGCATACCACTTTTGAACATATAAAGAGCCGATAATTGGAGCTGTTCCCTCATCGGGTACTTCCTTATTGCGAACGCTATTTTTGGTTTCTTTCTCGTATTCAAATTTAACAATTTTCTTAGACATTCGACTTTCCTTGAATTCGCACCTGCTACCTAGCCCTATAGCTTACTATGTTTAAGTGCGCCTAGGCAGCGTTGATATTAGGACTCAAATATAGCGTTAATAGCTAACTTTTTACATATTGATTCAATACTGCAGTTACTTTAAATTGACCCAATACGTTTTATATTCAACATATTTATCAAATGCGTGGATGGATTTGTCTCTACCAAAGCCCGATTGTTTAAAACCGCCGACGGGAGAGCTAATATCACCGTGATCGTGACAATTGTGCCATACCACTCCTGCCTCTACCGCATTCGCTACATACTCAAACGTTTGATAGCTACTACTCCAAATAGCAGCTCCAAGCGCATACGGCGTACTATTTGCAACTTCAATCGCCTGATCAATGCTTGAAACAGTTATTACACTCAATACCGGACCAAAAATTTCTTCATGGCTAATCGCCATTGTCGCCTCTACTTGGTCAAATATCTGAGGTGAAAAATAACAGCTAGCTTGCCCTGTCGTATCATTCTCACCCGCATTTTCAACATTCAACAAAGGGCTTGCCCCTTGAGCAATCCCTAAATTGACATACTGTTGAACTTTCTTTGAATGTGCAGCGCTGGCTAAACAGCCAATCTTAGCATCCGGATCCAAAGGATCTAAGGCCTGGTATTCCTTCGCAAGCACTGTCATTTTTTGAATAAGCGCTTCTTTCACCCCTTGATCGACAATTAAGCGTGAACCGGCATTGCAGATCTGACCTTGGTTAGCAAAAGCTCCTTGTACAACTGCTGCTGCAGCTTTATCGAGGTCTTGGCAATCTGCAAGTACAATATTTGGCGTTTTACCACCGCACTCTAATGACACGCGTTTTAAATTCGACTGACCTGCATATTGCATATACAAACCACCGACTGCACTGGAACCTGTAAAGGCCAATGCATCTACCGATTTATGCAATCCTAGTGCCTTACCAGCAACATCCCCTAACCCCGGTACCACATTAAACACCCCATCAGGGATGCCCGCCTCTTTTGCTAACTGCGCTAGTTTTAAGACAGAAAGGCTAGCTTGTTCGGCAGGTTTTAATATCACACTGTTGCCAACGGCTAATGCGGGAGCTATTTTCCAGCAGGCAATAAGGAGCGGGTAGTTCCAGGGCGTCACGGCAGCAACGACGCCAACCGGCACACGATAAATACGCGCAACTGCATCTTTAGAAGTTGGGGCTACTTCATCGTAAAGCTTATCAGCTAATTCGGCGTACCATTGAACACACTCAATAGCCCCTGGCACATTACCCAAGTAGCTATCACTGATCGTCATCCCCATATCTAAACTATCTAGCAAAGCCAATTCTTGGATATGTTGCTGCATTAACTCAGCAAGTTTTAGTAACGTTTTCTTACGCTCTTTAGCGTTCAAATCACGCCACACACCTGATTGAAAACTATCGCGCGCGGCTTTTACAGCAAGATCAACATCCGTTTCATCACAAGCTGAAATTTGACAAAGGCGCTGCCCATCTCTTGGAGATATACAATCAAAAGTTTGCTTAGCTATCGCATCGCAAAAATCACCGTTGATAAAGGCTTGCTTGGCAAAGCTCAGGCCTTTAGCCATTTCTTGCCACTGTTCATGTGTGTTCATAAATCGCGTTCTCTAAATAAGAAAAGTTTGGGAAGTCCAGTTGAGCTCTACAAAAAGCTTGTAAAAATATCACTAGTCCCTTGTGATTAGGGAAATTTTGCAGCTTTTTAAAAATATAGGGCTATTTTAGCGAATTCATAAAGAATTATCTAAACGATCGATTAGAAATATTCTATAGTAACCAATAAATAGTAAATTAAAGGCTATCTCAAAGTCGCCTCTTTGAAATAGTTGAGTTCACTTAAAATAAAGCTCCACCATGAAAGAGAGATAAAACAATGATCGAATTGTATTCCCTTGAGGTAAGCACCTACAGCGCTAAAGTACGTATTGCTTTAGGACTAAAGAACATCGCTTGTAAGATTTTACCGCCGCCAGGTGGTTATAGTACTCAAGAATATATGCAGCTGGTTCCCACTGGCACAATTCCAGCTTTACACGTAGACGGGCATTATTTCTCAGAATCTGATGTTATTATGGAATATCTAGAAGAAGCCTACCCACAAACTCCGTTATTACCAGAAGATCATTTGCTCAGAGCACAGCATCGCTTTTTAGCTCGCTACCACGATCTCTGGCTAGAGCCTCATTTACGACGCACATTTGAACATGTTGATCCTAAAACAAGAGACTCTGATGCTCTTAATCAACATTTAGATAAGTTTGAAGAGCGCTTACAAAAGTTAGAAACACTCTTTAGCGCCAAGCCTTTCATGCTCGGCAAGACAATGGGTTATGCCGACTGCGCCTTTGCAGCAACGATTGAGCTAGCAGACATTTTACTACCGGTGTTTGGGCGCCAATTTACTCTTGGCAAAAACTTAACTCTCTGGCGTGATGCTGTACAAAACAATCCCGTTGCCAAAGAAGTCACTGATCAAAGCCGAGCAGCAACCATTGAGTGGTTACAAAGTGGTGGTGGCTAAGTAATACATCACATGTCACTAAAAAAATCAGGGATGCGCTGCATCTCTGTTATTTCTCTAATGCACTTTTAAGTATTCATTACTCTCGATGACTTAGCAGCTGCTCTCACCTTCTTCTATGATTTACTGACAGCTTAGATGCCATAATAAAATCCGTTTGGCTCATACTAATTGGATAAAGTAATTCAGCGCCCCCAAATAAACTGAGCGAAACAATTAGATATCAAACCCAACCTGATTCAGCTCAGTTTACGGCGTAAACTGTCATATCCTTTTACTTATTCGCATATCTCTATACGATAGCCTACCCGTGGAAAATTAACGCAGACAGTCCCTACTTGATCATTGCTAATCAGCACACCAATCGTTTCACGATCAGCAAAACGTAGCTCTCCAATAACTGGTTGCTCACCACTATCTTCATCAACCGCAATTGACACTTTCATCCCTAACGTTAAGTTTTGCGGATCATTTTCAGCAACAAACGCGGGAGTGATGGGCTCTACGCTTTTAGCGAGATCGAGGGCTTCTTGTGCATCCATATCTGTTGATTGACCATGGCCAATCGCTTTAACACGTTGTTCCCATTCGATAATTGCAGGGAACTGTGCTAAAAATTCAGGTCCTTGCTCCCAGCGTCCTCGTAAAAACCAAACCAGATAATAAATTAACGTATCAGGTATTGTCGCTTGCTCGCCTTGCATGAAGTTGCCACTACCAGAGAGCTGCTGATCAACCCAGCCTAGTTGCGCTCTTAACTGACTGATCAAGTGAGGTAATTCATCGTGAATTTTGGCATAACTATAATTAGGACCAAAGTATAAGCGGCCGCGATCTCGGCTGAACTCTTCTGGCATATCTGGCGCTGCGATAGCCAAGATAATTTTTGCGCAAAGCTCAAACAACGTTGTATCTGACCAGCGGCTTAAAGCCCATGAAACATCACCTGCTGCATTCGAATACAACGAAGGCTCGGGCTCGCGTTTTTGTAGTTCACGCAAAATACACTGGCTGTCGCAATAAATATCTGCACCAATTTGCATGATCGGTGTGCGTCTAAAGCCACCTGTTAAGGGCATCAATAAAGGCTTAGGCGGGATTCTAGGAATAATTACACTGCGCCAACTAAGCTGTTTAATACCTAAAGCGACTCGCACTTTTTCTGCCACTGGCGACGGTGGATAGTGATGAAAAATAATCTCGCTCATGAATACTTACCTTTATTTAATAATCTCTGAAATTGTGTCAATCGCACCGCGACAATCTTGGTAATCTAATGGGATTACATAAGCTTGTTCGTTATGCACCAACACCATTGATGGGAAGCCGCTAATAGGTAAGCTACGCGCAAATTGTAGCTCCTCGTTAAACGCAGCCTCTAACTTATCCGATGCTAAATCAGCAGCAAATTGCACTTCATCTAAACCAAGCTCAGAGGCCAACTCTAAATGAACTTCCACATCTGATGGGTTTTTAGCCTTTAGGTAATATGCCTCTTGCAATGCATTGTTCATCCCTTCTTCACAATTTTGCCAGCGCGCTGCTATCACTGCACGACATGCAGGGTAAGTCGAGCGACGCGGTTTATTCTTGGTCCAAAAGTCGTGATTGAACTCAGTGCCTAACAAATTGTGAATTTGCTTCCAGTAACTCGCTATAGCCTGCTGCTGCGCTTGCGGCATCACCTCATCATTATCTGGAGCTAATCCCCCTACAATGTTTTTGACGTTAACCGCTTTAGGTAAAGAAGCTTGTAATTTTTCCCACTCTGGCCGATGCCCCCAGCACCAGCTGCACATTGGATCATGCACATAAAACAACGTAGATGCGTTCATTTAATACTCCTAGATTTAGCGGATAAAGTGCATTAATTTTGCTTTAGCCGAAACTTATTACCAACAAACTGAACGATCGTTCTATTATGCTTTTATTTCACAAAGAGATAAAGGAATAGTATAAGGAAATCAAAAGGTCATCATTTTTGTATTTCAATCAATTTACTCTGTGGTCCTATTGGTTAAACACGCTTTTAGTGCTTCATAATAATAGTAAAATCGTTCTTGGCGTAGTTATCGAATAACTGGCTGTTTGGACAGAGTGAAAGGCAAAAACTTAATACCTCATCTGGGTTGTAAGCGACTAATGTTTTATCAGATGTAAAATAACGGCTATCTAACAAATTGAACGCCACTGCGCACTGTGCGCTCTCGTACATGGCTGCGATCAGCTTATAAAGGTAGCCCGAGTCTCTACTGAAGTAATTAAATGCGCCACTTACAATAACCACATCCACTTTAGGCAAACTAAAATTAGAGAAGTCAGCGTGAACAAAATCAGTATTCGCACTGCTTGCAAAACGTGCCCGTGCGGCTTTCACAAAGGCACGTTGTTGATCAATACCCAAATAACTGGCTATTTCATTGTTCTCACTTGGTTGCGCCCTACTTATTTCATCAAGATACTGCTTAAGATCTCCATAACCACAGCCTAAATCCAGTACGCTTTTACCTGCAAGCTCAAGCGGCTGACATAAAGCTTGAAACCTTGCTTGCTGGGAATCATACGAAAACCAACCTTGCGCTTTTGCATGATCAGTACCTGATATTTTTGAGCGTCGATGGTGATAATATTTTATCTTTAACTTATCGAGAAAGTGCATGAAAACCTAGATGGGGCAATGTAAGTGCCTATTGATTAATTTTAATATTCTCCTGAATCAGTGACCTCACTGCACCACATAGCGCAAGCTCTTGATTCTATAGCGGTTAGAAAAATGCCCGCTGAACCTTTGGGTGCAGCTCAGATTTTTCAACTCCACTGTAAAACCAATATCTTACACTCTGTTCTCACATTGAAGTCACGGATTCAGGATTCTGAAAGAAGATTATAACGACTCGGAGTTTTTCTGACACTTCATTCACAGAGAAATTTACTAAGGGTATATCTATTTACTAGCAATATTTTTAGGCTGTCCCATTAATCCAGCCCTATTAATCTCACTCTATTAATCCACATTAACCCGTACATCAAGTTATCTGTTCCAGGTGAGATAACAAAGCGTTGTTCTATAGCGGGCAGCCGCGACAAGGTTATAAACATTGCTGTTTTTTCTTCAAGTG
Source organism: uncultured Oceanospirillaceae bacterium (assembly GCA_937136055.1). GTDB lineage: Bacteria > Pseudomonadota > Gammaproteobacteria > Pseudomonadales > Balneatricaceae > Rs1. The sequence continues at coordinate 2,930 of CAKZOD010000012.1, read as the reverse complement.
ACAAATTTATGCGGCGCAAATGGTTTAACTAACGCTCGCTCGAGCAACTCCAGTCGATCTTGACCATAGAACATATCTCCATCCAGAACAAAAGTTGGCGAGCCAAGTGCGCCAAGTGCAATCGCGTCTTTAGTATTCTTTTCGTAGATTTTTATAATTTCAGGACTAAGCGCAATATCTAATAGTGGTTTAGGGTCAATACCGACTTCAAGCACAGCTTTGGTCAGTGTATCCACATCCGTAAGATCAGAGTCATAGCGCCAATGGGATTCTAGAATAGCGAAAGCTAATTTCTCCATATCTACACCTAGCTCACCACCTTGTTCAACTCCTTGCTCAGCACCTGCAACCAGCATGCCGCTAACCAAATCAAGATTTTCGTGATGATACGTTGGTGTATGCGAAATAATATCCATATTACGAAACTCTGCCCAACGTTCGATTTCACGCCCAAAATAGTAATTATTATGAATATCGCTACGCTCAGAAAACTGCTGCGCTCCGGATGCGTAAACCACTGTAGCTAGCTTTATAGGTCGGTGCAAAAGTTGCACATTATGCGCCGACATGATCTCCATCATCCGTTTGAAACCAATATATGCAAAAGCCGAATGGGCTGAATAGTAGAAATCAACAGTCCTTACAGTGGAGGTTGTCTTCTCTGGTTCTCGGATCATAACGCAAATGTCTCCTATTATTTTTCACATACTTCAAGGTGGGACGATTGCCAGTCACCAACGTTAAAGATGATTTTTTGTTTTGAATTTACTAGCCGATTTTATACCGCAGGCGCAAACCTAAGTCGAGTTAGTTACATGCCTTTAAGAGTTGTCACAGTTTGATTCCGCCCCTTTGATAGCGCTCTAAAGAAGCACTATCGCCATCAAGCTCTCTTCTATCGATTACGCACCCGTGGAAAGCGCAGGTATAAACCATAGGCGCTTACTACCTTGAAAAGTTCAGATATTGTAAAGGCAAAAGACAAGGTGCGACCCCGTTGATTCATTAATACAGAAAAACCTACTAGGGTTGTATCTATGTACTAGCAATATTTTTAGGCTACCCCAATATTCTGAGTCCCATTAATCCGTTTCTCATATTTTGTTTCTATCAATCAGTGTACCGTCGCCATATCACCCCATATAGCTTTAAGGCGCGCATCACGCCCACAGTTCCATCGATAAGCTTTGTAACGAATAGGGTTATTTTTGTAGTAATTTTGGTGTCCACTCTCATTACCTTTAATGGGATAAAAGATAGAAGCCTCAAGAATAGGCGTGACCACCGTTTGTTCGGGGAACATCGCAACCACTTTTTGTTTAGATTTCTCTGCTAACGCCCTTTCTTGTTCATTGGCAACAAAAACCGCACTTAAGTAGCTACTGCCTTTATCACAAAATTGGCCTCTGGCATCAAAAGGATCAATGTTGACCCAATAGTGATCAAGAATATCTTGGTAGCTAACCACAGCTGGATCATAAGTAATTTCAACAGCTTCATAATGCCCTTGATGATTACCGCGATAAGTAGGGTTTTCTATTTCACCACCCGTAAAACCTGAAATAACTTCACTCACCCCTTCAAGTTTTTCAAAATCAGCTTCCATGCACCAGAAACAGCCGCCAGCAAGTACTGCTTTGTCGGCAAAGGCATTTTGCATTGCAAAAAAGGAAGTCAGTAATAACATCCCGCTAAGCACTTTTTTCGTTGGGTTTCTCATTATTTCTCACTCATCTTTGTTTATAAATGACTAATTGAATTAAGTATTTTAAGCTTGATCGAAATGGGCTCTCAATCTAAGGAAACAGTGAATAAGTCCCCAGATGTTCCCTGTGGATAACTAAGAGGCCATATCCGCGAAAGATAGCACAGTAAATGGCTAGGTCCTTTGCAAGCTGTCTGACAAAGGAGAGGGCTTCTTAGAGATCCACCCTGCGGGGCAGACAGGATATTCCGTGCTCATTGTTAATGCATTTCGCCGGGCAACCAGCCCGCCTGTATGCATTGCCTCAATCACGGAAAATCCTGTCTGCCAGGGGCGTCTTGGACTTGTTCACTGTTTCCCTAAGCTACCTTTATTTATATACTCCACCTGTATCAGAATGGATGTCATTTTTTAATTTAAAGTTAGGATATGGTACTGGTAAAGTTTAATTCTCTAGAAATAACGCTAAGCATAGAGCTATTGACTAGCTAAACTTTTAAGTGGTCCATTAATTCTTCCGAATATCAAAAATAGAACTGATTCCTTTTTTATGTACAGGAAGTACGGTAGGAAGCAATGACATAGATATCAAAGAGCTTGAGGGTTTAAACTCAAAGGATCAAAGGCCTTTCGCCTAAAGTCGAGCTCATTTCTTTTTTACGAAAAAAAGAAACGCAGCCAAAGAAAATTCGCCCAACGATTGCCGAATACTCCTCCACAATCACTGAAATTAACGGCCGCTCAGATGCGCCATCCCTGGCGCAGCTGAACTTTTCGCGGCGCTCTGTCGCTCCACTCGATAATTTAAGCAATTGCTCCGGCGGCACTCTGAAGGGGGTTTTGCGGCTTCGTAGTGGACTATGAAGTTACAGAGCTACTGTGCACTTAAATTCAGAAAATATCACTAGTGAGATTTAATGACCTAGAAAATAACGCTAAGCATTAAGATGTTTGCTAGCTATATCTTTAGGTTGTCCCATTGATTTTACACTGGCAAACTCACTAAATGATCACCACCAGCACCTAATGGCACTATATTGCGATCAACCATTGAGCTGACGAAGGTCTCGATCTTATCGAGCGTCTCTTCGATCATTAATGGATTGACGGGTGCATCCCCAAAATCAGCACAGTTGGCAAGCTCGTAGGGGCTTAAGTTAAGTACTGGATGCATTTTGCGCATCATGGCTGATGCATCACGCATATCTCTAGGCCCGTGCCTAGC
>CAKZOD010000011.1 GCA_937136055.1 uncultured Oceanospirillaceae bacterium | reverse complement strand
TATAAAAGCTTTTGTAGCTAATATCGACAAGCGCCCACACGAATTATCTGACCAAATTTTTAAAGAGCGACTCTCTTTTTAAAAGAGAGATTCTTAAGCATTTATTAGCGCTTAAACTAACTGAGCAACTGATGTTTGCTGCCCTGCCTAAGTGAGGTGCGTATTATATATTTGCGCCTCATTAAGTCAATCATTTTTTTCGTTTATTTTTAAGTTAATTTAGAGTTTAAATTATCTTAAAAAAACCTAACTTATGATGACCATTTTGACAATTAATCTAACTATTTAAGCAGTTACTTAATCTAGCTAAATATTGTTATCAACTTGCTTGTTCGAGTTACCCCGTAAGCGAGGAGGCGAATTATATAGAAGCGAGACTAAGCGTCAACAGTTTTTTATTAATAACTTTAACATTTTCCTACCGTGCTCGTTATTCAACCAAAAACCATGAATTTCGTATATTTTATAGCCAAGCATTCACTCGCTAATACCAGATATTCACTTGAATTAAAATTTACAGGTTATATGTAGTGCTTTCTTGCCTATTAGGCTATTAGACTTTTTGACATGAATAATAGAAAGAAGGGAGAAGCATCGTTAATTCTCTGGCTTTCACAATTTATATTAATTGTAATTATAAAAGCCAGAGTTAAGTATTAGAGGTAATTCCTACTCACTAACAATGTCAGAAGTATCTGCGTCTTCTGTAGATTTTTTTACTAATACTCGAGACATTATGATCCCAGTTTCGAAAAGTAACCACATTGGCACAGCAAGCAAGCTTTGTGAAATCATATCAGGTGGCGTCAATAGCATCCCGACAACAAAACACCCAACAATAATAAAAGGCCTTTTACTTCTTAATGCTTCAGGTGTCGTAATACCACTCCATATCAGCAACATTGTTGCTATTGGGATTTCAAACACTACACCAAATGCAAAAAACAACTTAAGCACAAAATTTAAGTAGCTTCCTATATCCGTCATAATGGCAACATTTTCAGGCCCAACCGTTGTAAAAAAACCAAACAACAGCGGGAACACTACGAAGTAAGCAAATGCCAACCCTGCATAAAATAGAAATATACTAGATATTAGCAGCGGTATAGCAAGCCTTCTCTCGTGTCTATATAAGCCTGGGGAAATAAAGCTCCAGCATTGATGCAAAATAAAAGGCATTGCTAAAAACAGTGCCAATATAATTGTCAGCTTAAAAGGTGCGAAAAAAGGTGAAGTTACATCTGTGGCTATCATTGTCGTGCCAGCTGGCAGCAAATCTGTGAGCGGCTCTGAAACGATAGTGTATAGATCATTGGCAAAGTAAAACAAGCACAGGAATATTGCTAAAATAAACAATAATGCTCTGATTAAACGCTGTCTTAACTCTACCAGATGTGAGGTTAAAGTCAGTTCTTTCTCTTCTTGATTATTTTGCGTATCGCTCATCGGTGCTATTTCTTATCGATATCAGTGATTGGCTGTGCATCTTTTAGCCCATCTTCTTCTAGATTTGGGGCAGCTATAGACGGTTCACTTGATATTGTTTCTTTTTTATTGACAGACGTAGCTTCCGATTCGCTTACAAATGGACTGCGCATTTCTTCAAGTTCGCTATCAAGTTGCTCTTTAGCGACTGCGGCTGTGCGCTTCATTTCATCAAGCCTTAGCTCTTCTGATATTTCAGTCTGAATTCCACTAACTGTGCGTTTTACTTTGCCAATCCATAGGCCGATTGTACGCACCGCAACCGGAAGCTTTTCAGGCCCCAAGACAACAAGTGCAACAACGGCGATTAGCAGTAATTCGGTAAACCCGATATCAAACATCTATTAAGACTTTTTTTCTGTAATTTCTTCTGTTTTTGCCGCAGTTTGTTCGTTAGCACCTTCTACAAACTCTGCATCCTTTTTTGCTTCTAACTTTTTATCTTCATCAGGAAGAACACCGTCATTCATTGCTTTTTTAAAGCCTTTAACTGCGCTGCCCAGATCACCACCAATATTGCGTAGTTTCTTTGTTCCAAAAAGTAAAATAACTATGCCTAATACAATAGCCAACTGCCAAAGACTTACACCACCAAATCCCATCTTTTTCTCCTAATTCTACTTTTTGTAGATACTTATAATCATATACTTTTGCATTTTAAATGCGATATATCAGGTATAACAGCTATTAGACTTCTCTTGAAGCTTTTTCTTCTAAACCCGACAAATCAAACCTTCTTGCGAGCTCGTTAAGGACAGCTTCAGGGCGCTCCCCCATATGGGACAACATCACTAGTGTATGAAACCACAAATCTGCTGTTTCATAGACTAAGTCATTTGCAACCCCATCTTTTTGAGCATCTTTAGCTGCAATCACGACTTCAATTGCCTCTTCACCCACTTTTTCAAGGATCTTATTAAGCCCTTTCTCATGCAGACTTGCCACATAAGAAACGTCACTATCTGCATTTTTTCGCTGCTCTAAAATATCACCTAACTGACTTAATACATCACTCATAGCAATTTACTTCTCGTATATTTTTGCTGGATCTTTCAATACAGGACTATCAACCTGCCACTGCCCATCTTTAAACACTGAGTAGAAGCAGCTTTCACGACCTGTATGACAGGCAATTGAGCCGAGCTGCTCAACACTTAATAAAAGCACATCTTTGTCACAATCTAATCTTAACTCATGTAAGACCTGAACATGTCCTGATTCTTCACCTTTACGCCAAAGCTTTGATCTAGATCTAGACCAGTAAATTGCACGTTGCTCTGCAATAGTTAGGCTCAATGCCTCTCTATTCATCCATGCAACCATTAGCACCTTTCCTGTTTTATGATCCTGAGCAATAGCAGGCATTAAGCCTTTATCGTCCCATTTTAGATCATCTAGCCATTGCTCTGATAAATGTTGTGACATATTTTCTCTACCTATAGCCCCTCATTTTTATATAGGGATCTGTTGCTCTTTTTCAATAGTCTAGTTTGCTAGCGGTTCACAATATATAGTGCACAGCCTATCAACAACCAGCCTTGCCATTGCATCTGCTGGAGAATTTCTCTAGCTGGTTCGTAACCAAACCAGAGCCCTGCTACTACCAAAACGCTTGCCAGCAGTGTTTTTTTACGCCGTTCTTTCGCTTCTTTTAAACTTTTCTTATGTTCGAGTTCTATTAACTGCTGAGCGATCACATTCTGTTGTTTACTCTGCTGCAAGACGTCGTATGCTAATTGAGGAATTTGCGGTAGCTTATCAATCCAGTCAGGCGCCTGTTGCATGATTGTTTTAACTACTGCTTTAGGGCCTGCCCGCTCTTTCATCCAAGCTTCAAGATAAGGCTTACCAGTTTCCCATAAATCTAAGTCAGGATAGAGCTGTCTCCCCAAACCTTCTATATTCAGTAAGGTCTTTTGTAATAGAACCAATTGCGGCTGCACTTCCATGTTAAAACGTCTAGCTGTTTGGAACAGTCCTAACAATACCTGCCCGAAAGAAATATCTTTTAACGGTTTCTCAAAAATTGGTTCACAGACACTGCGAATGGCAGTTTCAAACGCTGTTACATTGGTTTCTGGTGGTACCCAACCTGAATCAATATGCAATTGTGCAACTTGGCGATAGTCTCGAGTAAAGAACGCTAACAGGTTTCTGGCTAAGTAGCTTTGATCTTCTAGTGTAAGCGACCCAACAATACCGAAATCAACAGCAATATATTGGGGATCGAGTGGACTGTCGTAGGAGACAAAAATATTACCAGGGTGCATATCCGCATGGAAAAAGCTGTCGCGAAAAACCTGGGTAAAAAAGATTTCAACACCACGCTCAGCCAAGAGCTTCATATCCACATTCAGCTCATTTAATTGATCAACATCTGCTACCGGTATGCCTTTGATACGCTCCATTACTAAGACATTTTGGCGTGTATAATCCCAATAAATTTCTGGGATATACAAAATTGTAGATGGATCAAAATTTCTGCGTAACTGCGATGCATTTGCCGCTTCTTTGCGTAAGTCGAGTTCATCTGCCAAGCTCAACTCGTATTCAGCAACAACTTCCACCAAATGTAACCGCTTGCCTTCAGACCAAAGCTTTTCAACAGCACGCGCAATGGTAAAGAGTAATGCTACATCCTTTTTAATGGTTTTATCGATGCCTGGACGAATTACTTTTACAACTGCTTCTTCACCACTATTTAGAACGGCGCTGTGCACTTGTGCAACAGAGGCAGAAGCCAATGGCTCTTTACTAAAGGAAGAAAACAATTCATCTATAGATTGGCCTAAGGCCTTTTCAATCAATTCAATCGCTTGATCATTTGCAAATGCAGGCACTCTATCTTGCAAATACTTGAGTTCATCTGCTACATCAGTTGGTAATAAATCACGCCTTGTCGATAGCATCTGTCCAAATTTTACAAACACCGGCCCCAAGCTTTCTAATGCCAACCTCAATCTTACTCCGCGAGGTTCGCGAGCAGCAATAAAATAGCGCCACGGCAAAATATAAAAAATAAATTTGATGTACCAAGGAAGCGGTAGTGCAAATAGAAAAGTATCTAGACGATAGCGGATAAGAATGAAGCCAATGTTTAGGCTTCTAAAAAGACGTTGCACTAAGACAATACCTTATAGCTTGTAGATAGCACAGACATTCATTTGTCTATGCTAAGTTAATACACAAAGCACCTAGTGGCATTAGCCGATGCAAACTTCGTTTCTACCATTTGCTTTTGCTTTATAGAGCGCAGCATCTGCTTTGGTGAACAAGCTTTCTATTGTATCACCCTCAATTGCTTCAGACACCCCAAATGACATCGAAATGGCAATAGGCTCTCCGCGGTAATTAAAGGGACTTTTACAAATCAAGCGGCGGATTTTATCCATTGATTTAACTGCCCGCTCTGCATCTGTTGAAGGCAGAATAATGGCAAACTCTTCTCCACCATAACGAGTAACGAAATCAGAGGAGCGCGTGCCTTTACATAAGATTTTAGCGACTAAGCTTAATACCTTATCACCCGCCAAGTGCCCATAGCTATCATTGACAACCTTGAAGTGATCTAAATCACATATTACAAGGGATAGTGGATTATTGTAGCGCTTAAAGTTCTCAATCTCATGGGACATAATTTCATTGTATGCCATACGGTTAGGAAGCTCTGTCAAGGCATCTACTCGAGCTGTTTTTCGCTGCTCTTCTACATATTCTTGAACTCGTTCAGCTTCTTCTTCCATCTCGCTGACGCGGCGTTTTAGAGAATCGTAATTCTCTTGTAGCGTGTTTTCTCGCTTTTTATCTTCATTTTTCAATGAATCCATTGCACCAACAATATGATCCAATTGAACTTTCAAAGCTATCTGCAGCTGTTCTACCTCTTTCGTTTCCAAAACAGCTTCGCGAATATTAACAATGCTATCACGTACCTTTCCATCCGCCACGCTTCTTGCCTTAGCGCTTTGAGTATCTATCCCCTGGGATTTTTCAATAAACCCCTGCACTTCACTTAGCTGTTTATTTAAGCCTTGTAGATAGTTACTAAAATCATCGCCTTTAACTTCCAAGGCTGAATCAATGAATTGACCTATTTGATAAATGGCAATTGGCAAGTTTTCCATCTCAAAGCCATCTTCAGCTTGAGTGAGCAGCTGCTTATAACTAGTTAACAACCCTTGCGAAGGCGTAACTTGGGCTAGCAGTTGCGCTATTTCATCTGAAATACGTCGAAGTAATGGGCTATTATCTGGAAGATCTGAAGTATCCGCCTGTAGTAATTGATCGGCAGCACGTTGCAATTCAAGCAATGCCTTGAACTTTTCTGGCAGTAAGTAAACACGACTATTGCTATCACGAAAGTCGTTTTCTAAGTCGTTTAATCTTTGTTTTTGATCGCCTTGGAGCTTTGCAGTTGTTAGCCGGCGTTGCCAGTTCAAACCAACATCTAAAAAGTCCTGGCTATTCTCTTGACGCTCCAAATGCAAAATGCGGATATCTTGCTCTATTTCCTTGATTAGTGCTTCGTCAGGCTCATCACTTGAATGCATCAAATGCGTACGAAGTTCACTGAGACTTTTATCTAATGATGCGCTTTGCCCTTCTAAACCTTTACAAACAATGCGTAGCAAATTAAAAAAAGACTCTCCAATCTCCTCAGTCATGTACTTTTCTCTTGTATAGAATGTGCTTTATAAAAAAGGGGTATTGATACTCTTGTATTACAAGTCACCATGGTGCGACGAGTAAGTAAATGCTCAATGAACAGCATGAGTATTCCCAACAGCATTTAAAAGCTTGCAAACCTATTATAGATCAAAGAAGCCGTACCATTCCTTAAGCAAAAATGATTCTGAATAGCGGATAAAGGTAAGTAAGCAGGCTAATAATAACCCACTTACGCACTTTAGAAAATTACTTTTTATTTTCTGTGTTTTCCTTTTTAATCAAATACTCAACAACTTCGAGCATATGATCAAAACCCTTTGAACTTGTGACACGGTATTTATTGTTGACGATGATAGTAGGAACGCTATCAATACCTAAAGACTCTGATTTTGCGCCAGCTGTTTTCAACGCAGATTTCATAGAAAATGAATCTAATCTTTTAGAGAAATTATCAGTATTCACACCAGCGATCTTGAAAATTTTCTCTAGCGTTTCTTCATTTCTGATAGTGCCGCGTGCTTCTTTTCCAAGCTTAAGTAGCGCCCAACCTCTATCATCAGTTGCACACACGTTATCCGTTAAATATTTTTGCGCAGCTGCTACATTAAATGGGCGATTAGCATCAGCACTTTGCTTCTCTGCTTGATCAATCAAAGCATTAATTTCGTTCGTACAAGCCAGAGGATCATTCTTGATCTTATCTATATCTTTGAATGAACCACCTAAGCGACCGTACTTATGGTAGAAATCAAACATAGTAGCGTCGACTGTTTTCTCCGCCTTAAGTTGCTTACCCACATAGTATGCTTTTTGAGCTAGTAATTGATTTTGACCACGCGTACTAAACGCTACCGGTACTCGGCTGAACTCCACCGTTTCACTTTTCTCTTCTACCCATTTTTCTAAAATTGGCTCGAAGTTATTACAGTGCGGGCACCAGTAACCGAAAAATTCAGTTACTTGAACCTTTGCGTTTGCATCAGTTCCTTTTGCACCTGTAAGAATGTAGTCTTCACCAGCTTTAAAATCAGCCGCTGCCGCAACAGTAGAAACAGCAAACGCAAATGCAGTTGCTACCAGTTTTTTATAAATCATTCGAATCCCCTAAGTTTTTTTATCATTCAAATCTGACAGGGTTAAATTTTAAAAGTTCTTTATAAAAGAAAGAAATATCGCATTTATTAAGCATTTCAAATAACTTTTAAGAAAACCCATCTAGATATTTCAGAAGTCATAATTTTCAGGCATTAAAAAAGGCAGCCTTGGCCACCTTTTTTACTTTGCTATAACTTCAAGTTTTAATAAAGACCTTGAATATAATTAGCAACAGCTTTGATTTCAACATCGCTTAAGCGCGCTGCGATATCACGCATCATTTGGTTAGGATCATTGTTACGTTCAGCTGTTCTGAAAAGCTTAAGCTGCTTCTCTGTGTACTGACCGTGTTGACCTGCAAGTGCTGGGTAACCCGCCGTTGATAGACCTTGACCTTTAGCACCGTGACAAGCAATACACGCAGCAACATTTTTGCTCGCAATACCTGAACGGTAAATTTGCTGGCCTAGTTCAAGTTGGTCTGCTGCTGTTTTTCCGCCTACGATTTTCTTTGATGCGAAAAAAGCGGCTAGATCTTCAATATCTTGCTCGTTCTTCGTATCTAATTGGCCCGCCATTTCTGGTACTGAACGTTCGCCAGATTTAATAGCGTTCATTTGGCTAATTAGATAAGCGACATTTTGACCAGCTAGCTTTGGAAAACTTCCCACTGCACTATTGCCATCAGCGCCGTGACAAGCGCCACATGCTGTTGATTTATCCTTGCCTGCAGCTGCATCGCCCGCTGCATAAACAAAAGTTGATGCTGTTAGGCTCAACATCAAGCCAATCAGAAATTTATTCATAACTAACTGATACTCTCATATTAAATACACGATTTATTGTGCCCTTAGCTGTGCAAAATAGTACAATTAAGGCCATCTATTATTTTCCTTGAAGTAAACCTACCTACTACAAGGTTATTTTTGTGCAGTATACAACAATATCTCTGCAAGCTGGAACGAATAATGTCGTTTAAGTCAATTTTGGGAAAGAAATTTAATGACAAATCAAGAAAATAGAATCTTTTACAACTCTGCGCAATTTTTACTTAGCGCAAGCAAGCTAAATCAGTGTCCTGATGATAGCGGCGCAGAAGTTGCATTCGCCGGCCGATCAAATGCGGGAAAATCAAGCGCGATTAACACACTCACAAATAATAAGAAGCTGGCAAGAACGTCAAAAACCCCCGGCCGTACTCAGCTAATTAACTTTTTCTCTCTCAATATTGATAATACCCGCTTGGTTGATTTACCCGGATATGGCTATGCTAAAGTACCGGTGGCAATGAAAGAGCACTGGCAAAAGCACCTTGACCAATACCTACAGCAGCGACATAGCTTACAAGGCGTTGTACTTGTTATGGATATTAGGCATCCGATGAAAGAATTCGATCATATGATGGTCGACTGGTGTGAATCAACACAAGTACCTTTACACGTACTCTTGACTAAAGCCGATAAGATCAAGCGCGGTCCTGCTCAATCAACACTCCTTTCTTTGCGCAAAGCATTAAAAGAGGTGTTAGGTGATAAAGTAACTGTGCAGACATTTTCTGCATTAAAATCAAGCGGCGTTGATCAGCTTAAAAGCCAGTTAGATATCTGGTTAGATACTTCAGAGTATGAATTAGAAGAAGAGTAAAAACATAGCTCGTGAACTGCCCTCACATCGATAAAGTGCTTTTTTGATATTGTAGAAGGTATTGTGATTTGTGCTTAATGAAAACTTTGATGAGAGTTTGAATGAAGCGGTTTAATAAAGGAAAGGTACGCAAGAGACTTTGAAAAAACTTGCCTCAGTACAGTAGAAGTTTGGATAACTTGTTACTGTATTCTGTACTGAGGCCTATAAGCATTTGAAACTATTTACAGCTCAAGAAAGGGGAAGTTGCTTAAGCTGTATAGTTATGACCGAGGTATATTTTTAAAGTTCACAAAATAATTACATTTTTAAAAATTAAATTTTAACTTCTTAATTTTCAAAAAGTTACTTAAAATATTATTTTTAATGAGCTTCATCCCAATTATTCCCCACCCCAGCTTCAACAATCAATGGCACCGCGAGCTCTGCGGCATTTTGCATCAAATCAATCACTTTAGCTGTGAATGCTTCAAGCTGATCTTGCGCTACCTCAAACACGAGTTCATCGTGCACTTGCATGACCATTTTTGCATCGAACTCCCCTTGATCAAGAAACTTATCAACGCTTAGCATCGCCTTTTTAATGATATCAGCGGCAGTGCCTTGCATAGGTGCGTTAATCGCGGTGCGCTCAGCAGCTTGACGCATGATTGCATTAGAAGCTTTAATCCCCGGCAAATACAGGCGACGGCCAAACACTGTTTCAACGAAACCTTGATCTCGAGCTTTTTCGCGTACTTCTTCCATGTAATTTTGCACGCCCGGGTAAGTTGCAAAATAATGATCAATGTATTCTTTTGCTTCTACTCTACCTATACCCAGCTGTTTAGCTAAACCAAAGGCAGACATACCGTAAATCAAACCAAAGTTGATAGCTTTAGCGCTACGGCGCTGATCAACTGTAACCTCGTCAATGCTGGTTTTAAACACTTCAGAGGCTGTTACTTTATGCACATCATCACCATGATTAAAGGCAGCTAGCAGACCTTCATCGCCAGATAAGTGCGCCATTATACGCAGCTCAATTTGCGAGTAATCCGCCGCCACCATTTTATAACCAGCAGGAGTGATAAAAGCTTGGCGAATCTTACGCCCTTGCTCTGAGCGAATTGGGATATTTTGCAAGTTAGGATCAGTTGAAGACAAACGCCCTGTCGCTGCAACCGCTTGATGATAAGAGGTGTGAATGCGTTTAGTGCGCCCGTTAATCATCAAAGGCAACTTATCAGTGTAAGTCGACTTCAGTTTTGCCAGCCCTCGATACTCTAGCAAAAGCCTTGGCAGCTCGTATGTTTCAGCTAAATCCACAAGCACTTCTTCAGCGGTTGATGGCACACCTTTAGGTGTTTTCTTTTTAACGGGTAAGCCGAGCTTTTCAAACAGTATTTCTTGTAGCTGCTTGGGCGAGCTTAAGTTAAAAACCTGCCCTGCTGCTTCATGGGCATCTGCTTCTAACTGACTTAGACGCTCTTGTATATCCAAACTCTGCTGACCTAACATATTAGGGTCAACATAGGCGCCGTTTTGCTCAATTTTAGCAAGCACTGGAATTAATGGCTTTTCAATATCATGGAAGACTGAATTTAAAGATTCAATCGCCGAAAGCTTTGCATTGATCGCTTGATGCAAACGCAACGTTATATCTGCATCTTCAGCCGCATAGAAACCTGCTTGCTCCACATCAATTTGATTAAAGGTGAGCTGTTTTTTGCCTTTACCGGCCAGCTCTTCAAATTTGGTGGTTTTAACGCCTAAGTACTTCTTCGCCAAGCTATCCATATCATGACGCGTAGCGGTTGAGTTAAGCACATAGGATTCAAGCATCGTATCAAACTCAATACCCTGCAATCTAATGTCATATCTTGCTAGCACGTTCATATCGAATTTGATGTGCTGACCAACTTTATGTAATTCACTATCTTCAAGTATTGGCTTTAATTGAGCTAAAACCCAATCTCTATCGAGCTGTTCGGGTGCGCCAACATAGTCATGCCCTAGTGGTACATAAGCTGCCTCTCCCGCTTTAACTGAGAAAGACAAACCAATTAGCTGTGCTTCCATGTAATCTAAGCGATCAGTTTCTGTATCAAAAGCAAATAGCTTAGCCGCTTTTAATTTTTCTAGCCAAGCGAGAAACGTCTCTTGCTGATCAACAATTTGGTAGTTAATTTCTTCAGGTGCAGCAGGTAAGCTTTCATCGTCTTCTTCTACATCACTAACAGCCATTGTAGCTTTACCTACACTCACTGTTTCGCCGCTTTCTAGCTCTTTCACCCAGCTCTTGAATTCATATTTTTGGAACAAAGCCATCAGCGCTTCTTTATCCACAGGCTGGTTATGCAGATCACCTATGGATAACTCCATTTCAACATCCAGTTTGATGGTTGCCAATAAATACGAGAGCTCTGCGAACTCTTTATTTTCTTCAAGCTTCTTCGCCATCGTTTTAGAGCCACGAAACCCAAGGTCGGCAATTTTATCTAGATTTTGATAGAGATCAGCAATACTACCTATGCCTTGCAACAAAGCGAGCGCCGTTTTTTCGCCAACACCTGGTACACCTGGAATGTTATCGACCTTATCACCCATTAACGCTAGGTAATCGATGATTAATTCAGGCGGGATACCAAACTTTTCATTCACACCTGCCACATCCATGATGGTGTCATTCATAGTGTTAATCAGCGTAACGTGCTCATTAACCAACTGCGCCATATCTTTATCGCCAGTCGATACTAGCAAAGATGTTTTGGTTTCAGTTGCCTGCGCTGCGTAAGTACCAATAACATCGTCGGCCTCAACGCCTTCAATAGCGATCAGCGGAAAACCCATGGCACGTATAATGTTGTGAATCGGCTCTATTTGCGAGCGCAGATCATCCGGCATAGAAGGACGGTTGGCTTTGTATTCAGGGTAGATATCATCGCGAAACGTTTTACCTTTCGCATCAAAAATAACCGCTATGCGGCTATCTGGGTATTGCCCTACTAATGAGCGCATCATCGATGTAACAATGCGTACAGCTCCACTTGGGAACCCCTCGCTGGTTCTAAGATCTGCTTGCTGCGATGCAAAAAAAGCACGATATAAATACGAAGAGCCATCGACCAGAATAAGAGAGGGAGCTGACATAGTGATTAATTCCAAATAATTCAAAGGGTGCAGTATATCGTTTGTGTTTTTTTGCGCAAAGGGGAAAGGGAGTTAATCGCTTTTATTGCTGAGAATTTATTCCTTAAAACTGAGCGCCGGAACAAGCTAAAAGTAGATTTTTAATTTAACTCCGCTAAAGACAGTAGTACTTATCACTGTTACCCCGTATTATTTCGCATATTGACGATTTCAAACAAAAAGCTGTATATTTGTACATATTAGCTTAGACAGAACAAACGGTGATTGAGTGGCAGTATATACACATCTTGAAACAGCAGATTTACACGCATTAATGGCAGAGTACGATTTAGGTGAGCTTGTCTCTTTTCGCGGTATTGACGGCGGTATTGAAAATACCAATTACTTTGTGACCCTCAATAACAAAGGTGTCCAGAGCGAGTACGTACTTACTCTTTTTGAAGAGTTCACCATGGAAGACATGCCCTTTTTTGTTGAGCTTGCCACTTGGTTAGCCGATAAAGGACTCCCTGTTCCCCACCCCGCTAAAGACAAAAACGGCATTGCTTTAAAGAAAGTGAAAAACAAGCCTGCTATGTTGCAAAACCGCTTTAATGGCCATCATTTATCACAAAGCGAATTAACCAATGCACACTGTGCCGCTATCGGCACTAAGCTAGCGCAGTTTCATGTAGCAGCCGAAGATTTTTTCCTCAAGCGTACTGCGCATAGAGGCCTATACTGGTGGCGCCGCGAAAGCTTGAGTATTACCAAGCACTTATCACAAGATGATGCAGCTCTTTTAAAAGAAGAAGTAGAACTGTTTGACCAACTACTTCAAGAGCATGGCAAGCACTTGCCATTGTCCGTTATTCACGGAGATTTATTCCACGATAACGCTTTGTTTAATGGTGATGAAATTGACGCCATTATCGATCTATATAACTCAGCAACTGCTTATATGCTGTTTGACCTCGCGATAGTAGCCAATGATTGGTGTGCAAATAGCGATTTCCAAATTGATGCTGACAAAGAGCAAGCACTTCTCAAGGCTTACGCAAAAGTACGCCCATTTACCGAACACGAGCATCAAGCTTGGCAGCAGATGACACAAACGGCTGCGATGCGCTTTTGGTTATCACGCCTGATTCCTGCTTTTGGCGTTGAACAAGAAGGCCGTGACAGTAGCGAGATGGTGATAAAAGATCCTGATGAGCTACGTACTACGTTGCTGTTTCGCCGTGCTAATCCTTCTACACTGCCCGCTTAAGCCCAATTATTAATAGGAAGACTCTTCAAATGGCAATTTTATGGACGTAACAGCAATAATTGACGGCTTAAACGATCCCCAGCGCGAAGCCGTTACCGCGCCTATGCAAAACATGTTGGTGCTGGCTGGAGCAGGTTCTGGTAAAACGCGAGTGCTGATTCACCGCATTGCGTGGCTGGTAAGAACAGAAGATATATCGCCTTACTCTATTATGGCGGTAACTTTTACCAACAAAGCAGCCAAAGAGATGCGTTCACGTATCGAAAACCTTTTAGGCGTAAGCCCACAAGGTATGTGGGTCGGCACTTTCCACGGTTTAGCACATCGTATTTTACGTAGCCACTGGCAAGATGCAGGACTTTTAGAAAACTTCCAAATCATGGACAGTGAAGATCAGCACCGTTTGCTCAAGCGTATCTGCAAAGACTTAGCTCTTGATGATAAACAGTGGCCTGCCAAGCAATTCCAGTGGTATATCAACGCCCAAAAAGATGAAGGCCTACGTAGCAAACACATTGAGCGTACTAACGATCCACAACAACAAATGTTTGTTAAAGTGTATGAAGTTTACGAAGAGAGCTGTAATCGTGGCGGCATGATTGATTTTGGTGAATTACTATTGCGCTGCCTAGAGCTGCTGCGTGATATGAAACCAAATTTATTGATGCATTACCAAGAGCGCTTTCGCTATATTTTGGTCGACGAATTTCAAGACACTAACTCCATCCAGTACGCTTGGTTGCGACTACTAACAGGCCATGAGCGTAAATTAATGGCCGTCGGTGATGACGATCAATCAATATACGGCTGGCGCGGCGCTAAAATCGAGAACATTCAAACCTTCTCTGAACACTTTCCCGGCGCCCTCACTGTCAAGCTTGAGCAAAACTACCGCTCGACGAATACCATTCTTAGCGCAGCAAACGCCGTCATTTCGAACAACAATGGCCGTTTAGGTAAGCAGCTTTGGACAGAAGGCACTGATGGCGACAAAATTGCTTTATATGCCGCATTTAATGAACAAGATGAAGCACGCTTTGTAGTTGGGCAGATCCAGAAGTGGCAAGAAGAAGGTAATCTTCGTTCTGAATCAGCTATTTTGTACCGCTCTAACGCGCAATCACGAGTGATGGAAGAAAGCCTAATTCGTGCAGGTGTGCCTTACAAAATCTATGGTGGGCACCGCTTCTACGATCGTTTAGAGATTAAAAACGCACTGGCTTACATGCGCTTGGTGGCTAATCGTGACGATGATACCGCGATGGAGCGAGTGATTAATGTTCCAAGCCGACGCATTGGCACCCGCACTATTGAAGCTATTCGCGAGCAAGCTCGTACAGAAGACATCTCAATGTGGCGAGCAGCCAATGAAGTGGTTGAGTACAAAAAAATACCGAAAAATGCCTGCGATGCTCTGCAAGGATTTTTAAACCTAGTCAACCAGCTCGACAGTGATACGCAAGGCACTAAGCTAGAAGAGCTGACCGACCATGCTATTCAATTATCTGGTTTGGTAGAGCATCACTTAAAAGAAAAAGGCGAGAAAGCTCAGTCACGCATAGAGAACTTAGAGGAATTAGTAAACGCCGCTAAACAGTTCAATTACCAATGGGTTGATACAGAAGATGAAACCGATGGTGAAGGCAGTAACTTGGAAGGCGAACAAAGCGCAAGCTCTGTTCTTGCCGATTTCTTAGATCAAGCGGCATTAGATGCTGGTGAAGCTCAAGCGGATGAACACCAAGACAGTGTTCAGCTAATGACCCTGCACTCTGCAAAAGGCTTGGAGTTCCCACTGGTATTTATGGTCGGTGTTGAAGAAGGGCTATTCCCGGGTAATAAATCTGCTGAAGAGGCGGGCCGCATGGAAGAAGAGCGCCGACTTTGCTATGTAGGTATTACCCGTGCAATGCAACAACTCTACATTACCTATGCAGAATCAAGGCGTATGTACGGCCAAGAAACTTACAACCGCCCTTCACGTTTTATCAATGAAATCCCGCTGGAGCTTATTGAAGAAGTACGCTTGAATGCATCTGTCAGCCGCCCACTCACTGCTAGACCAAAAACCAATATGTATAACCAAGAAGCCGAGCAATCGAGCGGACTACATATTGGCCAGCGCGTATTCCACGACAGCTTTGGAGAGGGCATTGTATTGAGTGCTGAAGGTACTGGCGCCAAAACGCGTGTGCAAGTCAACTTCGACGATGCCGGTATTAAGTGGCTAGTACTGGGCTTCACCACTTTACAAGCGGTTTGATAAAGAGAGTTTCAAAATAAAAGTGTGCCTGAACAAGAAATTTTGTTTAGGCCTCTTTACTAAGGATCAATAAGCTAATGCAAAACTTTAGCCCTTCGTGTGAGCGCAACCAACAAGTCATTTTTGAAACACTACTACCTTGGCTTCAACAAACCAGCAGCGTTTTGGAAATTGGTAGTGGTTCTGGCCAACACGCATTCCACTTTTGCGAACAGCTCGCGCATTTATCTTGGCAGTGCAGCGACCAAGGTGAATACTATGCTGGGCTATTAGCCAATATTGCTCAGTCTAATAACCCCCAAATAAATCAAGCAATTGAGCTTGATGTTAACGGGCGTTGGCCGACTCAAAGTTACGATATGATTTACACCTCTAATTCATTACACATTATGAGCTGGCAGAGTGTTAAAGCGCTATTTTCACAACTGAGCGCGCACTTAAAGCAAGACGGCTATTTTTGCTGCTACGGCCCTTTTAAATATCAAGGAGAATTCACCAGCCCATCAAATGCTGACTTTGAACAATGGTTAATTAACCGTAACTCGCAAAGCGGCATCCGCGATTTTGAAGCGTTATGTGAACTTGCAACAGAACAACAGCTCACATTTGTATCTGATATTGCTATGCCTGCAAATAACCAGTTACTCATTTGGCAAAAAGCTTAACCTAACAGTGGTTTAAGATAGAAAACACCCTACACGCTATTTGTTTAAGTTAGTGGTGCAACCCTATTGCACGAAGTTACTCGCCGCTTTTTCTAATAGATATTCACAGACCAGTTTATCGTCTGGGCTGTTAGTATTTAAGGTATCAATGAAATAGCCATAGTTTGCTCTAGAGACAACCTTTTGCCCAACCTGAACGAGTTGCTTTTGATCAATTAGATGCTGCATCAAACACAGCCACCCCAGAGAAACTCCCTGTCCTTTTTGCACCTCAGCAATAACAGAGTAATAGTTGCCTAGCAATACAACATTATCAGGCCGTTTGTAGTTGTAATCACTATAGCCTAACCAATCACGCCAATTCAGCCAACGCTGCTCATCCTCATCCAAATGAATAAACGGCTGTTGTACCAAGGTTTCAATGGTACTTGATGAGCTTAGGCTCTGCGATTTGGCATAATCAGCACTGCAAACTGCACATACCTCTTCAATAAACAGGGTGTGTTGAGTTGAGCGCTCAGCTAACCTACCAAAACTAAGCAACAATGCATTGTGGGTCGGTATTTCTGCGGAATCAGACAAAGTCACTTTCAACGTTATCTCAGGAAACTGACTCTGCAAATCAGGTAGTAATGGCAATAACCAAAAATGCGCCAAACCACAGTTGCTAACAATATTAACTATCCGACTGTCATCCTGCTCATGTCTTAATTGCTCAGAAGCCTCAGCCATTTTCAAAAGTAGCGGCTCAATCTCTTGATAATAAGCCAAAGCTTGATTAGTAGGCTTTAAACCGCGACCGCTGCGCACAAAAAGCTGAGTATTTAAATTCGCTTCTAGATTCTTCAAATGCTGTGATATTGCAGGCTGAGTACTGGTTAACTCTTTTGCAGCAGCAGTTACAGTCCCTAAGCGCATAACAGCTTCAAAAGCGATTAGCGCTTTATGAGGAGGGAGTTTTGATATAAGTCTTTGCAAAGCTTTTTCTTATAGTTAGGTTAAATAATAGAACTCGCTACCACCTCTTATACAACAACTACAAAGGTTACTCAAAGCCTTATTGGCTATACTTTATACAAAACTTATTAGCGGTTACTTTCAAATCCTTAAATCTTGTTTTTGACCAGCACATATACATAAGAATTTATTATGTATTCTATTAGTTTTTAGCTAATTGTAGACAACTTTATATCGTGATCAAATCGCCCAATACTGCCTACATGCCAATAATTAAGTAGGCCAAAATACAGACCGACAGATATAGAGTAACGCCATGAATATTCGCATCGAAAAACAACCACAAGATGTTCTCATTCAATTACAGAACCAAGACCAACTCATCGAACTTCCCGCGCTCTGGCTACGCGAAAGGGTTCAAGAACCTGATCAAGTTGACCAGAAAACAGCACAGCGTTTATTTAACCCTCATCTACTAGATTGCGACCTCTCTATTACTGAGGCACACTGCGAGGAAAAATCCGTATTTGTAAGCTTCAGTGATGGTCATCAGGCAAGGTTTGAGCTGGATTTTTTGCAGCGTCAAGCTCTCAGCTTTAATTCAGGTATCCCAGAAACCAAAGCGTGGATAGCAAGTGATGAGCTCAATGTTAAATTTGATTGGCTGGCTTTAAAGCAAGATCACTCCCTGTTTATTGATTCAGTTGAGTCATTTCTATCCTACGGATATTTAATTTTACACAACACACCAACAGCCCCTGATAGCATCTTAAAAATAGCAGAGCACTACGGTCACATTCGCGATACAAACTTTGGCCGTTACTTCCAGGTTTACTCAAAGCCCAATCCCAATGATCTAGCTTATACGCCACATGCTATCGGCCCGCATACAGACAATCCCTACCGCGATCCAGTACCAGGTATTCAGCTACTTCACTGCCTCAAGAATCAAACTGACGGCGGTTACTCAACCCTTGCCGACGGCCTGAGTATCGTTGAAACACTGCGCCAACAAGATCCACTTAGCTATAAACTGCTAACAGAAACCGTTGTACGCTTTCGCTTTTTCGATAGTGATACCGAGCTTGTCTCCTTCCATCCACTAATAGAGAAAGACGCACTGGGGAACGTACTCGGCATCCATTACAGTCCACGTCTTGATGACCTACCATTGCTACCTTCTGCACAGTTAAAACAGTACCAAGCTGCGCGAAAAAAGCTGGGTGAAATGTTAGAAGATAGCTATTTTGAGAAGAAATTTAAGTTATCATCAGGGGAGTTAATGATGTTTGATAACAACCGCATACTACACGGGCGAACAAAATTTGACCCTCAACAAGGTGAGCGCCATCTACAAGGTTGTTACATTGATAGAGATGCACCTAAAAGCATTTATCGAATAGCTAAGAAACTGCATTAATCAGCCAATAACAAAAACTAAAAAAAGCACGCAACCAGACGAGAACATGCCATGAACAGCCAAATGACAATCGCTAAATTCACCAAAATGGTAGATGGCGACAAAGAAGATTACGAATTCCTAGAAGCACTTGAAACAGATTATGCCAGCAAAGTAGGAGAGCGGCTTTTTAAAGCTTTGAGTGAATTAGATAGCTCGTTGAGTGGCTATCAAGTCACTCGATTAGAGCACAGTGTGCAGTCAGCAACTCGTGCATACCGCGACGGCGCTGATGTTGATTGGATTGTATCTGCCTTATTGCATGACATTGGCGATATGTATGCACCTTATAATCACGACCAATATGCCGCTGTCATATTAGCCCCTTATGTACGCGAACAGTGTCGCTGGGTGATTGAAAAACATGGCATTTTCCAGCGTAAATACTATGCAGAGCACACTAATGCTGACCCTGATTCTCGCGAGCGTTTCTTAGGTGAGCCATTTTATGATGATGCTGTTTATTTTTGCGAGATGTGGGATCAAACCAGTTTTGACCCTGAATATGACTCACTTCCCCTTGAGTTCTTCAAACCTATGGTGATGGAAGTCTTTACTCGCAAAGTTAATCAAGCAGAAGTTCAGTTACCCGGTGTCAGAGTTGCGTTAGCCGATAGCAGCATTGCAGCACAAAGATTTAACCGATAATTCGAGCTCCTTAAAGCCATTGAAGCAAGCATAAAAGTGTCTTTAACAGGCACTTTTTATCCTCCCTCATTAACCATTCTTTGATTATAACGCCTCTTTCTTATTGATTTATAATGGATTAGCTTGTAAAAACTAACTTCTAAGAATCGCTATATAATCGACCCTGCCCACCTATATGAATAGACATCATTTCGAAACAGTATTACAAGAACTTATTGCTGCCAAAGGCTTAAACAAAAAGGAGCTGGCGCAAAAATGTGGTTTTCAAGAGCGACCCTTTACAACATTTTACAAGGCAATGTAGCGGAAGCACGTCTTTCAACATTAATAAAGCTAGCTGCTGTTTTAGATGCACACCCTCTTGAACTAATAAAACCCTATTTTTCGGATACTTTATCAGAGCGTAGATTAGCTATCGTAACCAAAGATCAAGACAGCGGTTTTCTCAATGATGTTACTTTCCCTGATAATTCGGTTGTATTACCAAACGAAGTGTTTATCAAAACATGGTCTGTATTAAACACCGGAAAAGAGCCTTGGCAAGATCTCTTTTTAAGCTGCCAAGACCAAACAGAGGTTGATGCGCTAAACGATGTCAGTAGTGATAACCAGCTCATTCCCAAGCAGACAAAAATACCGATTCCTTATACTCTGCCTGGTGAGCGCATAGAGCTGTCAGTTGAGTTCAAAGCTCCCAAAAAACCTTGCAGAGTTATTTCATACTGGAAAACAACAGATAAAAATGGGGTATTGTTATTTCCTGAGAAGTCCCCTTTAAGCTGTTTAATTAAAGTTAGCGCCATTTAAGATCATTTACACCCTTTTTATGTACATTTAAGGCCAGCAAGTTAGCAAAGGAACCAATACCTTCTTTCTAGGAATAAGTCTTAAAAAACAATCTGTCCAACAAATTAGACACACTGCTTGTTAACCTTCCTCTCGTGCAATCTATTTGCTTTTCATATCAGGAAGATATATTGAAAAGCAGCGACAGGGATGTAATCGCGACTAATAAGGAACGTTGGTAAATAGAGCAAGGAGCTATTATTGCGCACAGTTTAAAGAGCCGAAATACGTCATATGGATATGATTATTTCGGCTTTTTGCTTTCTGTCTTTTAAACAACCCCATCATCACCTAGTACTTTTTAATAAGCTTCATTAACCAGTTTAGTCAGCCTAACATCGCGCTTATCTGTTAATAATACTACTTGGCGCTTCCTTTAAAGTGATATTTGAAATATATAAAAATTTATTTCCAAAGCTAAATAGCCGTTGAGATAAACAGCATATTACGCTTAAATAATGCGAAAATATTTTAACCTTATCCGCTTAATACGCTACCAACATGATTTAGAAACACTACTATTCCAGCAATTTTTACCCTATATTGTCTGCCCTTACTGCATTTTGCAAAAGCCATATCTTATAAAAATAACTTAGGTATTTATGTCTATTAACCATCCACAGCCTCCCTCTAGCAGCCTTCATCCGTTCTCTATTTTAATTGTTGATGATGAAGAGGGGATTTGTAATGTCTTGATGCGCGCACTTAGCAAAATTTACACTAAGGTGGATTGCGCCTCTAGCACATTGATGGCAGACAATCTTAGAGAACAACAACTCTATGACCTGTTAATCGTCGATATTAATATGCCGCAAACCTCTGGTATAGACTGGGTAGCTAGCTTAGAAGAGGGCGACAAACGCCCTGATGTAATCTTTATTACAGGTTTTGCAGATCTAGAAAATGCAGTTGCTGCTGTTCGCTTAGGGGCATTTGATTTTGTCCTAAAACCTTTTCGCTTAGAACAAATAAGTGGAGTAATAGAGCGCTGCTTTAACCGTCTTAAGCTATCTCGCGAAAACTATATTTTACAAAGGCGCCTTACTCAAGATCGACAAAACTCTAGTATGCTCGGGCACAGTGATGCAATTAACCAAATCAATCAATTAATTGCACAAGTCGCTCCAAGTAACGCCTCCATTTTGATTGAGGGCGAGACAGGTACAGGCAAGGAATTAGCCGCAGCACAGCTACATCAGCTCAGCGGCAGAACAGGCCCCTTTGTTCCTATAAACTGTGCAGCAGTATCAGCAGAGTTAATAGAGTCTGAGCTATTTGGTCATATTAAAGGGGCATTCACTGGCGCAACTCAAGCACGCCAAGGGTTATTTAGCTACGCCGATGGCGGCACTATTTTCCTTGATGAGATTAGTGAAATGCCTTTGTTATTACAAGGAAAGCTCCTTAGGGTGCTACAAGAATCTCGTATCCGCCCAGTAGGAACCGAACGCGAAAAAAGTATCGATGTACGCATTGTTGCTGCGAGTAACAAACCGCTGACAGAGCAAGTCGCGCAAGGCGCTTTTCGCAGTGATTTGTTCTATCGCCTGAATGTGCTCCCCTTATTGCTGCCCCCTTTGCGTCAGCGTCTTGATGATATAGCTCTTTTGGTCGAGCACTTTAATACTAAATTAAGCAGTCAATTAGCACTGCCCAAAATAGCGATTACCAAACAAGATATACACTGTTTGCAAAGTTACCACTGGCCCGGAAATGTTCGCGAATTACGTAATTTAATTGAGCGCTCTCTGCTACTTACCAGCTCGCCAAGCGCCCTACTCAATCCGCAGACACAGCTTAGCAGTAATGGTTATCCAAATGACTGGACGTTAGAGCAGGTCGAAGTTGAGCACATTACAAAAGTATTAGACCACTGCGATAACAACAAGACAAAAGCTGCGCAAATATTGGGTATCACTCGTAAAACCGTCGAGCGCAAACTATCTAACAATAACGCAGAGCAAGCATAAGTTGACTTGGTTCAAAAAAACGCGAGGGATAAGAGCGCGCTTACTTATCCTTGTATTAGGCCCGATGCTTTTTATGGCTTTGATGCTGATAGCACTGCTTTATTTTTGGACCAACCAGGTCAGCTACCGTCAGTTGTTGATGAAAGCCAGCACAGACTTAGCCGTTGCCAGCCAGGGTTTTAAAAACACCCAACAACATTATTACAATCAATTAGTCATCAGCTCGCAAAAGCAGCAGTTGATAAAAATCCTTCAAATCCACCCGCAGTTTCGAAACTCCGACCTTTATCATCAAACCTTGCAGCGAAAGCTACGAGAAATAAAACAAAGCGCAGGACTAAGCTTTGTCCAGCTACTCGACAAACGCCAATGCAAATTGGCGAACGTTGCGCTTTGCCAGCATTTCAATAGTAAATTAGTCAATGCGGCAAGCCGTGGTGAAGGTGGTAGCGCCGTTGAGGTTTTCAGTGCATTGCAACTAGCTTCCATTGATAAGTCACTCGTTGAGCTTGCAAAAGTACCAATTAAAAACACAGCAAACGCCACTTCAACCCAAAAATCTGTTGAAGATAGAGCAATGATGCTGCACTTGGCTTATCCGTTAATCGACAATAATGGCAAGGTCAGAGCAATTCTCAGCGGTGGTGTGCTGATGAACCGCAACAACGCTTTTGTCGATCAAATCAAGCAAACTGTTTATAGCGAAGGTTCATTGCACACTCAAAGTGTCGGCACTGTTACTCTCTTCCTTGACGATGTTCGCATTTCAACCAATGTACCAGATCAACACCAAGTTGGCGGGCGAGCAATTGGCACAAAAGTGTCAACACAAGTGCGTGAAAAAGTGCTGATTGAAGGTGAGCGCTGGCTGGATCGCGCTTTTGTTGTTAACGATTGGTACATATCGGGTTATTTGCCGATTACCGATAGCGCGGGGGCACGCGTTGGGATGATTTACGCAGGCTTCTTAGAAGCCCCTTTTCGTCAAGAACTTTATGATTGGCTCTGGCAGTTACTGCTATTAGTCACTGTTGTCATTATTGGCTGCGCTTATATCGTTGTTCACGGCGCGAAAAGTATTTTTTATCCTATTGAAAATATGGCAAAAGTCATTACCGCTATAAGAGCGGGTTTTCGACAACGAATTAATTTACCAAATAATACTTCCCTTGAGCTGCTGACGCTCGCTCAACAGTTTAATCTCATGCTCGATCAACTGGAGAGTCAACACGATCATATTGAGCAAGAAGCAGGTTTATTGGAAGTAAAAGTGTCTAAGCGCACTCAGGCGCTCAATCAGCATATCAACTTGCTACAGAGTACTCGCGAGCAATTAATCGCTAAAGAAAAACTGGCGGTAATCGGCCAATTAACGGCTGGGATTGCTCATGAAATCAATAACCCAACCGCTGTTATCTTAGGTCACTTAGATCTGATGAGCACAGAGCTGCAAGGCTGTGGCTATGATGCTCAGGACGATATAAACATTATGCTGCAACAAGTAGAGCGTATACGCACGCTCATCAATGATTTGTTGCTACTCTCACGCCCAGGTGATCATTTTGAAACCAACAGCCACATCGATGTCAACGAGCTTATTCATGCGACAAGGATTTTAGTCAAACACGATTTATTGCGCAAAAACATCTCGCTTGTATGTGACCTTCGAGCCACTGCATTAACTGTTGGTAATCGTCAAAAATACCAGCAAGTGCTCATCAATTTATTAATCAATGCCGTTGCCGCCAGCGATATCTCTGGCGAAATAAAAATCAGCACCCGTAACTGGAAAGGCTTTGTCATTGTTATCGTAGCAGATCGCGGTTGTGGGATGTCTGTAGATACTTTAGAACATATTTTTGATCCGTTCTTTAGTCAAACAGAAGGCGGCACAGGGCTCGGCTTATCCATTAGCTATTCTTTGATACAGTCTCAAAATGCGCAAATAAGTGTGCACTCTAAAACTGATAAAGGTAGCTCCTTTTGCATATGGCTGCCATTGGCAGAAGTCGCTCTTCAGCAGAGCATTTCTGGCGAGTAAAAATGTCTCTAATACAAATTTTACTGCGTCATAATAACCCATAAAGATTATATTCAGACTTCTAAAAAACACCCAAGCAATTGTTTTTATTAAAATTTATTTTAATGGCACACTAGTTGCAATTATTGATTAAGAACGAAAACCTTAATAACGATAATAAAAACTGGAGCATTTTTATGAGCACATCACCGGGAGTGTTTGACTTCCTCAAAAAAGAGCGCATAGTCGCCGGCAAAGATTTCAATCGTTGGTTAGTCCCACCAGCTTCTATCGCGATTCACCTTTGTATTGGTTCTGTTTACGCGTGGAGTATCTTTAATCCAGCTCTAATTAAGCAAGTTGGTGTTGTTGCCAGCTCCGCTGATGACTGGAGCTTAAGCTCCGTCGTTTGGATATTTTCAACTGCGATTGTATTCCTTGGCCTTGCTGCAGCCCTTGGAGGCAAATGGTTAGAAGAAGTTGGTCCTCGCATGGTAGGTGTACTCGCCGCTTTTTGCTGGGGTGGCGGCTTTCTCATCGGCAGTTTAGGGATTGCTTACCATCAGCTTTGGCTTGTCTATCTTGGTTATGGCGTTATCGGTGGTTGCGGTTTAGGCCTTGCGTACGTCTCCCCTGTGAGTACACTTTTGCGATGGTTCCCTGACCGTCGAGGCATGGCAACAGGCATGGCTATTATGGGCTTTGGTGGTGGCGCAATGATAGGCGCACCTCTTAAGACTTGGTTACTGTCGATGTTTTATCAAGCACCTGAATACTTAGGAAAAGTAGCAGACGTTTCACTGATCACTGAAGGCGGTCGCCGCTTTGCAGAAGTTGCAGGCAATAAAGTTGAGGTAGTTGTTGCAAGCGTTGCTGACATGGCAAAAGTCCCAGTACCGGGCCCTGAGGGCGTATACGTTGTAGGAACGGGTGATACCGGAGCTGCCAGCGTCTTTATTACACTAGGCGTGGTCTATTTCATTGTAATGATCATCGCTTCTTTTTCTTATCGTGTACCAGCAAAAGGTTGGCAGCCAAGTGGCTGGGTTGCACCAAGTGTTAACGAATCTTTGAAAAAGATGATCAGCACAAATGATGTACATATTGACCAAGCCTTAAAAACCTCTCAGTTTTGGCGCCTGTGGATCATGCTATGCCTAAACGTAACAGCTGGGATTGGTGTTATCGGTGTTGCAAAAACTATGATGGCTGAGATTTTTGGATCGACGCTTCCTCATATTGTAGATGCCAGCTTCGCCGCCACTTATGTATTGATGATTAGCGTTTTCAATATGGTGGGGCGCTTCTTCTGGGCAACAACCTCAGATAGCATAGGACGCAAAAACACTTACCACTGCTTCTTTTTACTAGGCATGCTGCTCTATGTTTCGATTCCATTTGTGGCAACCCAAGTCAGCATTGAGCCTGCTGTCATGTGGCTAGTGCTTTTCTATGGCGCAACAATGATCATATTCACAATGTACGGCGGTGGCTTTGCGACTATTCCTGCATACCTTGCGGATATGTTTGGTACATTGCACGTCGGTGGCATTCACGGGCGCCTACTCACAGCATGGAGCACAGCTGGCGTATTAGGCCCCTTTGCAATCACATACCTGCGACAACTCTCAGTAGATAATGCGATTGCTGATTTGTCTCAAAAGGTCGATCCCGCCGTGTTTTTGCAAACATTCGGATCGGGTATTGATCAGCTAAATGCCTTAGTTGCGGCAAAAACTGTCACCATTAGCAAGCTGATGGAGATAGCACCAGCCGGCACTGTTGACCCAACGTCTAGCCTTTACAATACAACGATGTACGCAATGGCTGCTCTTCTAGTGATTGCATTCGTAGCAAACAAAGGCTTAAAGCATGTCGATGATGCGCATCATGTGGATAACACCCACCCTGAGCTTGTGTCTGCAAAATAGTCTTTTGCAATAAATATTTAAAATGTGAGGGGATGAAATTTTGTCTCCCTCACTTTCCAACCTCTATTCCTTAACCTTCAATTATAAAATTTCAAATATGTAATAAATAAGCTAAACCCTATCGATAACAACTGTGTTATTGCGCTATGCAAGCCATAGAGATAAAGCAAAGGATCGAGCGTTTTACGCTCAATGCGTATCAAGGAGTAACGATTACTCCACCTTAATAATCATTCAACAAACAAACGCATAGAATTCTTTGTTTTTTTATATCTGATACGGCATCTATCCCCTTCAGATACTTCTTAGAGCTCTAGCAAATATTATTTAAGGCCAGTTCCATGATCAAAATTATTAGAGAGTCCTCTATTGTTAATCAGTTAACGATTATTGTACTAAGTATTGTGCTAATCGTTTTCGCAGGACTCACACTCTTTGTAAATAACGATGTTAACAAGAGCTTCATCGCGAACGCAGAACAATCGACTATGCAACACGCGAAGCAACTCGCTCGCAGCTTTGATTTCTTCTACACCGTACTCAATAAAAAAACCAACGAAATCACAGAGGTATTCACTCACTTATTTCCTGGCAATATCAGCATCGATACCTCGCAAACCATGCAGGTGGGTAAATACAATGTCCCAGTACTGCTTTCAGAGGGAAAAGTGATCACCAACAATTTTACAAAGCCTGACCTTTTTACCAAAATGACTGGCGGCACCGCTACGGTGTTTATGCGTGTTGAAGATGACTTTCTACGTGTGAGTACCTCATTGCGTAAAACAGATGGTAGTCGTGCATTTGGAACTTTGTTGGGCAAGTCTCACCCAGGCTACAACCAGTTGATGCAAGGCAAAAAGTACCAAGGTACTGCTTTTTTGTTTGGCCGACACTACATGGCTAACTACCTACCCTTCAAAGATGCGTCGGGCAAAGTTATCGGTATTCTCTATGTCGGATTTGACTACACTCAAAGCCTCACCGCCCTAAAACAGTCCATTGCTGATTTACACATCGCGAAAACAGGTTTTGCGTATATTGTTGATATCAAAGCGGGTAAAAGCCAAGGCAAGCTAGTGATGCACCCTTCTCACGAAGGACAACACATCACCGATACCAACGCTCAAGGTAAGCAAATTCTCAACAGTTTAATCAACAACGAAGCATCCACGCTACGTATTCAAGATGCCAATAGCAACTCGCAAAATGAGCAGCTATTAGCATTCGCTCGTTCCGACAAGTGGCAGTGGGGCGTAATCGTCAATGGCCGCACACAAGAATTTACGGAGCATGCAGGTGAGTTAAATTTAAATATGATCATGCTTTCTATTTTGAGCATTATCGTGATCGGCTTTTTAACTTTTATTAATTTGAAGATCAAACTACGCCCTATCAAAACAATATGTGGTTATATGGATGCGATTAGTACGGGTAACTTAAGCATTAAAATCACCACCGATTCGGGCTCAAACAAAAGCAGCAATGAAATCCATTATTTAACGCGTAGCATGCGCGCAATACTGGAAGGCTTGTACGATGTTACGAAACAGATCAACACCACTATGCAAACAACAACTGCACGCCTAGATACCGTATCTGCAAACGTAGCACATTTAAGTCAAGATTTAACTCGTCAACAACAAGAGACCGATATGGTTGCATGCGCCATTGAAGATATGAAATCAGCCTCTCAAGAAGTTGCCAATAATGCAGTTGCTGCTGCAGATCAAACGCAACTTGTGCGCACTGAAGCTGAAAATGGTGATGTGATCGTCAAAGATGTGGTGCAATCAATACTGAGCATTTCGACAGAAGTGAACGGTCTTAGCAGCATGATCGAGCTTGTCAAACAAGACAGCAATGATATCGGCACCGTTATTGATGTTATTCAAAATATTGCCGAGCAAACTAACCTACTAGCGCTTAATGCTGCAATTGAGGCGGCGCGCGCAGGTGATTCAGGCAGAGGATTTTCTGTTGTTGCCGATGAGGTTCGCAATCTCGCTCATAAAACAGCGACATCAACCACTGAAATCAGAGAAATGATAGAGCGACTACAAGGTAATACAAACAATGCAACACAAGGCATGGAGCTGTGTAATACAAAAGTACAAAGCAGTGTACAAATGACCACTAAAGCCGGTCAATCCCTTGAGCAAATCACCCAATCTGTAGCGACAATATCAGATAGTAGCTTGTTAATCGCATCGGCCGCCGAAGAGCAAACGACAGTTAGTGAGGACATCGGTAATAATGTTGAGAATATAAAAAGCATTGCAGCGAATACTTCTGAGTTTAGTCAGCAAATGATGAATACTGTTGCTGAATTAAATAATGCGAATACTGAGCTAGAAACAGCTGTCAGTGTGTTCAAACATGAGCAGTAAATAGCTACAAAGTTGTACGAATTAAAGGATTGATTCGTACAACTTAGTTTATGATGAGCTATAAAATGACTTACTGACCGAAGCTTAAACTACGAATATGTCCGTGGCCGTCAATTGCCACCTGCACACAACTCGTCTCAGAAATTTTACGCATATCGCTGCCATCTGGGCAGTTACCCCAAACTTCGACTTTAATCGTCATTGAGCTGTTACCCTGCTCAACTAACTCTGTGTAATAACTTAAAATAGTGCCTTCCAATACTGGTGACATAAACTCCATTGAGCCAACAGAAATTGTAGCTACACGACCTCTAGCGATAGTACCTGAGCGGATCTCTGCAGCAAGTACTGCACGTGATGCTACCCAACCACTAAAGACGTCACCAAACATATTTTTAGCTTGGCTATCCGCAGGCAACATCAAACTCAATTCACCTTTAGGAGTGAGGGATTGTTCTGAATTTTCTATCATATGAATGACCTACCGTAAATCAAAGTAAAGTAATTGGGCCAAGTATACTATTCAACTTAACCACTCAATTGTATTGTAAATAAAGCGCTATACTAACTTTAACTGTTTCGTTTATCTACAATTTTGCAACGCTTATGTGGTTGCTTTCCTTCACTTATCAAGTCACTGATATAAAAAATATTAAGCACATTTGAACAAAATTTATTTAATTTTATGCACTGTCACATCTTTGTCATATTTACCTTTTAAAGTAGCACCCATCGAAACAAAACAAGTCTTTCAAAATAGCTTTCAGGAGCTCAGTAATGAAACCAATGATGAAAATGGTGGCCGTTGCCACACTAGCTACATCAAGCTTTGCTTTAAACGCATCTGATCTTTTAGATAAAAACTTACCTGTTTACTCAAAAGCTGCTGGCGTTTCTGGCAACTTATCAAGCGTCGGTTCTGACACTTTAGCAAACCTAATGACACTATGGACTGAATCGTTCAAGCGCCATTACCCTAACATCAATATTCAAATCCAAGCAGCGGGTTCTTCTACTGCGCCACCAGCGCTAACAGAAGGCACATCTAACATGGGGCCAATGAGCCGCAAGATGAAAGACAAAGAAATCGCTGCTTTTGAAAAGAAATACGGCTACAAGCCAACGCCTGTTGCTGTTGCAATTGACGCACTTGCTGTTTTTGTTCACAAAGACAACCCAGTTAAAGGTCTAAGCATCAAGCAGCTAGATGGCATTTTCTCTTCTACACGCAAGTGTGGTGGCGATAAAGATATCACTAAATGGAGCGATGTTGGCCTAGGCGGCACTATCGGTGGCAAGAACGTACAAATCTTTGGTCGTAACTCAGTATCAGGTACTTACGGGTACTTTAAAAAGAAAGCACTTTGTAAAGGTGATTTCCGTAACACTGTAAACGAACAGCCTGGTTCTGCTTCTGTTGTACAGTCAGTATCTACTTCTTTAAACGGTATTGGCTACTCAGGTATCGGATACAAGACTTCTTCAGTTAGAGCATTACCTTTAACGAAGAAAGACGGTACTAACTACATTGAAGCTACACCAGATAACGCTGTAAATGGTTCTTACCCATTATCACGTTTCTTATATGTTTATGTTAACAAGAAGCCTGGTCAAGCACTGCCACCAATGGAAAGAGAATTCCTGAAAATGGTTATGTCTAAGTCAGGTCAAGAAGTTGTTGTTAAAGACGGCTACATCCCTCTTCCTGCAAAAGTTGTTGAAAAGCAACTTAAAGCACTAGATATCTAATATCTAATCTTTTGCGAAGCAGAGCTCTTAATCACTAAGGGCTCTGCTTTTTTTATTCATACTCTGAAATTATTTTCTCTAGCTCGCCACTTTCTTTCATTGATACAAGCTCTTTATTAAACTTTTCCACAAATGATTTCCACTTCGTGGTAAACATAATTCGATAGCCAAAGCTGCCTAAATCAATTTCTGAAAAAGCAAATTTACCCGCCATTAATTCATCGTTTTTTATAATCCACTTTGCAACTGTTGCATTAATAACCGTAGCATCTACTCGATTTTGTATCGTATTTTTCAACATCGAAAACTCCGAGCTGGCCGATAAAGCTCTAATTTTCTTAGTACTGAAGTGTTCATCCAATAATGGGTATCTGTAACCGTGATGAGTCCCTATTGTTTTACCAAACAGATCTTCTATTTTTCCAAAGTTGATAGGCCTAGCCTTTGGCCAGGCTAATAAATCTTTTACTTGAATAATAACATCACTAAACACGTACTTATCCGCATCTACAACCCATTCCTTAGCAGCAGCCGTGGCATCTAATTTATCATTGTCCATCAAAATGGAGATGCGCATTTTCGGAAGCCCCACAGTCTCTAATTGATATCCAAGTTTATGTGTAATTTTCTCCACCACCTGAAATATGATGCCTGAGTGAGTACCGTCTACATAATCAATCAAGAAAGGCGGGTAGCCATTCTGGGATGTATTAAAAACAAGTGTTTTAGCCATTGATGAGGTGCTTAAAAACAACCAAACCAATAACAAAGCAATCTGCCGTTTGTTCATATCAGCCCTCGATTTAAAACCTATTTACCATTGTGCTATACGCTAAAAACATAAGCTCAACCTCTTTTTTACACAAACTAAGCGTAGTTCATTTTTTAACCAGAACAAATTTTTGTGCTCACATAGCAACCTTCTAAGCACAAATATTAATGGCTATTTTTTAACAGATGATCTTTGTAACATTTCTGTCATATTTACTATCTATACTCTGCGACATAGATTTTATAACTGAGAATTCTAGTATGAGTAATACTTCACCCTCAAAAGCACCGGTTATTGATTTTAATACCCCTGCAATGATTCGTAATCGCAAATTTCGCGCTTTCAAAAACCTTTTCGCGAGCAAAAGTATCGCACTTGGTGGAATGAGCATAATAGTTGCGATTCTTTTGATTTTCTTTTACTTACTTTGGGAGATAATGCCGCTATTTAAGGCTGCGAGTATTCAATCTTGGGAGGAAAAAGACGCTCAATATACACAGTATAAAAGCCCTGGTGGGGGTAAAACCTTATATTTAGGGATTGAAGAGCAAGCCAAAATAGGCATGCGTGTGAACGATCAGCAACAACTGACTTTCTTTAAAACAGATAGCGGTGAAGTTGTCTCGACACAAACGCTAACTAACCCTAACGCTCCACAAGCTAAAGTCACTAGCTTTACAACCGTTTCTGAGCCCTCTGGGATTTTTGCACTTGGCTTTGATAATGGTGAAGTAATAATTGCCAAGCATTCTTATAAAAGCACTTACCCTGATGGTGTTCGCTTAATCACCCCTGAAGTAAGTTACCCATTAGGTGAAACGCCGATTAAAGTAACAACCGGTGCAGTTGACTTGCTCTCCATCTCCAACGATGAAGAAAACTGGAATATCGTTGCTGGTAGCAATAAAAAATTAACACAAACGATTATCAGCGCAGAAGAAAATTTACTCACTGATGAGCTGGAGATCACCACTGAATCGAAAGATTTGACTGAGCTGCCATTCACTGCCAATAAATTACTTTTATTACCCGGCACACGCTGGTTAATCACAGCGGGCTCACAAGGCAAAGTTGCTGTGATTGATATGACTAAATCAGCTGACAAACAGCTGCATCAAGAAATCAGCGCCAGCAGTGCACAAATCACTGAGTTCTCTCTCTTGTTAGGTAATAACTCTGTCATTATTGGCGATGAAAACGGTGTCATCTCACAATGGTTTCTAGTCAGAGATAACGATAACAAGTGGTTATTAGAAAAGATTCGAGCGTTCCAAAAAACAGATGCTGCAGTATCTGTCACAGCAATGGAGCATCGCCGTAAAGGTTTCGCTACGCTCGATACTAACGGTACTTTATATCTTTATAACACCACTGCTAATCGCACAGCATTAAAAACTCCACTGCTTGATGGTCAAGCAACGGCAATAAGCTATGCACCGCGCTCAAACGCCTTATTAACAGAGTTTGATGGCAACATCCGACTTTGGCATGTTGACAATGAACACCCTGATATTTCATGGGAAGCCCTATGGCAAAAAGTTTGGTATGAGGGTTATCAAGAGCCTGAATTTATTTGGCAATCTTCTGCATCAAACAATGACTTTGAGCCAAAATACAGCTTAATGCCTCTCGCATTTGGTACATTAAAAGCTGCTTTTTATGCCATGTTACTGGCAACACCTTTGGCGATTTGTGGTGCAATTTACACTGCTTACTTCATGGCTCCTGCAATGCGCCGTAAAGTAAAACCATTGATCGAATTAATGGAAGCATTACCGACGGTTATCCTGGGTTTCTTAGCGGGATTATGGCTGGCACCTTTCATCGAAAATAATTTAGCGGGGATATTCCTCTCCCTGCTCGGTATTCCAATCGCCATTTTAGGCTTTGGCTTTGGTTGGGCAAATTTACCTAAGAAAATTCGCAACGCTGTACCTGATGGCTGGGATGCCGCACTCCTGATTCCCGTCGTTATTGTCGCCACTTTAATCAGTATTCATTTTGCCCATAACGTAGAAGCATTGCTCTTTGGTGGTGATCTACGTCAATGGATTACTGACGATATCGGTATTCCTTTCGATCAGCGTAATGCGCTCGTGGTTGGTATTGCGATGGGATTTGCTGTTATCCCAACTATTTTCACTATCACTGAAGACGCTATTTTCTCAGTGCCTAAGCATTTGAGTTACGGCTCTTTAGCGTTAGGAGCTACCCCATGGCAAACCTTGGTAAGAGTAATTTTACCGACTGCTAGCCCAGGTATTTTCTCTGCTCTGATGGTAGGTATGGGACGTGCCGTTGGGGAAACGATGATTGTATTAATGGCAACGGGTAACACCCCTATCATGGACGTCAATATCTTTGAAGGTATGCGTACTTTAGCTGCAAATATTGCCGTTGAAATGCCGGAAGCAGAGGTAGCTAGTACTCACTATAGAGTATTATTCCTAGCTGCATTTTCACTGTTTTTATTCACTTTTGTAGTCAACACCTTTGCTGAAGTTATCAGGCATAGATTGCGCAACAAATACGGCTCGCTGTAAGCATTATAGGAATTATGAAGATGAATATATCAATTTCCAATTGGACAAAATCAGGCTCTCCTTGGGTGTGGCTAAACGCTGGCGCCGTGGCTATCAGCGTGATCATGGTGGCAAGCTTAATCGGCTTAATTGGTGTGCGAGGTCTCGCTCACTTTTGGCCGGCAGATGTCATTCAAGCTAAGTATAGCGAAAGACAAAACAGCCGCATTATCGTTGGCGAAGTGGTACAAACAGAGCAAGTAAGTGCTTCTCAGTTGATAGATGCCGGTATTGAAGTGGCTCCGGGCGTTGAAAGCTTAGAGCGTAGACTTCTTAAAAACGGTAACCGCGACTCTGAGGGGATCGACTTTACATGGGTACTAAGCAAAAACTTATCGGATATTAAAACACCTGCAATGCTGTTTACCGCTGAGCGTTACGAGTGGGGTAACTTGTACGGCTTCTTGCGCAGTTTAAAGCAAGAGCAGAAAGTACTTGCTCAATACGCCGGTTACGAGAAAAACGATGAATACATGGCGCTTTGGTCTTTACTTGATAAAAGCATGCTACGCGCTCAAGACATCAAAGCGCAGATTCACGATATTGAAAAGAATCAAATTGGCAAAATCAACCATGAGCTAGAAAGACTGCGCTTAAAAGAGCGTCGTATGGAGCTTGATCTAAACTCAGATGCTGATGTAACAGCAGAAATTGAACAGCGTCGCGTACAACTTGCTAAAGAGTACAAAACACTTGAAGATAAACTGGTTGATTTTTATGGGAAGATTAACCGCGACAGCATTGAAGTAGAAATTTCCAACGGCAGTGTTATAACGGTTCCTATCGCCAATCTTGTGCGTATCTTTCGTGCCAATGATATGAGCATCTGGGATAAATCACTGCACTATATTGCGAAAGTTTGGGAGTTTGTGTCAGAAGACCCACGTGAAGCAAATACCGAAGGCGGTATCTTCCCTGCAATATTCGGCACAGTGATGATGGTTATCCTAATGTCTATCATGGTGACACCTTTTGGGGTGGTCGCTGCGGTTTACCTCAGTGAATATGCTAAGCAAGGATTCCTGACACGCTTGATTCGCATCGCGGTAAACAACTTAGCGGGTGTTCCTTCAATTGTTTACGGTGTTTTCGGTTTAGGTTTCTTTGTTTACTTCCTTGGTGGTTCTATCGATCAGTTGTTCTACCCTGAAGCACTGCCTTCACCTACTTTTGGTACTGGTGGATTATTATGGGCATCAATCACACTCGCACTCTTAACGGTACCTGTTGTGATAGTCGCAACAGAAGAAGGTTTGAGTAGAATACCTAGCGCTTTAAAAGAGGGTTCTTTAGCACTAGGTGCGACTAAATTTGAGACGCTTTACAAAGTTATTCTGCCAATGACCAGCCCTGCAATGATGACCGGAGTGATCTTAGCAATCGCTCGTGCAGCAGGTGAAGTAGCACCACTAATGTTAGTCGGCGTTGTTAAATTAGCGCCTACATTACCGCTGAACATGAATTATCCATACTTACATTTGGATCAAAAGATAATGCATTTAGGTTTTCACATTTACGATGTCGGCTTTCAAAGCCCGAATGTTGAAGCCGCTAGGCCTTTGGTTTATGCCACTGCCTTCTTACTTATCATTGTCATTGCGTTGCTGAATTTATCAGCCGTCGCAATACGTAACAAATTACGTGAAAAATACAAAGCCTTAGAAGTGTAGCAAATACACCGATTACCATAACGCTTATTGGATTTTTCCACATAAAAGATTTTTAGGACTTGAATATGTCAGAAGTTAAAACCGCAAATGTAGATCTAAGCTCTATCCTTAAAGGACAAGAGAACTTAAAGTTCGCCGATGAAGAAATCATGCTCAACACCAAGGACCTCAAAGTCTTTTATGGTGAAAAAGAAGCAGTACACGGCATTACTATGGATATCCCTAAGAACCGTGTTACGGCCTTTATCGGTCCATCTGGTTGCGGTAAATCTACCTTATTACGCTGTTTCAACCGGATGAATGATTTAGTTGATAGCTGCAGCATAGGCGGTGAAATCATTCTAGATAACCGTAATATCTACGGCAAAGATGTCGATGTAGCAGAGCTGCGTCGCCGTGTCGGTATGGTATTTCAAAAGCCAAATCCTTTCCCAAAAAGTATTTATGAAAACGTAGCTTACGGATTGCGTATTCAAGGCGTTAACAAAAAGCGCGTACTTGATGAAACGGTTGAATGGGCATTAAAATCTGCCGCTTTATGGGATGAAGTAAAAGATCGTTTACACGAATCAGCGCTGGGCATGTCAGGAGGGCAGCAGCAACGTTTAGTAATCGCCCGTACTATTGCCGTGAAACCTGAAGTATTGCTGCTGGATGAGCCGGCATCGGCACTTGATCCAATTTCAACGTTAAAAATTGAAGAGTTGATCCACGAGCTTAAAAAAGATTTCACTATCATCATCGTTACTCATAACATGCAACAAGCCGCACGTGTTTCTGACTATACAGCGTTTATGTATATGGGTGATCTGATTGAGTTTGGCGTCACTGATACGCTTTTCACAAACCCAGAGAAGAAACAAACAGAAGATTACATCACCGGTAGATTCGGCTAACTGTAAGAAATAAAGGAGTAATAACAATGACAGCAAATGATGCAAACAGTGAAGGCTTTTCTAGCCATATTTCTAAGCAGTTTAACGAAGAGCTTGAACAGATTCGCACAGAGTTATTGGCGATGGGCGGTATTGTCGAACGCCAAGTGCACCAATCTGTAGAAGCGCTATTAACCGGTGATTTA
Organism: uncultured Oceanospirillaceae bacterium; assembly: GCA_937136055.1. Classification (GTDB taxonomy): domain Bacteria; phylum Pseudomonadota; class Gammaproteobacteria; order Pseudomonadales; family Balneatricaceae; genus Rs1. Next base: position 41,662 of record CAKZOD010000011.1, on the reverse strand, counting down.
CTACTTGCCGAAGAAGCACTGGCAATTGATGTTCAAACTAATGCAATGGAGCTAAAAATTGATGAGCGCTGCACTAGCATCATCGCTAGACGCCAGCCTGCGGCATCAGATTTACGCTTAATCGTCTCTATTTCAAAAGCCGTTGTTGATTTAGAACGTATGGGTGATGAAGCCGTTAGAATCTGCCGTCAAACTGTTGAGCTAAGCACTTTGGGCAACTCACAACATGGCTTTCAGGAAGTGCGCCATATCGGTAACTTAGTTCGCACCATGGTGAAAGATGTATTAACTGCTTTTGCCCGTGGTGATATTGAACAAGCTTACAAAGTTGCCAAGAGTGACCGCTCAGTAGACCAAGAATACCGATCTGCCATGCGCACTTTAGTAAGCTTAATGATGGAAGATCCGCGCTCTATTTCTAGCTGCTTAAATGTTATTTGGGTACTGCGTTCACTTGAGCGTATCGGTGATCATTCACGCAACATGGCTGAGCACATTATCTACTTAGTCAGCGGTGAAAATGTTCGCCACCAAAGCTTAAAGCATATGAAATCAACCGTTGAACAATCTATTTAACGGTACACGCTTAATAGTAGGTTTTGCTAGCAAGCAAAGCCTACTATCGTAAACGCCCTGCACCATCCTCAAGATCTTTTAATTACGCTGCATGTGGCCCTAAGTGCTCCGTGATTATTCGCCATTGGCCATCATTAAAGACTAGCACCGTAGTTCCTCTACCCCCTCCTGAACAACGCTCACCTTTTATGAGACCTGTCCATTGAAAATGATAGAGACAAACCGCTGATGTCTTTGAAACATGCACCCAATGCTCATTGCTAATAGTGTATTGCTCGCCTTTAATTGCACAAAAGTTGCTTTCAAATACTTCTTGTACCTCTATAACTCCTTTGTAAGTACCATTATTAAACGTTACACAAACATCATCGTGCATTAGGGAACATGCGATTAAGTCCCAAACGCCTCTGGCGGACAGGATGTTTCGTGATTGAGGCAATGCTTACAGGCGGGCTGGTTGCCCGGCGAAAAGCATTAACGAAAAGCACGGAATATCCTGTACGCCCCGTAGGGTGCTTACTTACTCAAAAGAAAGCTAAGGGGCCACCTCCTTTGTCAAAACACTTGTAAAGGACTGGCCATTCACTGCGTATTTTTCCGCGGATTAGCATGCCCTTTGGGTACTGGCCCCTTAGTTATCCACAGAGAAGATTTTGGGACTTAATCGCATGTTCCTTAGCGCCCTTACATTTTGCCAGTTTTGAGAGGCAAGTGCCTGCTGATACTTCTTCAAGAAACTTACTGGTGCCACCTGTTAACCTCTCTATAAATCAAACTAGCGTTTGATTCTAATCTAATGATATATCGAAAGTTTATTTCTAATTTGTCGATAGTATTTTTTCAGGCTGATGCACTAAAAATAGCAATTTATAGGGAAATTCGCATATTTTAGCAACTTTGCATCGCAACCTAAGCAAAGAGCGATTAAGATTATATTAACATCTGTATCGCTTTGTAATACGATTTAGATGACCTCAACAATAATAAGCAGTATTGCCAAACTGTAGTATCAGCACAAGCCAACAGGGAGTTGAGTGAGTGACTGTTTTTTTATCTGGCAAGATACCTAGGGAGCGACATCTATTATGAGCAACTACGTAGTTTATTGTGACTTAAACTGTCCCTACAGCTATGCTCTACACGAAAAATTAAAACCCCTTTCAAAATCACATTCTATCGAATATCGATTGGTTGAACACGCCCCTGATTTGGGCCTTTATGGAAACCGCCCTGAAATACTCACAGAGCTCGCCAGCGACGTTTTTGCGGTACGCTCACTGGCTGAAGACATCCCTTTAGCACTGCCCCCAGAGAGGCCAGACAGCCGTTTTGCCATTCTTTGCATCATCGCTGCGAATAAGGTTTCAGCCGATAAAGCCAATCGCTTGCGTGAGCTTTTCTATACCGCGCTGTGGGTTGAAGGAAAAGATATATCCTGCCCAAGTATCATTTTCAACTGCATTAACCAAGCGGGCTTACCTCTAGATTTAGAGGTCGAAGACGATAGTGAAGAGCAACTTGAAATCTGGCAATCACAATGGGATAGCAGCCAAGTTGCATCAAGAATCCCCGCGATTATCGCAGCCGACAATCGCAAACTTTTAGGACTCCCAAATAGCGAAGATTTAACAGCCTTCTTTAATGGTGAAGAACAAGCACCGCAAACTGAGGCGAGCAAGGTACAACGCTCTACCAGCTTGCACTCTATTGCCATTTTATGTTCAGATGATATCGAAGCGATGTGGGACCCAATCTCGACAATTCGCGGGGATTACAATATTTTACTACCCGCTTCTATGGTCGAACTAAAGCAGTTATTTGACTCCGAAAATCACGCCCCTGATTTGGTATTGCTGCACAGTGATGCCAACTGGATTGAGGTACTGCGAGGTTATCAAAGCTTTATCGAGCGCATGAAAATCAGCTACACCCCGATTGCAATTGTCGGTGCTGAGGATGATGACTATCTTGAGTTATCTGCATACTCAGCTGGCGCCGCTGATTACATTTCAAAAGGGCGCTCTGCCGGTATTCTCAAAGCGCGTATTGGTATGATGCTCGATCTTAAAAAGTCCCGTGACTTCTTAGAGCGATCTGCACGCATTGATGGATTAACTGGTATTAACAATCGCCGCGAGTTTGAAAAGCGCTTAGAGCAAGAATGGCGCCGCAGTTCTCGCACTAATCAAAGCCTCGCCTTGATTATGCTCGATGTTGATTTTTTCAAACCTTTCAATGATAGATACGGACATTTAGCTGGAGATTCTGCACTGCGTAAAATTTCGGCCATTATGCAAGACACCGTTTCTCGCCCATACGATGCGGTGTGCCGTTACGGTGGAGAAGAGTTCGCCATTTTAATGCCTGAAACCAATGCAGCGGGAGCTCAAAAAGTTGCCGAAGATTTACGCCGTGCGATCGTAGAAGAAGCAATCCCCCATGACCAATCGAATGTAGCTGATGTTGTAACTGTCAGCCAAGGGATAGCCTGTTTCACGCCGAGCGACACCAACTCGCCAATGCAGTTGATTCAAGCAGCTGATAAGGCGCTTTACCACACCAAGCAAACCAGCCGTAATGCATTTAATACGGCCGGTGAATATTAAAGATAAAACATCATTTTGGCGCTTGGTAGGTTAACAGCCCTAAACCTATCAAGCTGTAAATCACACCAGTTGTACGATTAAACACCTTTTGGCGCTTAACGCTGCGCAGATAGCGGCCAAGTTGAGCGCCAAGCGCACAATACCCTGCATAAATAATCGCATCGATAATCAATGCAGTCGGTATTAGTACTGATAATTGCTGCCACAAGGTTCGATCTGCATCGATAAATTGACTAAATATCGCAATATTGACAAAAATCGCCTTAGGATTAGTAATAGAAATCATAAAGCTTTGACGTAGAGCTTGTAGGCGAGGCACTGGGGAGAAGTCGCTCTTTGTCAAATCAGCTCCTTGATCGCGCCACATGTTATAAGCCATGTATAACATGTAGGCCGCACCCACTCCTTTGACAATATTGAATAACACCACATGGGTCGTTAAAAGTGCGGCCAAGCCTGTTAAACCAATAGCGATGTGGATAAGCGCCGCGCAGCCAATACCGGGAATAGTCCAAAGAGAACGGCCAAGCCCCTGGCTTTGCGAAATGGCGACACAGTTAATGACATTTGGCCCTACCGGTAATGTGGTAGCTGTCCAAATAAAAACAAATACTAACCAAGCTTCAAGTGTCATTTAATCGCTCCTTATTTCAATATGACGGGCAATATATAACTGCTAGAGACTTGGAACAATAGTCATTTAATGCTGAGTTTTAATACGCACAATTTCACGGTGAGAACTGACAATTTGCGGCCACAGACAAGCATTTTAAAACCTATGCTACCGTACAAAAGAGGCGTTAAAGGCTATCAGAGGTGTCCATTAAAGCGTTCACTGCTGATTTGCCCATGTCACGCAGCAGCTGTATATTACGCTCAGGAATCTTTTCAGGGTTAGGGTGATTGGCCAATACCCTACTCATTTGAGCTTCTCGAATGATGTGCAGCATAGGATAGGGGGAGCGATTGGTGAGATGGCTAGCATCGTCCTCATCAACCCCTGCAAAAATATAGTTAGGGTGGAAGCTTGCTAGCTGGAACTCTGCTTGTAAGCCAGACTGTTTAAGAAGTCCCTCACACATCGCTAAAAAATCGAGGTAATCATAAAAATCAGCCAACCCCTTTGGCATTACAACGAGAGTGGTGGCGATATCGGCCTCGTCTGCCTGAGAAATAGCATCAAGCTCACTGAGAAAAAACTTGGCCAATTGCTCTTGAGACTCCTCACTAGTTAATGCGTAACGCAAGCTATTCGCTTTAAGTACAGGCTTAGCAAATGGGCATAAATTTAGCCCTACCACGACCCTTTCAACCCAACGCTGGCTTTGTTCAAGTTGCTGCTGTGTACTTTCGCTCATTTTTACGGCTCTTTAGGTCAAATTTATTATCGATTTGTAGCATCTTGCACTGTATTCGCCTCTTATAAATCGCTACTATATCCGCAGTTTAGAGGTGAAGTATGCGGCACAAAATACAGCTGTGCTGCTAAGGAACACTCGATCATGTTCCCTAATGCTCACTTGATGCCTGCATTTTAAAGCAATGCAGTGATTGAGCAAGATTTGCATGTATATAGCCTGATCTTAATCTAAGGAATTCCAATTTCAACTGGGTTGTAGGAGTGATTTTTGCCCTTTAAATCGGCCTTATCTGCCATTAATTTTGATACTCGCTGGACCACTTACAGACGCCCGAATCAGCTACAAGCACCTAGAATATGGCGCCGTTGGCTATGTGACCGAGGATCCCTTACGCAACATTTAATAGCTGCGAGTAATAATAATTTTCGCGTTGAAGTAGAGCAACAGTGCTGGTCAATTCCCAGTCGATCTGAAGCAAAAGTACTGGGCATTAAACATCGCCAGGTCGCTCTGATTCGTGAAGTTAAACTCATTGGTAACGATCAGCCTTATGTTGTTGCGCGCACTGTTATTCCAGCAGGTACTCTAACGGGCAAACAAAAGCAGCTGGCAACACTGGGCAATCGCTCACTCGGCAGTTTACTCTTTAATGAGCCAAGTATGCGCCGCGGCAAATTTCAAATCAGTCGACTAACAAGCAACAGCGAGAAAGCAGGTTATTCGCTATGGGCACGCCGCTCAGTGTTTTACTTGTCGAATAAGCCCTTATTAGTAAGCGAAGTATTTTTACCCGTGCTTGGTCAACTCGATTACCAGCCCCCTTTGCTATCGTGCGATAAAATTCCACTAAAAAAAGCCTAACACTATGACGCTAACCGAACGATTAAAAGTCTACTCAGCTCTCACTCGCTTTGACAAACCCATCGGCAGCTACCTTCTTTTATGGCCTACACTTTGGGCATTATGGATCGCCAATGAAGGAATTCCGCCGCTTTCTCTGATCATCGTTTTTACCTTAGGGGTGTTTTTAACGCGCTCAGCTGGCTGCGTCATTAATGATATTGCCGATCGCAAAATAGATGGCAAAGTAAAACGTACTGCGAATCGTCCATTAGCTCAAAAGCGTATATCTACCCGCGAAGCTGTCATTTTGTTTATCGCCTTAATGAGCATCGCCTTTCTACTGGTTTTATTAACCACCAATAGTATGACTGTGTACCTCTCTTTCGCCGCTTTAGCGCTAGCGTTTAGCTATCCTTTTATGAAACGATTTACACACTTACCGCAGATCGTGTTAGGGGCGGCTTTCGGGTTCGGTATCCCCATGGCATTTAGTGCTACCAACGAGCAGCTACCTATGGTTGCCTGGCTGCTGTACTTTGCCAAAATCGCATGGACGACAGCTTACGATACAATGTATGCCATGGTCGATCGTGATGATGATCTAAAAATCGGAGTCAAATCCAGTGCCATTTTATTTGGCCGCTTTGATAATCTGATTAATGGTGTGTTGCAAACTATCGCGTTGCTATTACTTGTAGCTGCAGGTTTTGCTGCGCAGCTCGGCGTTGTTTATTACTTGGGCTTAATCATCATGGCCGGACTTTTCATTTACCAGCAGTATTTATGTAAAGACCGACTGCGCGATCAATGCTTTAAGGCTTTTTTAAATAATCACTATGCCGGCCTTGTTGTTTTCATCGCCATCATCATCAATTATTTATAATTTACTAGGCGATGTTCACTAAAATTCGCGATCTGTAACATTTCTGTCACAATTTTAATTTGTAATGGTTAACATCAAAGGCAGCACTTGAGCTCGCCCAATAGCAAATTACACAAATGATGAGGTTGAACATGGGACCCGTTAAACAGATTTTAATTGTAGATGATGAAGCGCCAATCAGACAAATGATAGCCGTTGCCTTAGAAATGGCAGGGTTTCATTGTCTAGAAGCTGATAATGCTCAGCTCGCTCACCAGATGATTATTAATAATAAGCCTGATATGGTTTTACTCGATTGGATGATGCCAAAAGTCAGTGGAATCGAACTGGCGAGACGCCTGCGCAGTGACGAACAAACATCCGACATACCTATTATCATGCTGACAGCAAGAGATGATGAAGATCATAAAGTTCACGGTTTAGAAGCAGGTATTGACGATTACATCACTAAGCCTTTTTCTCCAAGAGAACTCGTTGCTAGATTAAAATCGGTGCTGCGCCGTGTTACGCCTAAAGGTGTTGATCAGGTTGTTGAAGTCGATAGCTTAATTTTGGACCCAGTTTCACATCGCGCTAGCGCTGATGGCAATACTTTAGATCTTGGCCCTACAGAGTATCGCCTACTGCAATTTTTCATGACACACCAAGATAGAGCGTATTCTCGTACTCAGCTACTCGATATGGTTTGGGGCGGCAATGTTTATGTGGAAGAGCGCACCGTTGATGTCCATATCAGACGATTACGCAAAGCACTTGGCAAGCGCCATGAATATCTGATACAAACAGTGCGCGGCACAGGTTATCGCTTTTCTACGCAAAAGCCGTAGCGGGTTAAAATTAATAATTTCAAACAGCGATATTTAATTATCGCTATAGGGTTTCTCTTTTGGGCATAACATCTCACAAAGCGACCAGTAAATTTCTACTGTTAGTTATCTGTGCGGGAGTATTCGGCTGGTTATTCGACATACTACTCCTAAGCATCACATGCGCGCTTTTTGGCTGGTCAGTTTCACAGCTTATTCAGTTTAGAAGACTCAGAGATTGGTTAGAGCAAGAACTAGAAACAGATCCCCCAGATGCTAAAGGTGAGTGGGGAGATATTTTCGATCACCTCTACCGCATTCGAAAAATCAGACGAAATCGTGAAAGCGAGCTGTTATCTGTCATTGAGCGCTTCCAGCAATTTTCCGCGGCACTCAATGATGCCGTTGTTATTATTGATCAGCACAATAATATGCAGTGGTGGAATTTAGCTGCTGAGCGCTTACTCGGGTTTCAAAACGAATCGGATCTCGGCAAGCCTCTTTTCAATATGATGCGTGATCCTAATTTCATTCGCTATTATCAGCGTGGAAATTACCAAGAGCCTTTGCTACAACCTAGCCCTCACGATGGAGAAATCGAATTACAGTATTACATCACTGAGTTTGGTCAATCTGAGAAGTTACTGGTTGCTCGCGATATCACTGATTTGATGCGTTTAGAGCAAACACGCCAGGATTTTGTGGCTAACGCTTCTCATGAATTACGCACACCATTAACGGTTATTCGCGGCTATTTAGAAACCTTCCTCGATCAAGGAGGTTTGATAAAACCCGTTGAGCGAGCGATGCAGCAAATGCAGCAGCAATCCGATCGCATGCAAAGCTTAGTGGAAGATTTATTACTACTTTCTCGCTTAGATTCTACTGAAGTGGCGATGGACGAAATGCCCGTGGATGTATCTGCCATTGTATTAAGTGTTGCAGGTTCTGCCGAACAAGTAGCAGAGGGCAAAAAGCACACGATCAATATTGAGATTGCTGAAAACATTGGCATGATGGGCCGAGAAAAAGAACTGCACAGCGCATTTTCTAATCTTGTTTACAACGCTATACGTTACACCCCAGATGGTGGCACTATCGATATTCGCTGGACTTGCGATGCTAATGGCAGCTGCTTTAGCGTCACCGATAACGGCCCTGGTATCAGTTCCATCCACATAGATAGACTGACAGAGCGATTCTATCGTGTAGATGATGATCGCTCACTCCACACAGGCGGTTCAGGCTTAGGGTTAGCGATTGTAAAGAATGTACTGCATCGCCACCAAGGCACTTTAGAAATTGACAGTACCGTTGGTGTTGGCAGCTGCTTTAGATGTGTGTTCCCACTGGAGACTTTAGTCGAACTCTAAGGGCTCTCTAGGCTTTTAGAAGCATCTTATACATTGGTAAACACGACCATCATAGAGATATCCTCGTGGGTGGTCGCAAACCGATAGGCGCTAACGGGATGCCCTACTATTTTTTCAATCTTTTTCTTCACGCCCATGGCCTGTGCTAGCTCTTCTGTTTTGAAGAAAATATGGCTAGGTGCATTGCGCTTATATTCTAGTCGTTTAACCCCGTCTGCTGGCAGTAAATCAACCAAATAACCCTGCTGTTTGAAGTAATGACTCAAGCCTTTAGCGGCGTTCTTTTGACCGGGAAAATAGTAAACAGCGATTTTATAGGGCGCTACTGTATCTCCAACAGAGACAAAAGGCTGCTTTTCAATAGAAGGGTTGAATATGTTGTTCCAATTGATGATAAGCACTGTGCCCAGCAAAATAATCAGCCCGGCTATGATTGGATAATAGTATTGGTTCTTTTTACTGTTACTCATTAGGATGTACTACCGTATTACTCATCCGTGGTGATGCAAATGTTACAACTTTTGTAACAGTGCCAGTCCTTTTAGCTAGCGAGAGTTATTAATATACAGATGCGATTTTAGCTGTCTACTGTAACCTCTAAACAAGTGTATGCATTTGATAACATTAATGGTATTTACTTTTTTAAAGCGTATTTCAGCAGTGCTTCGCGGCTTGATAATCTTTTTTATCACGTTTTATAAAGTGACAAACTAAATCACTACTCTTGGCTTTGTAATAGTCTTTGAGGAAGGTAAGACTAGCTACAGCTATTTGGATATTTCCATAAGCTGCATCTAGTCATCAGATGGGAATAGCTACGCGGTTAACTCTTCTTTGAGTTCATCTTTGTTTATCTTGTTTTTATCGCTTTGTACCAGTGGTAGTGAGCGCTTATAGATAACTTTGCTAGGAATCATGTAAGAGGCCAGATGTTTCTTCAGCTCAAACAACACTTCTTCACCAGAGATCTCACTTAGCGCTGAATATACCATCACAATTTCTTCCTCGATTAGCTCGTTCTCCAAACCAAAAACGGCACACTGAGAGATTTGCGGGATATTCTTAGCAACAACAGATTCAATCTCATAAGGGGAAACGCGATAACCGCGAGTCTTAATCATGTCATCATCTCTTGAGACAAAGTAGAAGTACCCTTCCTCGTCTTTATAGACATAATCACCGGTTGCCACGACAATTTCATCGCTCAACTGCCCATCTAGGTTTACGATTTCTTTGAGAATCTGCACTGATTTATAACGCTTAGCGTTTTGCTCTGGCGCATTCCAAAAACCGCGGTAAATGTAGCCGCCGCGATGAATCAGCTCACCCACTTCGCGAACGCCACACTCTTTACCTTCTTCGTTAAGCACATAAAGCTCTACATCAGGTATCGCTTTACCGATAGAGTCAGGACGAATCTGTACCTGAGATGGATCTAAATAAGTTGAGCGAAATGCTTCTGTCAGCCCGTGCATCGAATAAAAATCGGCTTTTTGAAATGTTTTTTTGCAATCGGCGATCATTTTAGCCGTTACATTGCCCCCTGATGAGGTGATAGTTTTTACGCTATCAAATAGCTCAGCACTTGGGATGCGGTGCAGGTCATCTTCAAACATCTGTGAGATATCTATCGGCATCAAGGGAATAACGCTGACCTTATCGTTGATCACATGATTAAAGAAATCATCCGCCAATATAAAGCGATGCAGCGCCAACGTAGCTTTCTTGTAAAGCGCACAGAATATCTGATTTAACCCGTAATCAAGGTTGAATGTCAGTAACCCCGAAATCACGTCATCGTGCTCTAGTTTGAGGTATTGTGAGACAACACGGGCTGAGTCTATTAAGTTGCGATGAGAGATAACAATCCCTTTTGGCGTACCTGTCATCCCAAAAGAATAGGTAATTAATGCATTGTTATGACCATTAATATCGCACTCATACGGCTTGTTGTAATACTTGTATATCTCTTCAAATGACGCTTTTTCTCGATTCGTCGTCTCGTAGGAGATGATGTGACCGTCAAAATCGATTTCTTCAATATTTTCAAGCTTCAGCTTATCTGTGATGATACATTTGATATCACAGTCTTTAATAATATATTCCACTTGCTCGCTTTTGAGCATTTTGGTCAAGGGAACCAAAATATAATCAGTGGACAATATCGCTAAAATTGCGACGACTTGCTCGATACCCTTATCAGAATAAATACCGATACGAGCGCGTTTTTCAAGATCGAGCTCATTAAGATAAAAAGCAACCTGATTCACTTTTGTATAAAGCTGGCTATAGCTGATGCTTTGATCGTTATAAATAAGCGCCGTTTTTTCGCCATCAGTCTGCACTGCTTTTTCCAGCAGTGCTCTTATACAATTTATAGACATGACTCGTCTCCTTTTACACCTAAGGTCCAAATATCATAATTTGCATCCAACACCACTTTTGGCCTGTGCTCTGAGGTCAGAATTTTTTTATAGAAGAAAGCAACAATATCTTCAATTTCTTCAGTGCTCAGCACTTTAGTGATACCACCAGTCAGCACGAAAGAGTTAATCGTTTGGAATTTAAGGTTCACATAGGCTTTTCGATAGTGCGACAATTTACACAACACTAAAAATATTGCTAACTGCATCAATATTTTAGTGGCTTTAGCACCTTGTTCGTTAAAGATATTTTCAGTCACCTTAAGATGCATCAACAACTCGTATACGAATTCATTATTTTTAGCTGCAAAGATCAAAGACTGTTTAGACTTATAAACACCCAGTTTTTTAAACACCAATCGATCATATTCATTCTCGGTGACGATATTCTCTTCCACTAAATCTTTGGAGTAGTGAATATCTGTAGTCGCACCACCAATGTCGAGTAAGATAAAAGGGTTAACAATCGAATAGCGCGCATCAATCAATGGCAGTGCGCTATTAACGATATATGGCGTCGGATAAATTTGGTTATCTGTAATCGCGTACAGACTCTTAATATCTTCTTTACCTTCAATATCTTGCTGATACAAATTGGTAAGATACTCTTTCAATGACTCTTCAACGATGTGTAGTTTGTTATCAATAATGTTGGGGAGTATGTCAACATTTTCGATATTCTGCTCTATCATCGGCGCATCTTGGCTGCTGCCAACAAAAACAATGTTGGAGTAATCTAACTTAGCTAAATAGCTATATAAGCTGTCATTAAAAATACCCGCACAAGAATCAATCCCTCCAACAATGATCACCACATCTACAAGCTCACTGGGAACAGAGTAATCTTCTATATCTTGATAGAGGATAGTATCGATGATATTGATGCCGGAATTAAACGCGATATTGGTGGCATATTTTAAAGAATAAGAGTTTGTGATACCGATAATTAAGGTATTTAAACCGCCATTTGCCGATGAGCAAATATGTACATTTTGCTTATCGTATTTACCGATAGTTTCAGCGCAGTGGTGCATTAAATCATCGAGAATATCTTTATTGAAGTCTCTAAAATGCTGTTCAATGCTGGTTTCAGTACTGATTTTAAAATACGTACTGCCGACATCGATTAATAATTTATTTTCTAGGCTCATTGCATGATCCCTATATCGTGAATGATGTCGTTGACAATACTAGTGGTATCTTTGGTTAAGTCACATTTGCCTTTTTCATAAGCGTAGCAACGATCTGGAATAGGTACATTTCCGCGCTTGATGATCCTGATATTCTTTTGTGGATCACGAATCGTAATCAGCTCATTGTGATTGATGATATGCGGCGAGAAAGGTACATCGATGATGCCATTTTTGATCGAGTTAAACACTTTGCGCCATAAGGTATCCGCAGGGTCGTTAAATACTGCTTCCATAATCGCTTTAACTTCCAAGGTAAGAATCTCTTCCTCCTCTTCATCAACAACACTGGGTAAACCATTTAATATGCGCAGGGTGTATTGCGTATTAGCTACTGTTTTGGCGTTTGCCTCTTTAGTAGGTATACCAACCGCTTCTTCGCGCGTTTTAGTAATGATTTTGTCAGCACCGACCATAGAGGCAATCACTGTAGACATGTTAATCAGCTGCTCTGCATAGTCTCTATTGGTTGGGAAAGCGCCCATCCACTGATGGTAAACCAAGTGAATCGCAGCGTCTTCACAGTCAATCTGCTTGGCGTAATACTTAGCCATTTTCTTGATCACAGCACCTGTGACGATATCCTGATTCATTGATCCTTGCTGCGCAAACGACACTGAAAAAGACTTTACACCCTCTTCTAGAGACAGCAGCATCTCAAGTAACTGAATCACAATGGTAATAGAGGGAGGTACCAAAGTAGCTGTTAACGGCCCAAACGATTCACGGTTAATCGGTTCGTTAAGCTCAGAATAGTTAGCACACACGCGCTCTACATACTTCCAGTACAAGAAAGCCTTATCTAACGGAAAGTTTTTTGAGTAAGGCAGAAGGTAAGTGATAGGCCCACCTTCAATCTCGAAAATGCCCGAGGCAATAGCGGTTTCAATTAGCAATCTCGCATCTGGCGTACCGTGACGTAAACTAACAGGCTTATTAAAGTGGGTGATCATTTTGCGCGTTGTACGATAGCCATGATTAACCAGCGGGTAACCATTGAGCATGTCGACATCATTCGCTTCACTTAATCGCAGCATCTTACTCGCGGTAGCATAATCGTTAAGGCGAGTATTTGAGTCAATTGTCAGCGGTAACACATCGACATTCGCTTCAACAAAAAACTCGTTAAGTGCGAACTGCTTTTTATAAGTGGGAAACCCACCGCGCGGTTGCACCAGCATCTTATCTAGCGGCTTATTTTTAAAGTGATGCGAGATAAAAAGGTCTTTACTCGCATTTTTTACGAACTCGGAAACTTCTGCAAAATCAAAAGTATCAACATATTCATTGTTGAGAATTATCTCTCTTTCTTCTTGCAGCAAACTCATTGTTTATTTCGCTCTTGTATGAAGGCTTCTAGAGTATCTAGCCCTGTATTAAGATCAACTTGATGACAGACTAAATCAAACCCATAATTTTTGTACCTAGGGACGATGTCTTCAGCATTTCCACTGCCTACAACCAAGTTACCACCAATCATCATTATCAGATTATCTAAATGCTTATACTTCGCTTTGAGCGCTTTAACTTCGCGCCCCCAACCCTCTGCTTCACCATTTAATGACGATATAAGTAAAACTTCTGCCCCTGTTTCCACTGCTGCATCAAAGAACTCTTCAAGGTAAGTATTGACGCCTAAATTAAAGACTTCGAATCCTCTGGCTCGCAGCGAAAGATCAATGAGCCGATTAGCAACAACGTGAATATCATTGCCGACAACGCCTGTGACTACCTTCATAGTTAGCTTTCTGCCATATTATTAAAAACTCAATGATAGCAAAAGTTTATGCAAAAAACGGCCTTTAACTGGTAGAATTATCTATCAAAAACGTCTGAGAGAAATATTTATGTCGATTTTTACAGCTGACCTCTGTGATGAGCACAGTGAAAAGGTTTTTGTGCTAGGCGCAGGCTACAATAACTACGGTGGAGCCGAGCGTTGCCAAGGTCAAATAGTGACCATTAAGTTAGATAAAAACAACACTGACCTGATTAAATTATTGCGTGATGAAGACGGTACTGGAAAGATTGTAGTAGTAGATGTCGATCGCGAATATTACGCAGTTGTTGGTGAGAACTTGATGAAATTCGCCCATCAAAACAACTATGCAGGCATCATTGTTAACGGCTATATTCGCGATACTTTTCAGATCAAAGATATTCCGGTTGCACTTTTCGCACTAGGTACTTGCCCACGCAAATACATTCCGGTTACAGCGGGAGAGAGAGAAGTTAAGCTAAATTTCGCCGAGGTTGATTTTAATCAAGGTGATTATTTGTATGCCGACACTGATGGCATTATTGTGACAGCACAAGAGATTAAATAGTCTTTAATTTTGCCTAGTGCTAAAGCTAGATAGATAGATAGCGTCCTTAAAATCTTAAGGACGCTCATATAAGCTTAAAGCTTTTTTATAAAACTTTAGCGATCGATTTAGTTAAATAATCCACATTGTTAGTGGCAATAGCTGCTAGCGAAATACGACTAGAGCCCACCACATAAATACCAAACTCATCCTGTAATCGCTCAATCTGAGCAGGCTCTATCCCCAAAAATGAGAACATGCCGTTTTGCTGCGTAATAAAGCTAAAGTCGCGACTCACGCCATTTTCAACAAGTTTATCAACAAATAGCTGGCGCATATCACCGATACGATCACGCATCTCTTTAAGCTCGATATGCCACTGAGCCGTCAATTCATCAGAGCTTAGTATTGTTTCAACAATCGCAGCACCATGGGCGGGAGGCATCGAGTAATTTACCCGAACAACCGTCACCATCACTGCGCCAATAATATCTGCTGAAACAGCATTTTTACCGATAATTGAGCACGCACCAATACGGTCACGATAGAGGCCAAAATTCTTAGAGCAAGAGCTACAAATGATCATTTGATCTAGCGTTTGCGCCATTAAGCGCACCCCAAAAGCATCCACATCTAAGCCTTTACCAAAACCTTGGTAGGCGATGTCAATCACTGCAGTATAGCCAACTTCTTTGCTTAGGGTGGCCACTTCTCGCCACTGCTCTTCGTTTAAATCCATACCACTCGGGTTATGACAGCATGCGTGAATAAGCACCGCATCTTCAGCAGGTATCTGCTTCAGTGCTGCCATCATGCCCTCAAAGTCTAAACACTTATTCTCGTAATCGTAATAAGGATAAGTTTTTACATTCAACCCAGCCGCTTTAAATACACCTTGGTGGTTTGCCCACGTGGGATTACTTACCCAAATAGTAGCCCCTGGCTTAGTTTTATTGATTAGCTCTCCGGCTATACGCAACGCCCCAGTACCACCCGGTGTTGAAACTGTACGTACGCGGTTTTCATGTATCGCAGGATGGTCGCCTAAAATAAGCGAAGCAATTTTTTCGTTGAACAATACTGAACCTGTTGAGCCCAAGTACGCCTTGCTCATTTCGTTTTCAACACGATAGCTCTCAGCGGCTTTTACACAAGCCAGAACAGGGGTATTTCCCGCATCATCTTTATAAATACCGGGACCAAGATCAATTTTATTAGGATTACTATCAGCTTTAAATTTAATTGATAGCCCTAAAATAGGATCGGCTGGCGGATGCTGTAATTGTGAAAACATAAAAAAGCTACCTCGATAATAGTACTTTAAAAAACCTTGGCATGACCACTTCAACTATTCATGCCTCTGCTTATTGTATTTAATCTAATTCGCGGTATTGTCAAAACTGTATGAGCAATACTGCTAAATGCTATATAGCCTACCTGTGCTCTTCAATCCAATACAATGTCGCGCCGATGACCGCAACAGGCATGACAAAAAAGTTTAAGATTGGCACCATCATAGCCAATTGCACTAAACCACCAAAGCCTAAGCTTGTAAGGCGTGGTTTCTTCAATTTGCTAATCATATCTTTAAAGGATACTTTATTGTTATCCATTGGGTAATCACAGTACTGCACTGCCATCATCCAAGCACCGAAAACAAACCACACAATAGGTGCAAATAAATTAAGGCCTGGAATGATGCTGATAATCACAACAAGTATTAGCTTAGGTAAGTAATAAGCTAATTTTGCAAGCTCACGCCCTATAGCTCTTGGCACAATTGCCATCAATTCCGAAAAGCTTTCATCGGCAACTTCTTTACCGGCCACCAGTTGTTCAACGCGCTCTGATAACAACCCGTTAAAAGGGGCTGCTATTATATTGGCAACTAAACTAAAGCTGTAATACACCACTAATGCGGCGGTTAATGCCACTAGTGGATATAAAATAAACTCTACGAAACTAAGGAAGTCTGGCAAAAAACTCAACCAGCTATCAACCCAGTTAGGTAGCTGATTAAAGAGCATAAATAGTGCGAAAGAGAACAATAAAATATTAATGATTAAAGGCACTAATATAAAAACACGCAACTTCTTTTCGCTCAGTAAATTAACGCCTTTAAGGAGGTACCCTCCGCCTTTTACTGGATTACCTAACATACCTTCATCTCTCTAAATTATGGTTGAGAATATACTGTGCAGTACTGTATTTGCTGCTTGTAAAGAAAGCGACAGCCGTCGCCGTTAACATCTTTATCCCAGCAGCTGTCTTTTAACCAATCTTTATCATCTTGAGTCAGCTTTTCGACTGTTTTGGGTACAGCATCACAAAAGTTATCACTCGCGGTGGCGTTGCTTATACAGGCTTTTAAAAAGACACCTTGATCTAATGTGCAGTCAAACCCATAGCAGCCTTTTAATTGCTGAAAGCTTTGTGTCATACATTCATCTTGAGTCGCATTTTTAGCAAACGCCAACCCCTTTTGCGTAAATAACGCTTTTTGCTGCTGACGCTCTTTATTAAAGTCGGCTAACCATTGGTCACGATTAAACCAGAACAAGGTGGCAAGTATCACAACAGCGACCGTTAATAGCAGTAATATTTTTTTAATCATAACGATCTCAGTTTAATTTTTTAGGCGTGTATAAGTTGATTAAACAGACGAAAAAACCAAGCACTGCCAATAACATACTAGAGTTTACTAGCACAGTGTTACGCGCCATGAAGGAAGACTGAGGATGTTTATTTTGCTGATCGCAAAGCTGCTGGGCATAATCATAAGAGCCACCGGCGTTTGCACAATCAGCAGCACTTAATTGTTCGGGAACATAAAGCGCCATTAACAGCAAACAAGGCGCGATTAATAATATAAGACCAATTCTTAACATGTGTGACTAAAGACTCTAAAGCTTTCTAATGTGGCGAGAAATATAACGGCTACAGTAAAAACATAGCGCTATATCTATGCAGCGCTAATACCAATATTACTAAAACCTTCGTTTGTCGCAAGCTCTCGTAACTCTTTGATAAACGCTTTATCTAGGACGCGAACATTTTGCAATCGTTCAATCACATCCGCTTGAAAGTCATCTTCTTGCTCGGTGAGTTGATGAGTACTGATCAAACGCATAATTTCAGCATCGGACATTTGGTCATCACCTTCTGTCACTTCAACAAAGCCTGCTACCGTTTCACGAGAGAGCTGACCAATCGTCAACGCTTCTTCGTATTCGTTTGTCAATATACAGCTGAGAGTCGCGTGTAAACAAGTGATAGCGTCCAGCGCAGGAGAGGCACCATACATATCAAATGCGTCCAAATCTGGCATATTTTGTTCAACTTTAGTTAACTGCAATTCAAAATTCATCTGGGCACCACCCGGTACCAGCGATTGCCATACACCATCCAGAACATTTGCCATTTTTGCCGCATCGCCAAACTCAACAATGTTGCTAAAGAGCGCAAAATTTGGAAATTGGCGCTGAGCAATAGCCGCACAATAGGCAGCTAACTTAGCTTTATCAAAGTCTTTTAATTGCGGCTCTAAATGTAAAATATCGCTCATGAATTCTTCCTAAAATTAAACACTAATAACTGAGCGTATTGTAAGGTTTTTCAGCATAATTGCAGCTAAATAACGCTACTTTTGCCAAATATGGTTTAAAAATCCACCATTAAAACGCAAGCACTCCAGAATCGTACTTAGAAAAGTTACTTACAATTGTATTGCTACCCAAAGTTATCGGGATAACTAAGACCCAGTTAACGAAAAACAGATAGTAAGCGCGACACGAATTTGCTTAATTAGCACTTCCTCAGGCCCAGTCACTCTTTAATGACTGGCTCTGTTATATAATGATTTAATCTATACTATGAAGCATATAGAATTAATAAGATAAGAAATAAGTGATTGCATCACTTTAGCCATTAAAAATCAAAGGACTGATTCGGGCAAGAGCAGCTCGTTTCCACAGATGTCCAAACTATAACAATAATTTCAGAGTGATAAAGAAACTTGAACGCTAGCAACTTACTAAAATCTATTGTTCACGCAAGAGAAGACTTAAGAAAATCAGAGCAAAAAGTAGCGGATTATGTGTTAGAGCATGCTGAAGATGTTATTCACATGCGTATTATCGACCTGGCCGCCAAAGCGAATGTGAGCGAACCTACCGTGGTACGTTTTTGTCGTGCCCTGAATTACGATGGCTTCCAAGATTTTAAAATGACCCTTGCACAGGATCTTGCTAGCAACCCGAATTTCGAGCAATTCACGTTAGATACTGATGATTCTGTAAAAGATTTCCAAAAGAAAATTTTCGATTCGATGATTGGTAACTTGATCCATATTCGCGATCACTTAGAACCTCTTAATCTTGAGCGCGCTATCGACGCACTAGCTGGCGCTAGACGCATTGAGTTTTACGGCTTTGGAGCATCTGCTGCGGTTTGTAGTGATGCACAACACAAGTTTCATCGTCTGCAGATATCCGCTGCGGCTCATTCAGATCCTCACATGCAAATTATTTCAGCGGTAACGATGAATGATCAAGATGTAGTTGTTGCTATCTCGCAAACCGGTCGCACTAAAGATATGCTGCATACCTGTAAATTAGTCCGTGAAACCGGCGCTACGCTGCTCACACTATGCCCAGGTAACACTCCTCTTGCTGATCTTGCAAGCATCGCAATTCCTATCGATCTCGAGGAAGATAAAGATTTAAGCGCTTTAATGTCTTCACGTGTTTTACACTTAGTGGTAATGGATGTGCTAGCTGTTGGTGTGGCGATGAAACTAGGTCCGAGAGTACTCGAACACCTTAAAACAATAAAACGTAGCTTACGTAATTTACGCCAAAACGATAAGCGTAGTTATCTGCCAAAGCAATAGTAATAGGCCTTTCACTAGCTTCTCAATTGTTATACAGCCTTATAACAAGTCGCTTTTTAACGACAATAATATAGGATTTGACATTCGCTTTAGATTGAACAATTATTAACCCACATCAGATCCAAGCTCAAATGTTACTGATAGAAAATCACATGCATTGAGCTGCTTAAAAGGAGTGAGCGTGATGTTAAATAGTGCAACCAAGTCTGTTCAACTTAATTCAGAAATTATTGATGTCATCATAGGCTATGACGAACACCAAAAAAAAGAATCTAAACAACTAAAATCCAAACGAGTTCTCGAAGCGCGCAGAGCGATTGAGCAACACCGAGAAAAACAGCAACTTTCCCAAGATATAGATAACTACTGGCTACTCGATTAATTAGTAACTACCTCTGATGCGGGCTGCCCTGTTACAGCCCTCTAACTTTTTCCGCTACTTTTTATCAACATAAATTGTTTTTCAACTGTCATATTCCAGTAACAATGCTGCGCTATTGTGCCCTCATTAAGTTTACTTTTTAACCAACGCTGTAAACCAAACTTGAACGAGGAATAGCTATGTTGA
Source organism: uncultured Oceanospirillaceae bacterium (assembly GCA_937136055.1). Lineage (GTDB taxonomy): Bacteria > Pseudomonadota > Gammaproteobacteria > Pseudomonadales > Balneatricaceae > Rs1. The sequence goes on along the minus strand of CAKZOD010000011.1, from coordinate 21,836 downwards.
TCGATCCTAACCTTGAAGAAAACACACTTGATGTTGATATCTTCAACGCCATAGTCGGCTTCGAAGAAGAGCAAAACATCGACAAGAAAACCAAACGTTCGCAACGCATGTTTGCCGCAAGACGCGCTATTGAAAAACATCGTGAATCAAAACAACTTGCACAGTGCCTCACTGAAGCCTACGACACTGACGATTAGAGCTGTGCACAAAGTTTCAAGCGCCTTTCACAACCGTGTAACACGAACCTGTGCCTATTCTTTAAACTCTCCACATTGAGTAGGCACACATTTCGAACTTTGCCTCAAAAAGCTACTTCTTAATATATCAAGCAATAAGCAAATCAGATGCATCTTTGTAAAATTTAGCAGGTATGCACCAACACTCAAATCACAAGAAAACTCAACAGCGCTTGATAAATACCGATCAAACACCATATTATCTCCATCTAAATAATCCCTGCTATTTCAAGATTGCTCACACTTGACTGATCAATCTAAACTTCTTGAGGAATATCATGAGCGAGTTTTCATTTTTCGACGAACCAAAACCGATTACTAAAGAGACCAAGTTAGGACGCAGCGAAGCCATGGAAACGGCGAATGAGCATTTTGTATCAGGGAACCCGATTCGAGCACCTTTTGCCGACCACTTAGAACTTGCTGTATTTGGCCTAGGTTGCTTTTGGGGCGCTGAGCGAAAAATGTGGCAACAGCCGGGTGTTTATTCCACTGCTGTAGGCTATATGGGTGGGGAAACATTTAACCCGAATTACAAAGAAGTATGCAGCGGATTTACAAATCATTGCGAAGTTGTGCTCGTCGTTTTTGACCCAAGCCAAACTAGTTATCAAAATCTATTAAAGGTTTTTTGGGAGTCACACAACCCAACCCAAGGGATGCGCCAAGGCAACGATATTGGCAGCCAATATCGCTCTGCTTTATTTGCTTCTAATTCAACACAACTAGAGCAGGCACAAAAATCTGCTGATAATTACCAAACTGCTCTAGCAGATGGCGGCATAAAAGAGACGATCACCACTCAAATCCAAATGGCGGCAAACTTCTATTACGCAGAAGATTACCACCAGCAATACCTTGCTAAAAATCCTGATGGATACTGTGGTATTAAAGGCACAGGGGTTAGCTGCGCTTTTTAAGCAGTGTATGTGCCGCGCGCCAAGAAGAAATGGTTGCGGCACATTGACTCATAACTGTCATTGCCTCCAATCACTACCTGCTCGCCATCACTCACGACGTTACCCTCTGCATCTCTCCTCACTACCATGGTCGCTTTACGACCGCAGTGGCATACAGCTTTAAGCTCACTTAACTTATCTGCAATATTCAATAAACGCAGGCTTCCTGGAAAGAGGTTTCCTTGAAAATCAGAACGAATGCCGTAGCACAATACTGGAATATGCAATAAATCGACTACTTTGGCGAGCTGATCAACTTGCTGTTGTGATAAGAACTGTGATTCATCCACAAAAATACAATGTAGCTTTTGTTGTTCCACGTGCTGGGTAATTTGTTCAAACAAATTAGTTTGAGGTTCAAAAACTTGCGCGTCAGCTTTAAGTCCAATTCGCGAGGCAATAACTCCTTTACCAACACGCTCATCAACCGCTGCGGTATACAGCAATACTGACATTCCTTGCTCTGAATAATTGTGTGCGGATTGTAATAGCGATGTTGATTTACCCGCATTCATTGCCGAGTAGTAGAAGTATAGCTGTGCCATGAGGTCTCTAATATCCAGTAAAAAAATGGCATCATATCATGAACCTAAGCTTTCAGATAATGCTGATAGAGTCCCGTTTATTGCCCTTAAAGCTGAACGTGATTATTGATCCATTCGCTCATCACCACATGTGTTTTCATCTTCAAAATTTTACTATTGCTATCAATAAACTCTCGAATTTCATGTAAGCGCTGCATACTTGGTGCCTTAACAAAGACAAGTAAATCCATGTCACCCGTTATGCCATGGCAAGTGACAATTTCAGGTATTTGATTGAAAATCTCTAAAAAACCAGCGCTGCAATTAGATCCATATTGTATTTCAAAGTACGCACTGACTGCTGTCTTTTGCGATTCACTTAACAGCACTTGGTAGCCGCGAATAACGTTGCTTTTCTCTAATTGCTTTATGCGAGCAGTAACAGCTGATCTCGACAAATTAACTTGCTGCGCTATTGTTGAAATACTTTGCCTAGCATCTTTTTTTAATGCCTGAATAATGGCTTGATCAAACTTATCCAAATGTTAACCCTTTTTAATCAATGCTTTTCTAGCATTTGTAATACAAGCAATATAACACTCTCAGTAACAGCGTAAAAAGGATTATCTCACACCTTTAAAGGCCTTTATTATCCACCACTTTGCTAACTAATTCCGTCAAAATGACTGCCGACTCTCACAAACCGTTCAGAAATTAGCGGTATACTCTTTCATAGGTTTAGCGTTAACTTATGCGCACCTTGCTTACAATAAAATAAATAATATGAGTTATTTCACATGTCACAATCACCGGGAACAATAAGTCGCTGGCAAGGCGCTGGGCTTATGGCTACAACACTGCTAGGCACTGGGGTTTTTATCCTACCTCAAATGACGATTGCCATAGCAGATACAGGAGCAATTTTTGCCTGGGCGCTACTAACACTTGCAATAATACCTATCACACTTGTATTTGCGCGCCTTGCAAGCCATTTCCCTCATGCTGCTGGGCCTGCTTATTTTGTTGAAAAGGCATTTGGAAATATTGCAGGGCGCTGTATCGGCCTATCTTTTTTGCTGTTGATACCGATGGGCAGCGCTGCTGCCATCCTCATTACTTTTAAATTTCTCTACGTGTTAGTGCCACTAGCAGGTATTCAAGAGTTACTAGCACAGTTAGCGATGATTGCATTTTTGCTCATTATCAATATCAAAGGCATCCAAGTATCCGCTAAATTACAGTTTTTCTTAACTGTGAGTATTCTCGCAATTGTCGTAGCTCTGCTCGTATTAGCAGGTTTCAAGAGCGAGCCGCAGAAACTATCAGTGATTTTAGAGCGCGCTGAATTTGATACTGTATTAAGTGCTGCTGGCGTCGCATTTTGGAGTTTTCTTGGGGTTGAAGCGATGACTCACCTTGCCAATGACTTCCGCAACCCTAAAAAAGATCTCGTACCCGCGATGATGATAGGCACTATTTTAGTAGGCCTCATTTATGTGGCCTGTACTTATTTACTCATCATCACTCCCTTTGAAAGCACCCTTGCAATGGTCGATGTGTTTGATCAGTTACTTGGTGGTTATGGTGCACAAGTCATCGGTATTTTAGGAGCTGCTAGTGGATTAGCTGTGGTGAATGTTTATTCTGCTGGTATCTCCCGCTTGATATGGAGTTTCAGTAAAGAGCAGGTATTGCCTAAGTATTTTGATCAACTAAACGAACACCAAGTACCGGTACGTGCACTAGTGGCTAACCTACTCACTATGGCACTCGCTATCACTTTCACATATTTTAGCGGCCAAGAACTTGAGCAGCTCATCTCGTGGACAAACGGAGTGTTTGTAGTGATTTATTCAGCAACTATGTTCGCCGCGGCCAAATTGCTCAGTAAAAAATACTTACCTTTAATTGTTTGCTCGCTCACTTTCTGCCTCGCGGTAGCTATCTCATTGGGCAGTAGCATGACTTACGCATTTATCATTTTACTGGTGCTTATTCCTAGCTTGCTTTGGCAGAGAAGTCACTTAGCTCAACAAAACCCTACACCTACACCTACAGTGAATAATAAAAATTAAGTAATGATGAGGCTGCTATTTAAATAGCACCTCTTCTTTCATTGCTTGCCAATTGATTTAGGAAATAGCATGAGCCAAAAGATTTTAGATAACTTGTCACAGCGCGCAACAAGTTTACAAGCCAGTAAGATCCGAGAAATCGCAGAGTTAGGCATGAAACAAGATGATGTTCTTCCACTGTGGTTTGGAGAAGGCGTTTGGCCCACCAGCGACTCTATTGTCAACGCTGCTGTTGAATCCCTCTGCCGCGGTAATCATAAATATCAGCCGAACAACGGTGCAATCAATTTACGCGAGCAGATTTGTCAGTACTCTAACCAATTACTAGGGTGCAATTTAACAACGCAGCGCATCACAATCACTCCATCAGGTATGCAAGGGTTAATGCTATGTGCTCAAATACTCGCCTCACCCGGTGATAAAATAGTCACTATTGAACCGGGCTGGCCCAACATTGTCGGTGCGTTTAGCGCTGCAGGTGCGAATATTGAATCTGTCTCTCTAAACCCTGTTGACGGCATATGGCAGCTCGACACACAAACAATTATCGACAAGCTCACCCCTGATACAAAAGCCGTTATCATCAACTCACCTAACAACCCTACAGGCTGGGTGATGAACAAAGCACAGCAGTTAGAGATTTTAGCCCATTGCCGCGCTCACCAAATTTGGATAGTGGCTGATGATGTTTACTCGCGACTTTATCGTCACGGTGCTAGCGCCCCTTCGTTTTTGAGTATTGCCCAAGACGATGATTTACTCATCTCTGTCAACTCATTCTCTAAGTGCTGGTCAATGACGGGCTGGCGATTAGGCTGGATTGTCGCCCCTGCTATTTTAGAGGCGAAACTCGGGCAATTAACGGAGTTTAACACCTCCTCTACCGCAGGTTTTGTGCAAGATGCAGGTATTGTGGCGTTAAGAGATGGCGAGCAAAATGTCAGCCAACTTCTTTCACAACTTGATGAAAGCTACCGGTTTTGTGCACAGCAACTGAGTACTTTTTCTCGGGTTGAGTTTATCCAACCTGAGGGCGCTTTTTACTGTTTTTTCAAAGTGGACGGATTAACCGATAGCTTTGCCGCTGCCAAGCAAATCATGCAGGAAACCAAAGTGGGTCTTGCACCGGGCATCGCATTCGGAGAAAAAGGAGAGGGTTACTTACGCCTCTGCTACGCTCAACCTTTAAATGTTTTAGATAATGCGTTTCAGCGTCTAGCTCCTTTTCTCAATAAATAACGTGGAGTATTTATGCTGAAGTGGCGCACTAAAATTCGATTTTTAGCGCGCTGAGCTGCGCAATTTAATCAGGCAAATCGCATTTAAATCAAAAAATTAATAAAAAACCACAATCTTTGTAGCAGTTAAGCGAAATCTGCATATTCGTTATGTGATTTTACTTGTATACTTGCCTCATTTAAATAAAGAGATTGCGAATGCGCCCTAGGAGCTTGTCAGACTTACCGCTAATCTACTGCGAAAAATCAGAATTTGGTCATATTTCCCGTTCTTTATCGTTTAATAGCTCGCTATTTGCCTCAAAAGATCGAAAAATCTGCCTCAAATCTTATTTCTCTCGCTACGATTGGCCAAATCCGACAAGCTCCTAGCGCTGTAATAGACAATCCGTATTACTATGACTTACGAGGCCACTAACGTGAAAATCACTGTGAAATTAGCATCTATTGCGAGCGCTTTAACTTTAGGCTTACTTTTATCTTTAAACACTAGTGCCACCACTAGTGAAGAGCGCATTGTAGAACGCATCAAGCCTGTTGCTAAAGTATGTATGGAAGGTGATGAATCTTGTGGTAGTGCCGCAGCAGCTGTTGTTGCAGGTGGACCAGCGAGATCTGCAAAAGAAGTTTACGATACAAAATGTGGCTTATGTCACACATCTGGCGCATCTGGCGCACCTAAGTTCGGTACAGCTGACTGGGCTGATCGCGGCGCTAAAGGTATCGATGCGCTACTAGAAACAGCGATTTCAGGTATTGGCGCAATGCCAGCGAAAGGTTTATGTACTGATTGTAGCGATGATGAGCTAAAAGGCGCTATCGAGTACATGATGGAAAGCGCACCTTAAGCTAAGGTAGCGCAACCAAAAGGCAGCTTCGGCTGCCTTTTGTGTGTCTGGACAACTATATATTCAACTCTGTGCTCATACACTTTGCCCCTGTAAACAATTTACGCCTAGCTATCGCCTTAACTATCTACCCCACTCTGTCATCTAAAACCTTACATCACTCTTACTTTTCTCTTTTAATCCCCCTTTGCTGCTCCCTTGTGCGCCATCTGGTGCCATCGCCAGTAACAAGCTGCTAGTAGAGTGTTTGTTGTACAAATGTTATAACGGAGAAAATAATAAATTTACAACAATAGCTAAGTTCAATTCGACGGACGCTGATATGTTAAAAAAACCTAAAATCCCCTCGCAAATATTGGCTCGCTGGCAGCGTTTAGTCGATATTATGGGCAAAGTGACAGATACTCCCGCCGCTTTAATTACCCGTGTACATCCCCAAAATATTGAAATGCTCGTTGCCAATAAAACACCTACCAACCCCTATACAGAAAATGAGTTAAGCCCCCGATTTTGCGGTTTATATTGCGATAAAGTTGTAGATCAACAACAACCTTTACTGGTCAATAACGCCTCCAATGAGCAGCTTTGGCGTAATAACCCAGATATGGTTCACAACCTCTCTTTCTACTTGGGCTACCCTTTAAGCTGGCCCGACGCAGAGCCATTTGGCACTTTATGTGTGTTAGATCAAAAGGAGAATTTACGGGCAAAAAAGTACCGTGACTTGATTGAAGAATTTCAGAGTATAGCCAATCAGGATCTCGCTTTTATTTGGGAGCAACATAGTTATCAGCAGGCACAGGCATCATTAGAACAGGCTCTCGCCCAGCAAAAGCTCGAAATGAACGATCACGCTAACGATTTGGCAGAAATAAACACCGCAATGCGCGTTCTTCTAAAACACACAGATCAAGATAAGAGCAGCCTTAAGCGAGAGGTTTTAGATGACTTGCAACACTTATTAAAACCTTGGATTAGTAAGCTTGAGCGCTCCCCTTTAAGCATCGAACAATCGTTGTACCTTTCAAGAATCAAAGAGCATCTACAAGTCACCCGTGACGTTTCACAGAAGTTCTACTACCAATTAACGGCGATGGAGCAACAAGTTGCCAATGCCATTAGCAAAGGACTTTCGAGTAAAGCAATTGCCCAGCAAATGTTCTTAGAAAAAAGCACGATTGATTTTCACCGCCGCAATATCCGTCAAAAGCTAGGGCTAGTCAGTAGTAAAGTGAACTTAAAACAATTCTTATTAAACACCAAGTAATTAGAGCAACTCGCTATTACCTTTGCCGACAGAAAAACTGAATCTTTATATATTATAGGGGGAAATCCCCCTATTTTACCCGTATTCCTCCCCCTTTGAATTACCTCCAAATAAGTTAATGATAAACACAGCTTTGATTGCTATTAGCACTCACGAATAGCCAAAGCCAATCCTTAGCGGTGTATACGTTTTCAATTTTGGAGCTTAAAATACTCAGTTCATGCTCCATAACTGTGGCTATTCACCGCTTAAAAGCCTGAAATATCAGCAGTACAATCCAGGAGTAACCTAATGAATAAAAATAAAATAATAGCCCCTTTCAGCGCATTATTACTTAGCTGTGCTATCAGTGGAAGCCTCTTCGCTGAATCTCGTTCTTGGACCTTTAGTGAAAATAATAACAAGGTAATCGAAGCACAGAAAAAAGGTGGCGACCCTGCCAAAGCCGGCGACGTCACTATCGACTTCTTTGGTCACATGGCCTTTAGAATCACCTCTCCTGATGGCTTAACAATTATGATTGACCCTTGGCGCAACGACCCCTCTGGCTACTGGGGTGTCTGGTTTCCTAAGCCATTCCCTGAAGTGCCTGTTGATCTTGTGCTATCAACACACGCCCACTTTGATCACGACGCTGTTTATCGCCCCCATGCAACACAAGTATTAGAGCGCTTATCCGGCGAGTACAAACTCGGTGATGTTAAAGTCACAGGCCTAGCAGATAAACACATGTGTGCATCCAAAGGCTGGTATAAGTGGACAGATGCCGACGAAGAATTCGGCCAAGATTTCTGTGCGAAAGAAAACGCACTACACATGGATAACTATATTCAAATTATAGAAACGGGAGGTGTGAAAATCGCTCACTGGGGTGACAACAGACCGATACCTGCTGAGCATGTTGAGGCGATATTAAAAACTGCCGATGTGCTAATTATGAACATTGACGATTCACAGCATATTTTAAGCTATGAAGATATTGATAACGCGCTGACAAAGTACAAGCCTAAAATGGTCATTCCCGCTCACTATTACACAAAAGGTGCGAGCAGTGTTTTAACAACATTAAGCAGTGCTGATAAGTGGGTAGGCAATCAAGATCAAGAGAAAGTCACTCGGCTAGACACTTCACGAATTGTCGTAAACCCTGAGACATTTAAAGACATGGATAGAAATGTTTACTACTTTGGAATGAACCACACTAAAGAATAACTCTGCTGTGCATTCCAGTAATGAGCGCATTAAAGCGCTCATTACTTTGTTTTAATCTTCCAGTAGCAGGCTTAAAGAAGGCCAAACATTCTCAAGAATAATAGGCTGTGCTTGAGCATTTGGGTGCAAGCGATCTCCTTGCATTAAACTAGGGTTCAACGCAACTTTGTCCATTAAAAAAGGCACCCGGTGAACATCGTATTGCGTAGCAAGCTGTTCAAATAACTCAAAGAAACGCTGAGTGTACCTTGGCCCATAATTTGGTGGTAAGCGCACGCCAACTAACAGCACTTGAGCACCGGAATCGCGGCTCATTTCAATTAAGCTGCTCAAGTTTTTCTTCAGTATTTTTAAAGGGATACCTCTTAATCCATCATTTGCTGCCAATTCTAGAACTATATAATCAGGTTGGTGTCTATCAATCAGTTCAGGCAGGCGCGTAAGTCCTCCGCTAGTTGTTTCTCCACTTATACTCGCATTAATTACTTTTATGTCGGAGTGACTGTCAGCAAGTTTTGTGGCCATTAATGCAACCCAGCCCTGCTCAGTTGGCATATTGTAAGCAGCTGATAAACTGTCCCCGAGGACAAGTAAATTTTTAGCACTTACACCCTGCGCCATAAAACAAACCAATAATAGAAATAACTGGAACTTTTTCATGCAGTTAACAACCCCTTTAGCTATTGATGCACAACAATTATCAAAATCTTTTAACAATGCAGGTGCAGCAGAATCAGACAGTGAAATTTCACTATTTAAGGATTTAAATCTTCAAATCCATAAAGGTGAGAGTGTAGCTATTATTGGACCATCAGGTACAGGTAAATCTACATTATTGTCATTACTTGCCTGCTTAGATACCCCTACAAGCGGCACAGTTACGCTATCTGGAACAGATTTAAATAAACTAGACCCGCAACAAAAAGCAGCTTGGCGAGCTAAAAACATTAGCTTTGTATTCCAGTCTTTTCATCTGTTAGGAGAGTTAAATGCACTGGAAAATACTCAGCTCCCACTGGATATCCAAGGTGTCGACAATAGTAACCAACAGGCTAAAAAGTGGTTAGAGGCTGTGGGTTTAGGTGAGCGCACCCAGCATTTTCCTGCCCAGCTATCAGGCGGTGAGCAGCAGCGAGTGGCAATCGCCCGCGCTTTTGTCACTCAACCGAGTTTGCTGTTTGCGGATGAACCTACGGGTAATCTAGATAGCAACACAGGTGAAAACATCATTAAGTTGCTGTTTGAATCGAGTGCGCAAACCCAATCGACTTTAGTGTTGATTACCCATGATGAGCAGTTGGCTAGACGCTGCGACAGAGTGTTCAAGCTCAATGATGGTCAGCTGCAAGAGGTTTCAGAATGAACCCCGTTTGGCGTTTAAGTAAAAAGCAAATTCGCAGCCAGTGGCGCAAAGCTAATTGGCTGACTTTAATGCTCTCGCTTTTCATGATGACCACCTTAGTTACCCTGCTGACAACGACCAGTGATAGGTTATTTAAGAGCTTAACAACTCAGAGTGCTGATATATTAGGGGCTGATTTGATTTTGCGCAGCCAGCAGCCAATTGCCCAGCAAAAACTGGATCAGCTTAAAGCGCTCAATCTACAAAGTAGCTCTGTGACTCAGTTTGTGAGTATGGCGGAAGCGGGTGATAACAATGTTGTGAGTACAATTCGCGCAGTTTCTTCCCCCTACCCAGTGCGTGGAGCGGTAATCACTGAGCCCAAAGAGCACCCAGCTGTGCCTGCTAAAAATACTATTTGGGTGGATAAGAGTTTACTCAGCCGGCTAGACATCGAATTAAACGATAAACTCTTTTTGGGTTATAGCGAGTTTACGGTGAGCCATATCTTGGTTGAGAGCCCAGATCGCGGCCGCGGTTTTGCTAACTTTAATCCGCAGGTTATTATGCGCGCGGATGAATTGGCGGCGACGGGAATTTTAGCGCCGGGTAGCCGTGCAAATTATCGCTTATTGGTTAAAGGGGATCCCCAGGCAATTAGTGACTTACAAGCTAATTGGCAGCCAACCCTAGTAAAAGGGCAGCGCTTAGTAAATTCTGGTGATGATAGTCAGCTAGATAATAGCTCACTGGCCGATGCGAGTCGCTATTTGAAACTCAGCGCGCTGTTGGCGTTATTATCAGGTGCTGTAGCTATATTGTTATCGCTGCAGCGCTACAGTAACGATCAGCGCAAGCGTTCAGCATTACTGCTCAGTTTGGGTATGACACCGCGCCAGTTATTAGTGATTTATGTTGCCCAGCTATTTTTCGGTTGGCTAGTGACAGCAGTAGCAGGAACTGCAATTGGTTTATTCTTGCACCAGTTGATCGCCAGTCAGTTAGGTGAGTACCTACCACATTTCTCTACACTAAGTATCGCCTCTGTAGTCACTAGCCCACTGTTAGCGCTCTCTATTCTATTTATTTTAGGCTTGCCGACACTGTTACCATTAGGCCAAGTGTCTATTTTGCAGATGTTGCGCAACCAGCAGCAAAGCATTAGCAACAAATGGCATTACCTAGGTTGTGCAGCTCTTTTATTGGTCGCTATCAGTTGGTACATGGAATCGATAGTGCTGGCTTTTGTCATTACAGCGCTATTGTTACTACTGGGATGGATAGCGGGTTTTATCGCTCAAAAAGGAATCTCTTTGCTGGTGAGCAAGCTACAGGGCAATATCGCCTTAGCGCCGCTGTTAAAATTGCGTTTGCGACAGCAGCGCCATTGGCATCGTTTACAAGCCGGGGTTTTCTCGTTATTACTCGCGATCATGGCTGTGTTGTTCTTTGTGCGCAATGACTTAATTGATCAATGGCAGGGGCAAGTTCCAGCTGATAGCCCTAATCACTTTGCGATCAATATCCAACCTTGGGAAAAAGAGCGTTTGGATAACTGGATGCAAGATCAAGAGATTAGTGCCAAGCTTTATCCCATCGTGCGCGGTCGTATTAGCCAAATTAATGAGCAGCCACTGAACGATGTGCTGACAAAGGATCAGTTGAGAACTCACGCTCTTAGACGTGAACTGAATACAACTTGGCAAAGTGAGTTAGACGAGCAAACACAAATTGTTGCGGGTAACTGGGACCCTAATGTGGCTGGGGTGTCTATCGAGCGCGAGTTAGGAGAAGACCTTAACTTAAAGCTGGGTGACAGCATCGGCTTAAGTGTCGCTGGGCAAATTATTAATGTGCCTGTCACAACGGTACGTGAAGTGGATTGGGGCTCGTTTAAGCCGAACTTCATGCTAATTTACACCCCAAAAGTGATAGAGGAATTCCCACATACATTTATCACTAGCTTTAAGATTCCTGAAGACAAGCCCAAGGCGAGCACAGAGTTAGTAAAAAGCTTTCCGACCATCACCTTGGTCGATATTGATAAGATCTTCAAGCAAGCGCAAGGCATCATCAGCAAGCTTGCCGATAGCGCTAGCTTGATCATGTTCTTAACGGTTATCAGTGGTAGCTTAATGCTGTTAACTATCTTGCAGCAAGAGCTTGCTCAAAGACGTTATGAAGGCGCGCTGTTACAAACGTTAGGCGCGTCAGAGCTTCAAACGAAGCGCCTTGATTTGCTGGAATTTTGTTTGCTAGGCCTAACTTGCGGCAGTATTGCAGCCTTAATTGCCGAGTTATTATTGGCAGTTATGAACACTCAGTTCTTTAATCTCTCGATCAGCCTGCATCCTGTTATGTGGATATCGCTGCCTATTATAGCGACCGCTACTTTTAGCGGCATAGGTATTTTAGTCAGGGGAAAACTCAGCCTATCCGATTGTTATGGCCTAATAAAAGCGAGCTAGTAATAATGCCGACCGATAATAAGGCCACCCCATTGATTACCTTCAAAGTCGCCAATGGCGGTCAAGGTAATCTATTACGTGATCTTCTTATCGAGTCCAAAAGTTATTGGGGCTATAGCACTGAACAGCTTGAGTACTGGCGAAGTATCGTAAAATTTGATGCTGCATATATTCAAGAGAATAAGGTAGTCCTGATCTGTTCAACATCAAAAGTAGTGGGCTTTTTTGCGATCAAAAGAGGCGATACCGATAAGCTAGATCATCTATGGTTACTACCTGAAGCCATAGGTAAAGGCATTGGCAATATCGCTTTTGATGAGATATTAAAGCAGTGTACACGTTTAGGGATTTTGACTTTCCTGATTACTTCTGATCCCGACGCTGAAGGGTTTTACCTTCGCAAAGGCGCAATCCAGGAATCGCACATATGGAGTGATGCACAAAAAAGAATGCTGCCACAATTGAGATTCTCATTGAGCTAACACATAATTTGATGATTGGAGTCGCTATGCCTAAGATAGTATCGTTAAGTAAGTCAGCGCAGCATAGCTTCTCAAAAACTACCTGCAAATCTCTGACGTTGATTGAGGGAGAAGGTGTTGAAGATGATGCCCATCGTGGTACTTTGGTTAAACATCGCTCCAGAGTCAAAGCGAGCCCTACAGCACCTAATTTAAGACAAGTACACCTAATTCACTACGAGCTCATTGCGCAATTACAAAAAAGTGGATTTGATATTCAAGCAGCGACTATGGGCGAGAATATTACCACTGAAGGTATCGATCTTTTATCATTGCCAAGGGGGACTCAGCTTGAGATTGGAGAAAATGCGCTCATTCAAATAACAGGGTTGCGCAACCCTTGTAAGCAGCTTGATAACTATCAACAAGGCCTAACAGCTGCTGTATTAGCAAAAGATAATAAAGGTAATCTCATTCGTAAAGCAGGCATTATGGGTATTGTTTTACGTGGAGCAGACATTTCAGTGGGTGATTCCATAAAAGTGATTTTGCCACCTGAGCCTTATCACCCATTACTTCCTGTCTGATTAAATGCGGTTTTTACAGCCTTAAAATAAAAAAACCGCACGCCATAAAGAAATGCGGTTTTTAACCTTCTATGTAAAATTTAGTACTTAAAGCGAGATAACTGCTGCTCCAGCTTCTTCACTAAATCAAACAAACGTGCGCTTTCACTCAAACTATCATTCGATGCTTGGGATATTTCATTTACAGCACTACTGATGTTACTAATATTACGAGAGATATCTTCAGAAACCTCTGCTTGCTGTTCAGAAGCTGTAGCTATTTGCGAGGTCATGTTATCAATATCATTGATTTCACTCACCACGCCACCTAAGGTATCAACCGCCACCTCTGCACGTTCCAAACATTCACTAACGTGCTCACTGCCTTGCTGAAGTGCATCTACTGCCTGATGTGAGCGCCCCTGTAACTTATCAATCAACTGCTGGATTTCCAATGTTGACTGCTGTGTCTTAGAGGCAAGATTACGAACTTCGTCGGCAACTACTGAGAAACCACGGCCTTGCTCTCCGGCACGTGCAGCTTCAATTGCCGCATTTAGCGCAAGTAAATTTGTCTGTTCAGAAATACCATTGATTACATCAACAATTTTACTTATGTTCTCGCTATCATCTGCCAGTTGTTGCATTACAGTTCCTACTCCTTCCATTTCAGCCGATAATGTTTTGATTGATTCCGCACTTTCACGCACATTATTAGCACCCAAATCGACAGCTGATTTTACCTGTCCTGCTGAATTCGCTGCATCTTCAGCATTTCGTGCTACTTCCCCTGCGTTAGCAGACATTTGCGTCACTGCAGCCGCTACCATTTCGATCTCTGAGCGCTGCTGGTCAACCCGCGAATTGCTTAACTCGGCAATTTCAGAAGTACGCAACGCCGAACCTTCGACATTATTCATCTCTCCGGCTATATCTTTTACAATTTCCTGAGTTTTACCGATGAAAGCATCAACACCATCAGCTAACTGACCAATCTCATCAGAGCGGTGCATGTCCAAGCGATTGGTTAAGTCACCATCTTTTGACGCGATATCTGTGATCACTAATGCTGATTGCTCAATGGGCCTAGCGATTGAGCGGGCAAACAATAACAATATGATTACGCCACCAATTGCCACTAACAAGCTCATCAGAATCTGCTCATTTATACTTTCTTCAAAGCTGCTTTCCATCAGTTCATCCATCTCTTCCACACCTGCAAGGGCATGTTTTTGAGAGAGTTGAATCACAGCACCCCAAGTTTGATCGAGCTGATCCACTTTAACCGGTGCATAAGCGAAGAAATCGTCATCTGATTCGTTAAACGCGGTATTCTTTGAAGTATTCCACTGATTGAGAAGCTCAGACATCTGAGCAGAGGCTTTCTTACCAACTTGATTTGGATTCGCAGAATCACCTGCAACTAAACCACCACGGCTGAAAACATAAAGCTTACTTTTTCCTTCATACAAATTCTGTGATGTAGCGGCTACAAACTTTTGAATTTCATCCAGGCCGATATCAATACCTGCCATACCATAAACCTTGCCGTTAACCATTAAAGGCAAGGTTATCGATGTACCTAGAGTTAGCTTTCCTTGTACATCCCAAGAGTATGGCTCAGTAATACAAACGCGCTTGTTGCGCAATGGGCATAAAAACCAGTCAGAGTTGCTACTGCCACTTTCAATATCATTGGCCACATCTTGTAAGTTAAGCGGCCTTACAGCAATAGTGCCATCCGCGCCTCGGTTCCAATAAGGTGCATACCGACCATCTTTGAAACTGTGCTTGCTATTTTGATTAGCATGTTGCTCATCTAAACCATCAACTGCATTTTTTGACCAAGCAACATAGGTACCTGAGATATGTTTATTTTGTGCGAGTAAGCCTCTTAAGTATTCAGATACACGCTCGCGATCAAGAGCTTCTCTATCGCCGTTTTCAATGAAAGTCTCAATTGTAGATTTAATCCCTAAAGCCACTGATAATGAACGCTCTAAGTTACGTGCAACTTTTTCACTCTCTAAAGACGCTATTGCTTGCAGCTGCGTAGCGGATTGACTCTTTAATTCGTTGTGTATCAGCTTTTCTATTTTTTGCTCAATATGCTCGTTATTGAATAATGAAATAACTATCCCCGCAGCAACAACTACCAACAGGCAGATAGCAGAAATAAAACCTATTTTGTATTGAATTCTATTTAACATGGCACTCACATTTACCTGTTAGGTACTAAGACGAAGAGATCCTTATATAGCCAACACTCATTTTCGAGGTTTTATACACAGTTCTCATTGATAGTTTTTAACATTGGAAAGACTGATTTGAATAAACTCATAAAACCTAAAGAAGGCCTTATTCGTTCTGAATATCCAGCAACCGCTATCACGAAAAATCCTATATACCAGTACCCGAAGGCATAGAGGGCGTCTTGGATTTGTTCGTTGTTTCATTAAGCTAAAGGCATTTCAAATGCAGTTTTCTAATCATTTTTCCTAGAAAGACTGCTTTTTAGCACAACAACTCTAAATAGCAAGAAATATATTATATTAATAAATGCTTAACATCACGAAAAATAGTCACTTAAAATTAAAACAACACTGGAAATATCTGATTTTATTAACATATTTTTAAGAAAAATGCAGAATCAATACACCAGCTAGCTCAGTTAACACACCAAGAAATATCAAAATTTATCAATTATGTGATGCAAAAGTAGTGCTCTCTTGTCTCTTATTGACGAATTCAAACACAGATTAACCCTCTCTTTTTCACATCAGATAAATAGTGGCACCTCTCTTCATAAAAATGACATAAAATACTGGTCTAAAAGCTAGTCAATCATGTAGATTAAGCCGCTGGTTTACACACTGTATATTCTTTTAAACACCTCACTTTGCTTTTGAGTCACCCTAACTTATGAAAAAAAACATCATACTCGATACGGATTCCTACAAACTATCGCATTACAAACAGTATCCGCAGGGAATAGAGAAAGTGTTTTCCTATATAGAGAGTCGCGGTGGTGTTTTTGATAGCACTCTGTTCTTTGGTTTACAAAAGGCTTTAATAGAGCTCAATCAAAACTTCCCCACATGGCAAGATTTTGAAGAAGCAAAAGCGCTAACCACAGAGCACGGAGTGCCTTTCAACGAACAAGGTTGGAAAGCACTGATTGAGCTTGGTCACTTCCCACTAGAGATTAGAGCAGTACAAGAAGGCAAAGTAATCCCGACACAAAATGTGCTAGTGACTGTCGTTAATACAGACCCAAGGTTTTTCTGGTTAACCAGCTATTTAGAAACATCGTTACTTCGCGCAGTGTGGTATCCAACAACAGTTGCGACCCTTTCCTTTGAATGCAAAAAAGTGATCAACCGCTATATGCAAGCGACTTGCGATAACCTTGAAGGGCTGGGCTTTAAGCTACATGATTTTGGTGCCAGAGGCGTTTCTAGTGAAGAGTCAGCCTGTATTGGCGGCGCTGCTCATCTTGTGAACTTCCTAGGAACTGATACCTTATCTGCTATTCGCTTTGCCAGAGATTATTATGATGCAGGGATAAGCGGTTTTTCAATTCCAGCCACCGAACACAGCACTATTACCAGCTGGGGAAAGCAGCACGAAAAAGATGCTTATCGGAACGTTTTAGAACAATTCCCTGATGGGCTTGTTGCCTGTGTTTCGGATTCTTACGACATCTTTAACGCAGTTAGCAAACTGTGGGGGAGTGAGTTAAAAGAGCAAGTAGTTGAGCGAAATGGTACCTTAGTTATCCGACCTGATAGCGGTGATCCTGAAGAAATTTTACCTATTTTGCTTGAGACCTTAGCAGATAAGTTTGGTTACACCCTCAACACCAAAGGCTACAAGGTACTTAGCGATAAAGTGCGCTTAATCCAAGGCGACGGTATTAATTTACAGTCATTATGTCTTATTTTAGAGATTCTTACTGCGAAGGGCTGGAGTACAGAAAACATTGCATTTGGTATGGGTGGAGGGCTACTTCAGCAACTCAATCGCGATACTTTAAAGTTCGCGATGAAGAACAGTGCTGCACTGATCAACGGCGAATGGCAGGAGGTTTACAAAGATCCTATTACCGACCACGGTAAACGCTCCAAAAAAGGCATCTTAGACCTTCAAAACGGTAAAACTGTACGTATTCAAGATGCCCAACTATTTGGCGAGCGTGAGCACTCCGACCTCCAAATTGTTTATAGAAACGGCAAACTTATAAACAAGATGAATTTTGAAGCAATCAGAAAAAATGCAGCGTCTTGCTTGCAAAACTGATCAACAAAGCCTCAGCATAACTCTCTTGCAAGCACGTTTCTCATCACTGTGGATAAAATATTTATAACGTCTTAGTTGTTTTGTTTTATTCACATAACAAACTGTTTTAAAAGCATTTATTTCAAGTTAATATTTTGGATAAAACTGTGTTGAAGTATTTATATGAATAATTTTATGCACAAATCAGCCCAAACATTGAATAGTTCTTACTCATTATTAAAAGAATTGGATAACTATTTGATTTTTATTAACTATCAACAATATTTGTGGACAACTCATTGGATAGAGCATGCACAAGGCGCAAATAACCCTCTGAAGGCCACGTACAGCCTAGCCTAGAGAAAAGCGTGTGATTTTTAACCACTGTAGATAACGTTTTTGACACCGATCAATAAACGCCGCGATATGCAATACTTTTAAATGAAAAATTTCTGATACTGGCGAGGGGTTAATGCTGTCCTTTTCTTAAAATTTCGCTGAAAATGGCTCTGATCACTAAAACCCAATGAGTTAGCGGTATCGGCTAATCCTCCTCCAGATTTTAATAGTAACCTAGCGCGCTTAATCCGCTGATCTAGTTGATATGCATGTGGACTTTGTCCGTAGTGTTTTTTGAAGCTGCGAATAAGGTGAAAAGGGCTAAGTTGTGCAACTTCACATAACTCATCCAACGTTAGCTGATTTTCCATCTGATCCATAATCAGCTGCTGTACTTTATCAACATCTCCTGCGCTGATTTGCTTGAACGCTATTTTTGGATCAAACAGCTGCGCGCAGTACTCAACTAAAATACCTTGCGCAATGAGAGGGTTTCGCTCTTCAAGCAGTATTGAAAACAGAGCTGAAAATGCATTGTAGTGTGATTGCTCGGTCAATAAATGCTGCTCAAAGCAGGCGTAGTCATAATTCATTTTAGAGCACACTTCGCGCTGCACATTCGCCATCCATTGAGTATCAATAAACAGCATACGGTAAGACCAAGCCTGCCCTTTTGGGTTACACGAATGTGCATCTCCTGGATTTATCGTCACTGTCATTTTTTCACTGACATGATAATTCTCACGCGTGTTTATATAACGTGCTTGCCCTTGATCAACCACACCAAAAGAAAACTCATCATGGCTATGAGTGCTATAGCAGCTATCACAATGGCTCGCGATTCTCATTTCGACAAAATCGAGCGCAGCACTGCGACATAAATTATTCTTATTGTCTTTTCTCATAAACCGTTCTTTGCAAAGCTTTCTTTAAAGAAACATAGAAACAACAGATAGCGCTAGCAACGCTCCCATCACTCGATTAAACAGTAATAAATTTCTTACATCCTTAAGTAGCCTACTTAAAACTTGACCAATAATCGCCCAAATACCAACGCCAATTACACAAATAACAAAAGACACGCTTGTGAATACTAATAAATATAGCTCTGCAGGATTATTAGCAGACACAAAGATACTCACCCCTGACATAGAAACCAGCCAAGCTTTAGGGTTTAAACCTTGCGCTAAAGCACCTTGTAGCAAACTCGGTCGCTGTAACTGCCTGTGATCATCTTTATCAAGCTGCGCTCCTGTGAAGGCAATTTTATAGGCGATAAAGAGCAAAAATGCAGCCGATAGATACTGCAGTATTTGAGTGATTTGTGGATACATCAACAGCACTTCGCCTAACCCCAAACCCACACAATAAACTATCAGCGCGTAGCTCAATGACGCCCCCAGCACATGAGAAACAGTTTGCTTAAAGCCAAACGCAGCACTACTAGAGACGGCGATAATGTTCACCGGACCTGGCGATGCAGCACCAATAAAAGCAAACAGCGACATCGATGCAATAATCGATAACATAACAACCCTCTTTAATAGCTTATAAATATTTTTTTCAATAGCGGCGACCTTCTTTTGCTGGAGTGCAAACGCTAGGTTATTAACCACTTAGTTACGAATCTTAAGATAGCGAGCTTGTGATTTATTGAACGAAATTGCGCTTACATTAAAAAACTATGTAACTAGTTACGTAATTGGTTTATTATAATTATAAATATCAATGTTTATAGGTATCAACAGTGGATCACATGAAGACTTTAGGCTGTCTTTCTCTGGGCAGCCGTTTCAAACGATTATCAGATCGTCTATACAAAGATGTTGCCAGTATTTATCAAGAGCAGCAGATCGATTTGCACCCTACTTACTTTCCACTGTTTAACTTACTGCATCTACAGGGCCCGTTATCAGTTACTCAAGCCGCTGAAATGCTCAATGTTAGCCATCCAGCGATTAGTAAAATTGCCAATAAAATGCAGAGTGAGCTACTAATCTACAAGTCATTAGACCCTAAAGATGAGCGCCGCACTTTGCTCTCATTAGATGAAAAAGCATTGCTGTTACTACAAAAAATAGAACCTATTTTGAGTCAAATGCGCACTAGCCTTGATGCAATTATCGATCAACAAGAGCATTCTATTCTACAAGCGCTCGATCAATTTGAAGCTGCTTACGATAAAACCGGCTTTGTTAATCCCGTGCTCAACGCTTTAGCAACTAGCGTTAATCCACAGCAAGTGATACTCAAAAACTGGCAAAACGCATTTAAAGAAGATTTCTATCGCCTTAACCTTGCCTGGCTCACTAAATACTTCAATGCACAGCTCAACGAGCTTGATAGGCAATCTCTCAACAACCCAGAGAGCTACTATTTAGCAAGAGGCGGCTATATTTGGTTTGCTCAACTAGAAGACAACATAGTGGGTTGTGTGGCATTAGCACACCACGGTGATGGCCGTTACGAGATTTCTAAAATGGCTGTTGATGAGCAATATCAAGGCTACGGTATAGGCCGTAAGATGCTACTAGCTGCTTTAGATAAAGCGCGGTCATTGCATGCTGAGAGCTTATATTTAGAGACCTCTAGCTTACTGCCAAAAGCGTTAACACTTTATCAGCACATGGGGTTCAAAGAGGCAGAGCACCCAAATGGCAGCTCTTTTTACCAACGCTCAGATATTTACATGGAGCTACATTTATGACAATGACAAATCTAGAGACTCACTGCGAAGGGAGCACACCATTACCCAACCGCTCTAAAGAGTTCTTTTCAGGGATGAGCGCCACATTTCCACTGCTTGTTGGGGCGGCACCATTTGGGATTATTTTTGGCACTTTAGCTGAACCTAATGGTTTATCTGCCATCGGCGCAATATTGATGTCTCTTATTGTCTTTGCCGGAGCTAGTCAGTTCATAGCGTTAAGCTTGTTGGCAGCAGGAGCCAGTGTGCCGATCATTATTGCAACGACTTTCATCGTCAACTTTCGCCATATCCTCTATTCCGCAAACTTAGTTTCAAAGGTAAAGCACTTACCGCAGTATTGGCGCGCTATTATGGCGTTTGGTTTAACCGATGAAACCTTTGCAGCAGTTAATAATCGCTATTTACTACAAGGAAATATTGAAAGAGCGCACTGGTTCTATCTAGGCTCTTTTCTATCCATGTATACCAACTGGGTTATCTGCACTTACATTGGTTTAACCTTGGGCAACATTTTCCCTGAGATGCAAAATTGGGGGCTAGACTTTGCGATGTCAGTCACTTTCCTCGGCATGGTGGTGCCTTACTTAAAAAGTAAACCCATCCTAGTGGCGGTACTTGTCTCATCGGTATTAGCCATTGTCAGCTACGATTTCCCCCATAAACTTGGATTACTGTTCGCCTCTTTTGCCGGGATTAGCGTAGGAGTCTCTTTGATGATGCTAGAAAACCGTTTTAAAAAGCCTGCTCAGGAGATTAGACGATGAACGAAACACTATTAATTTCAGGCATGTTTTTAGCCACATTCAGTGTCAGATACGTACTATTTGCTTTTGCAGGCAGAGTACGTTTTCCACCTTTGCTCAATAAAGCTCTAGAATTTGTCCCTCCTGTTGTACTGATGGCCATCATTGCACCAGCCGTGACCATGCCTAAAGGAGAGCTGTGGTTGAGTGTCTATAACCCTTACATTTTGGCATCAATTGTCGCTGTTGTTACGGCTTTAATACGCAAAGATTTGCTAACGACAATCCTAGTGGGGATGGCTGCTTTTGCAGGATTAAAGTTTGGCTTAGGACTATAACCTCAAGAAACAGCAATCAAGCTCAAAACATCCCTTATTCTATGCATTTTGGGCTTGTTCACTACTCCTTTAATTTAACGATTCAAACACCTCTATATATCAACATTCAATAAAGTCCCCAAACCTTCTCTGTGGGCTTAATGCATGCCTAAGGAAACAGCGATTAAGTACCAAAAAACTTCCATGTATAACTTTTTTGGCTAGTTTCGCTGCCACACCTTATTTTACAGTG
>CAKZOD010000010.1 GCA_937136055.1 uncultured Oceanospirillaceae bacterium | reverse complement strand
AGGCGGCGTTGATGTTTACGAATAGAGGCAGAATCAGCTTTAGGTTTCATGAGCGGCCCTATATTGCAAGAAACTAGTCTGTAGATTATCAAAACCTTGCAAAACAGGTACTCAGAAAACTTCCTATCTTATTGTTATATTGGCAGTTAATTGGTTATGCAGGGCCGACGACTTAGTTTTGAAAGTCGTCTTGGTTTTATTGGCTGCTAAAATATTGGGCACCATATTTTTAGCGTGTTGTAGGTATGGAGCTGCGCCCTGTGATGAGAGGTGACTTTTTGTGGGATTAAAGGTTGTGTGGATATTACCAGCCCATCTATCAAAACCTTAAAACTGCGAAAATAGAGATAAGTTTAGCTACTTAATCAGTCGTTGCTTCAAATTGTGTCGCTACTACTGTATTGGCACCTGGTGGGCATCCACATAAGACAATATCCCCATGAATAACAACTGGCTTACCTTCTATTTCAGAGTGACGGCGACTAGTTATTTGGATAGGCCCAGAGCCTTTTTTGCAGGCTGGGCAAGTCGCGATCATACCTTCTAAGGTAGTTGGTTTACCAAATGTTTCTAATAAACTATGACCTTGTGTGACGCTACCACCTGTTGTGGTGGGATCGCCTTGGCGGATGATGTAAGTCATATTATTTCCTTTTCTTTTTCAATAAATCCATTCTTCTTAAAAGCACTTCAGCTTACCCGCGTAAAACTCTTCAAATATAATCCTTTCAAACTCTAGAATGATCTCTTTAAATATCATTATTTCAATAGGCACGCCTTTAAACACCCATTGAACATCCACAATATTTTTTTATTTCCAATACAGTGCATGCTCATTCACTAATTTCAGTTGGCTTATTATTTATCAACTCAAAGAGTAATATAATTGATATAAGGTTAATTACAATAAGACCTATTATACCAATTTCATGATTAAAAGAGAAATTATAACGATAGAAAGCAATAAACGAGATTATCCCAACTAATTGAGATACAATTGATATTTTTCTTAACAATCTACCGACTTTTCCTAACCTAATAATAAGAAATAAGTTCAGTATCAAAATACAAAATGTCAATATAGTTGGTAAAAATATAAACAATAACTCTTCACTTGTCTTAAGCATGCCTAGAGTAAAAAGGTAAAAAGTCATTAATGAAATTAATAGCCATTGAAACACAGGAACTATAGCTATTAATAAATAAACAAACCTTCTTTCAATATTCATGATTTTTTCACTATCCCATGGTTAATATAATATTAGATATTTTTCTAATTTTTACCTTTTTTAGAATCTATTTCTCTTAAGAGAGGTTTAAGCTCTTCAGGTAAAATCCTTCAAAGAAAAAATGTGGCTTAATCACTAAAAAGATATTCTCTATACAATGTATTATTTATTTATCAATTACCTAACATGCGCTGCCACCAAGATTTCAATTTACCTTCTGAGGTATAACAAGATTTTCCATTTTTCAGTTCTTCGAGATTTTTAGGTGAGCACCTTACTAGTTTAAGCGCTACAGAATCCAGAGATTTTAAATAAGGTAGCCCAGCTAACAAACTAATATCTTCCACTTTAGTTGCCGCTATAGAAACATCTTCTAAGCTATGTAGTTTGATAAGTGGCTGTATATCTTTAATAGGGTTTTCATCAACGTCAATCTCTTTTAATTGATTTAAATTAGCTAACACTGATATATCTTTAACTTTGTTAGAACTTAAGTCTAAGTACTTTAAATTTTTTAATTTTTTTAAACAAGAAATATCACTAATTCTATTTTGGTCAATGAACAAGCTATCTAGTTGAATCATATCTTCAAGTACACAGATATCAGCTATTTGAGAATTACCAAGATCTATGCCTGTAAGTTTTGTGAGCTTTTCTAACTCGGAATAGTTATTAATCTTATTTGAAGACAAATTGACCCATTCCAAATTTTTAATTGTTGATATCATCGTAATATCTACGATTTCATTAAAACTCAATGATAAACCTGTAAGTTTCTTTAATTTTTCTAGTGAAGGAATTTTTTTTATTTTGTTTCCATATAATGACAAACTTTCAAGTTTTTTAAGTTCTCCAAGGGGTGATAGATCTGTAATTTTATTACTACTTAAATCGAGATCTTCTAAGTTTATCAAATGGGACAGTGGAGTTAGATCAACTATTTTACTATTTCTTAATGAAAGCTCTTTAATATTAGTAAAGTATTGTAATGGGCTTACATCACTAACAAACGTTCCATTTACCTGTACATAATAGCTACTATTACTGAATTTATTATATAATTTATCACAGTTTATACCTCTCAAGCTTTTTTTATAGCCAAAAACATTTTTTACCATTACCTCCAAAGTGACCTTTTGAGTCTCTGTAGGATTATTACAGACTTGCATGAAACCTTCATTACCAAATGCTTGCATTGAGATAAGTGTAACAAGTACCAATAATATCTTTTTCATCTTTTTTTAGGCCCCATTCTTCTTAAAAACGCTTTAACTTCCCCGTGTAAAACTCTGCGGCTCACCGAATGAGATTCTATAAATAAGTAAGGAAGACTACCTACAGAGAATTTTGCTCTCTCTTTTGCATAATCATCATATTCCTTTTTATCTTTTTCATATTGTTTGTCTGCTTTCTCTCTTTTTTGCTTTGCGATTTCTCTCTCTCTCGTTTTTTTGCTATGTTCTTGTAATAATTTAGCATCGGATGATTCAACCCATTTTTGTGCGATAGACTGCACTTGCTGCGGCGATAACCCAGGCTGCTGTATAGCCTCTATATATTCCTGCTGCGCTTTTTCGGCCTTTTTTAAAGAAGGGCCTAAAACACGTTTTTCTTTTTCTTCTTCAATGCTGGCTTTTTTTGCTTCTTTTTCTCTTTGGGCTTTCGCTTGTTCTCTTCTTTCTTTATTTGCCTCTAGGCTAGCTTCATGTGCTTCAGTGCGGGTTGCCTGTTCTTCACTAGGTGGCGTATACTCTTCTTCCAAGCCACCAAAATCTTTTGTACTCAATATGGCTTGTGAGTTACTAATTGCCGCAGCTAAAGCGAATAACCGCCTTTCTAGGTTACTCGGGTCATGGTCACCAATCCATAGATCCCCCACTTTCTCTCTCCAGCGATTAGCTCTGATTGTTTCAGCAAAACCGCGTATTACTTTACCCCAAAAAGACATTTCGCCTAAATAATAAGCTACTATGGTGCTGTTCTGAGCTAATGTAAAAAGAAGATCTGCCGCATTTGTTTTATTATCTTTAGGGAAATTCGTTTCAATCTTATTAATATGCTCCATGAACACTTTGAAATTATCACTATAAGGTTCCATCTTATCAAAGGGATCGCGATCTGTGATATTCAGTGCCGTTACTTTGGCTGATAAAAAAGAATCTTTAAATTGCGGGCTAGGATCTACATAGGTATTGTCAAACGCTTGAATATTAGACAAAGCTATTTCTATTATTATGTTAACTAGACCATTCTCTTTTTTAGACAACATGGTTTTTCTATCAACATCTAAAAAATCAGTTAGTATCTCAACTAAATCGTTAATTTGTAAATCTTTATATAAATTTGCAACTCTGTATGAAGTGTTACCATTTGCATGTAATTGGTTCCTATCTTCAAATAAATTTATATTTTTATCTATTTCGTTACGAATTTTAATAAGGATACCTTCTTTCTTCTTCTCCTTTCTTTTTCGTATATCATAAATTAAGAGATCTTTAACTTTTTTTGAAATAATTGTACGTGTATCTGGAGTTGTTTTTTTATCTAGATATTTTGCGTCTTCTTTGCTTATTGAATGTGTGATAGGTTTTGAGAGTTTGTCTACTATTTCAATAGCCCCCTCAACTATCCCCCTAACCGCTCTAAATACTTTTAAATAGTTATCATAAACACGCTTACCTTCTTCGAAGCTTGGCCAAATAAAATAAAAATCAGATGCTTCAAAACGATCAGATTCTTTTGGGGGGATTAGTACGTTAATATGCTTTTCAAACACACTTGTATCGATACTGTGAATTGTTTCTGCTAATTGTTCTAGCGAAAAATCAGCCAACATTCTTTGGGTGAGATCATACTCATTGTATAAATGAAGTATTTCTGCATCTTCATGAAATACCTTGGGTGTTGCTTTGACTTGATGTAGCTCGTTAAAAAAAGGTGTCGATAAATAAGTAATACTTTTTACTTTCCACGGCTCTGGCCATAAATCGCCCATAGCATCAATACGCCGAGTCATCTCGTTAATCACATTACCGCCATGGGAATGACCTATCAGATGAAAGAAAACAGGTCTTTTTCTATAGGGCTTTACATATTGATTAATGCCATTTTGCAGAGGCGCCTCACCGCAGAGCATATCCACTAAATATCTGCCTGCAATGAGTCTTTGCTCAATTTTGTTGTCTCCAGACCAGCCATGTTGATCCATTAATATCATAGGACCTGAGGTATCTGTGGGGTTTTCAAGTAAGTTCACAGCATTTTTAAAGGCTGGGTCCCAATACGCTGCCTGTGAATCATAGCTATTGGCCCTATGCCCATCAGTTAAAAAATGAGTATTATTTATAAACGCATTGACCGCATCCGATGTACCTGCCACTAAAACGATAACGTGTTTGGCACAGTCGGCACAACCATACATATTTAATTGTTCTTTCGTTGCTTTAAAAGTGGCCATTTAAATTATCCCTTCAGCTTTATCGATAGCAGGCTGGTATTTACATGTTTTAAATTTATCGAAACCATCTTCTACGAGTAATTCAAAACTATGCTCACCACATTGGGTTTGTATCGTAAAGAAAGCGTGTTGTTGCTCAGGATCAGTTTCAGACAAAAAATCAATAATTTTTCTAGGCTCCCAAAATCGAAAGAAATACCATTTATTGTTTTCATCTTGCACTTTAGTAAATTTTTTAAAATGCTGAATAACACTTTCAATAGGCGCTTTGGTTGTAATAAATATATTTGTATTATGCCCCCAATGATTTGCGAAGAAGTCTATATGAAACTTAGGTACTTTGGTTGTATCAATAAACGCACTTTTTGGAAGTGTTAGATCAAGTAAGTACGGCGCTGACTTTTCAAATTCAACTGCTGCCTTTCCTTTAAAAAAGTTCACAATAGGTACATCAATTCTGGACTTCATATCACCCGCCAAATCAAAATAACCTAAGACATTTGTACGTAGAGTCGCGTCAATAACAGCGTAGGTATAAAGTTTATTATCTTCTGCCTTTCCATCATTATTTTGAAAAAGATGATTTTTAAGGTTTGAACAAATCCACTGTCGTTCATAGGTAGGCAAATGTATTTGCTCTTCTACTTCCTCAACAAGATGCTGTTCGATTTTTAAATTAAGCTCCGGCTCTGGTGCTGTTTCATCTGTGCTAATTAACCTTATTTCTCTGTATTTGATCGGCTCATCTTTACTAATCTCTTCACACAGACGCATACACTCGACATCAAAGATTTTTGATTTTTCCATATGTACATCTAATGAGCATGGCTCATCAGAATACATAAAAATATAATTGTCTTTATTAATTGCTGCACTGATCTTTTCATCTAGTTTATAAATATCGTCAACTAGAGCTGCAACTTGTATTTCATAACGCTGATTATATTTATCGTCTCTTTTTGCAACTTCGCAGCTTAATATGACCGGAAGGTTATTTGAAAATGCCATACCATAAGGCCTCGTTTATGTTTTATTCAGTGGGCATTCTTCAGAAAATAAATCTCCAGTATTAGCAGCATCGGCTAAAGTAGGTACACTAGCAGATCCACTTCCACCAATATTTACACTTCCTTTTAAATTAATACTCGCCGCTTCAAGAGTGATTGAACCTTTAGCTAGTGTCATCTTAGAGTTCCCTCCAATAATAACGACTTTATCTCCACCCATTATTGTGTGGGTGGTTGTATTAGAGTTAATCTCTTCTTTAACTTCTAAGTCATAACTACCTTTAACCCTTAAAAGCTTGTTCTCACCTACGTTTTGTTCGTGCTTATAATAAATATTCTCACTCCAACTGTTATTGATTGTAGTAATCAAGTCCTTCTCAATAGTTTCAAATTGATTCCTGTTTACTTTGTAACGCACATCTTGCTCAACTGTAATTGCCTCATCATTACCGACATAACGGGTACGGTTATGAGCTACTGTATGGCTTTCGTCGTGACCGATATTCTGGGTTTTATCGTTGTTGATTTGAATATCTTCATTCTTTTGTGCGTGGCGATAAATCAGCTCGTTTTCGGTGGCATCATCAAAGGTGAGCTCGTTAAAGCCGCTGGATTTATGAGACTTAGTTTTGAAAGTGGTTCTCGTTTTATTAGCTGCCAAGATGTTAGGCACCATATTTTTAGCATTGTAAGTACGCCCTGTGATAATCGGCTGATCCATATCCCCTTCTAAATATGAAACAATGACCTCAGTACCGATGCGAGGGATTGCAATAGCACCGTAAGTGCCGTTAACGCCACTCCATTCTTGCGAGACTCTGATAAAGCACGAACTAAAGTCATCACTATTGCCATATCTATCCCACGGGAACTGTACTTTGACACGGCCAAATTCATCGACGAATATCTCTTCTGACGCTGGGCCTGTTACCGTTGCTATTTGCGGGCCTAACACTTGGGGTTTAGGTTGAGGGGTTGGGCGCCATTGATGCCCTGCGGGGACTGTTTTAAAGCTGTTGTAGTAAGTAGTTGCGCCTTGCTCTCCCGCCTCTTCTTCCAGCGCTTGGGCTTGCACTCCCTCATGTGTAATAGAGGTAACTAGCCACGCTTTATTAAAGCTTGTATTAGAGTGGTCACCCAATACAAAAAAATGCCCCATTTGCACCGTAGGTTGATTACTTTTACCACTGCCAACTTGTGTATCTCGCCTTAAATAAGCAAGGCGATGCTCGGCAAACGCTCTGCCACTTGCGCCTTCTTTGTAACGCCCAGGATATTGGTAATGCTCATAACTCCCCTGTCCATTTAGCGCATGGGAGTTAGTTGATTGCTCGTGATCATAATTTGGATTTTTATAAAATCGATCACGCATAGCGACAGCTGATGATGCAGTTTTCACCCTTGAGCTAAATTCAAAAATCCAAGGCTTTCGGCTACCGGTTAACAATTCAACTTCACCCATTCCCCCTGCTGATGCATTGAATGGAATGGGAGTTTCATCTTTCAAACTTGGATGGGACTGGCTATCATCAACAAAGATAATTGTGTGTTTATCTTCTTGGTGCTCAAAGTAATAGCTAATACCTTCTTCAGCAAGAATGCGGTGCATGAACTCGAGGTTTGTTTCACAATATTGAACACAATATTCGCGCTCTTTTAGGGCACGTTTTAAACTAAATGCATAGTCAACTGTGCCTGCTTCTTCTAAAAGAATACCAGTAATATCTGAGACGGTTTTTGATTGGAAAATTCGCGCATTTTGTAACCAAGCAGAGCGTTGAACACTTGGTTGCGCGATGATTTGATAACTCGTGCGCCTAAAACCCGTTTCTTTAATTTCAAATTCAAATGCTATTGCATTAACAACTCTTTGCAGTTGTCCATTTTGCCAAATACTCAAAACTATTGATTGATCAATAATGTCGTCTGCTTCAATGCTGCTATCTTCGCTAAATAAATTTAGCTCAAGTGAAAAGGGTGCTGAAAGCGTTTCTGTTAAATGAAAACTATAAACAACAAATGTACTTTGCGGTAAACCTGCAACTTTCACACTATAATGAAGACCCGTTGCGTTCAGCATATATTTCCCCTTGATTGAGTAGGCAATTATTCCACCTCTTAAAATGAACGGAATATTAACACACGCAGTCTACTGGAAACTCTCAATTTTTCAGCACCCAAAAATTCCTATTTTTCTAATGCTTGCCGCCTAATTTTTTATTTCACAACTCATCAATCCTTTTTTGATTATTTATTACTCAAAAATATTAAAAGAGAGCATTAAGAATCGTAGTAATAGAAAAATAGCAAATACTATCAATTTTAAAAATTGTCTATATAATCGCCAAAATTTAAAATCAAATGAAAAAATCTGGGTATGAATAAAGCGGTAAGTGCTTTATTGGAAATTTAAATTGACTAAGTTGAGCGCAAAGTGATGGCACCTTCTCACACTATTTT
This sequence comes from uncultured Oceanospirillaceae bacterium, assembly GCA_937136055.1. GTDB lineage: Bacteria > Pseudomonadota > Gammaproteobacteria > Pseudomonadales > Balneatricaceae > Rs1. The sequence continues at coordinate 45,138 of CAKZOD010000010.1, read as the reverse complement.
TATCTATGGCACATTACTCGATAACGATATCCTTCGTTTCGTGTTAGGTCGCGACATCTCTTTAGAAAATCGCATCAACGCATCTTTGCATGGATATGCAAAATATACATACCCTGGTGACAGTTTTCCGATTTTACAACCTCAATTAGATGCACAAGCTCATGGCGCAGTTTTATTGGGTTTAACATCTGAAGATCTTGATAGAATGAACTTCTATGAAGGTGATGAATACGGTTTTGCTGAGGTTGAGGTTGTTCTAGAAAATGGCAGCTTATGTCAGGCACACTACAACAAAGCCAGTGATGAAGAAATTATCACCGATGAATCTTGGTCGTTAGAAGCATGGCAGCAGACTCATAAAGCCACTTTTTTAGAGTACACCGCTCGCTATATGGCGCTGTATGGAAAAATGAGTGTTGATGAAGCGGATGCTGTGTGGCGAGAAATGGTTGATGGTTCTATCGCAGATGCCCCTGCTAGTTATGAGTCGCCACAAAGTATCAGCCTCTAATATCATCCATTTAATCAAGGCTTGTAGTTAAATGAACTAGACAAACCTTGATTATCTATCTTAAAAATATCTCACTATCGATTAACTTCGCTCGCCGCGCCGATAAGGTTGTAGTAATGCTTTAGGATACTGCGCTTTGCGTGCAACAAGTACCATCGCCACAATGCTCAGTATATAAGGTAGCATCAAGAACACTTGATAGGGGATGAATGATCCCAATTGCAGCTGCACTCTCACCTGCATAGCATCTAGGCCTGCAAAAAGGAGTGCACCTAATAATGCCTTTCCTGGCTGCCATGAGGCGAAAATTACTAAGGCGACACAGATCCACCCTCGTCCATTTACCATTCCGAAATAGAAAGCATCAAAAGCAGACATTGTTAAATAAGCGCCTGCTACTGCCATTAAGCTACTGCCGAAAACAACCGCTAAAGTGCGGATTGTGAACACATTGATACCTTGTGATTCAAGGGAGTTAGGGCTCTCCCCTGCTACCCGCAATGCAAGGCCAAGTGGTGTTTTATAGAGGATATAGATAATAATTGGCACTATGATGAAGGCCGCGTAAGTCAGTGCTGTGTGTTGAAAAAAAACTTCTCCAACAAACGGCAGCTCTGAAAGCACGGGGATCTCAATATTCTGAAATGGAACAATCTTAGGAGGTGTGGTTGTTTCCGGTAACAGCATTTTAAACACAAAATAACTAAGTGCTGATGCCAACATGGTAATACCGATCCCGGTGACATGTTGAGACAGTGCAAGCACTACAGTAAACTGGGCATGTAGCAGCCCAAATAAGCCGCCAACGAAAGCGGCGAATAATACCCCACCAAGTAAATCACCCCCTTGATAAACCCACATCCAGCCCGCCATCGCACCAGCTGTCATTATTCCTTCTATGCCTAGGTTAAGTACACCTGCCCGCTCACAGATCAGCTCACCTAGAGTCGCAAAGATCAATGGGCAGGCAATTCGAATAGTGGCAGCCCAGAAGCTAGCAGAGAGAAATATATCTAGAATATCCATTATGCTGCTCCCTGCTTAGTTGCCGCTTGCTGAATTGACGCCTGAGATGCTCTACTAAACTTGATTTTATATTTACACAAGAACAAGCCGATCAAAATAGCCAGCACAGAAACAGCAACCATAATATCGGCAATAAAATTAGGTACACCGATAGTGCGCCCCATAAAATCCGCCCCTACAAAAATGCTGGCTAAAAACAATGCCGATAACACCACCCCTAATGGGTGAAGATTGGCGAGCATTGCAACTGCAATACCGGTGTAACCAAATCCAGGAGAGAGATCTAAAGTCAAATAGCCTTTTAACCCAGCCACTTCGCTGACACCTGCTAAACCGGCTAGCCCACCTGAGAGCAGCGCCACCTTCAAGATTGTCCAGTGCGGCTTGATTCCCGCATGGCGAGCAGCATTAGGATTCATTCCTAAGGCTCTGATTTCAAAGCCCCAAAGTGTAAACCGAAAGATAATCCAACAAACAAGCGCTGCGATCAATGCGAATATTAAACCTATGTGTAATCGGCTGCGCTCAACTAATTGTGGAAATACACCGCTGTCGATAATTGGTTCTGCTTGCGGCCAGCCCATCGACATAGGATCTTTAAATGGTCCCTCGATGCAATAGCCTACAAACAATAAGATAACAAAGTTGAGCAAGAGTGTTGTCACCACCTCATCGACATTCAGCTTATTCTTTAAAAACACCGGTAACATCAGTATTGCAGCACCTGCCAACATCCCCACAATGATTAAAAACGGAATCATCAGCATCGGTGGTAAATCCACTAACCCTGTGCCTAACCATGTTGCCGCTAGTGCACCACAATATAGCTGCCCTTCTGCGCCTATGTTCCAAAATTTTGCGCGAAATGCGATGGCAGCTGCTAAACCAGTAAAGATTAAAGGAATTGTTTTTGCCAGTGTTTCTGTTAAGGCAAAGCTTGAACCGAATGCGCCTTTTAAAATCAAAGCAAATCCTTCAATCGGTGATTGCCCTGCCCAGATAATAAAAAACGAAGCGATCGCTAAAGAGCACAGTACGGCAATAATTGGCACGCTGATCAATAATGCAATAGGGGTTTGCTCTCTAAGTTCAAACTGCATGATTAACTCCTTCTTTATTGTCACTAGAAGTACTGCTAGTTATGTCATTAATTTCATCTGCCCCGCTCTCACTAAGGGCATCATCAGATAACTCACCACCACTCATTAATATGCCTAAAATGCGCGAAGTCAGTTGAGCGGCTGCGTAAGGTTTAGAAAGCTGCCCGTTATGCATCACTTGAATAAAATCAGATAGGCGTAATAACTCATCTAAATCCTCAGAGATAAGGAGTACGCCGCTGCCGTTGTTTTTAGCATCGATTAACTGTTGATGGACAAAACTGATCGCTCCTTCATCTAAACCGCGAACCGGCTGGTTAGCCAAGATAAACTTAGGGTTGAGTAAAAAGTTGCGCGCTAAGATGAGTTTTTGGATGTTACCACCGGAAAGCAGCTTGGCAGGCATGTGCATACTGGCGCAGCGAATATCAAATTGATCAATTAATGCTTTGGCGCGCTGATGGGCTTTAGCTGTGCTCATAAAAAAGCCCCCTTTCCAGCATGGGGATTTTCCTAGATCTTCAAGTAAAAGGTTTTCCCAAACACTCATGTCTCCAACAATACCGGCGCTATGCCTGTCTTCTGGAATACGCGCTACTTGCAAAGCGGTTAACTGCTTAACAGAAGCTTTTTCGCAATTCACACCGCTGATTGTAAACTCGCCATTTTGTAGCGTACTAATACCACTTAACAGATTTGCCAAATCACTTTGGCCGTTACCTGAAACACCTGCGACACCAATGATTTGATGCTCTTTTACAGTAAGATTGACATCATTTAAACGCAAACGCTGATCAGCCCCTGCTACCTTGATGTTTGCTAATCGTAATACATCGCTGCCCGCTTGGATCGTTTCAACTTTAGGCCGTTGAATTTGCCGGCCGACTATCATCTCTGCCAGCTGATCTCTATCCACTTTTGCTGTTAATGTCTCACCGACGACTCGGCCGTGGCGCAACACCACGATTCGCTGGCTGATAGCGAGTACTTCTTGCAGCTTGTGAGAAATAATAATGACTGACAGCCCTGATTTTTGCATCAATCGCAACATATCAAACAGGCCGTCAACTTCCTGCGGGGTTAACACCGCGGTTGGCTCATCAAGGATTAAAATTTTTGCATCGCGAAAAAGCGCTTTAAGGATTTCAACACGCTGGCGCTCACCGATCACAAGATCAGCCACTTTGCTATCTAAGTTAATTTGCAGCCCCATTTGCTGGCAGATACTCTCAATTTTTTGCCGCGCCGCACTGGTATTACTGCGCAATGCCATTAGAGACTCAGTGCCTAGCATTACATTTTCTAGCACTGTCATATTATCGGCTAAGGTAAAATGCTGATGCACCATACCAATGCCCGCCTTTAAAGCAGCATCGGTTGATTTCCCTGTTAATAGCTGGCCAAACGCGTGAATAGTCCCTTGATCAGCGGTGTACTGACCAAACAAGATATTCATTAATGTCGTTTTACCCGCACCGTTCTCACCGAGCAAGGCAAGGATTTCACCCTGCTCTAAGTGCAGGCTGATATCTCGGTTAGCTATAACAGAACCAAAAGATTTACTTATATTTGCTATTTCTAAAATCGTCATATTATTGTTTTTCTATTTTTGAGTATCATTGACAAAGAGGTAATCCAAAAGAAAAGGCGGCTCATAACAGCCTTTTGAAACATTTATACTATAGTCAGAGGCTCACCTTGCATGAGCCTAGATATTTTAGATATTATTAAAAAGTTGATTTAGGCTCACTATCATTAATTTCAACAGTGAAAGATCCAGCTTTGATTTGTGCACTAAGATCAGCCACTTTCTGCTTAATGTCGGCATCAATCTTGGTATCAAACTCATAATAAGGTGACAGCGTTGCACCGCCTTTAGCCATCATTGTCCAATCACGATAATCTTCCGCTTTAAAAGTCCCGGCCTTAACTTGTTCGATGGCGTAGTTAATCGCGCTTTCCATGTGCCAAAGTGCCGATGTAACAACAACATCCTTACCGTTTTCTTCCTTATTCATATCATTAACATTACCAAATGCAACAATACCTTTAGTGCGGGCAGCATCCACAACCCCTGCTCTTTCGGCATAAAGTACATCAACGCCCGATTCGACCTGAGCAAAAGCCGCTTCTTTTGCCTTTGGTGGATCAAACCATGAACCGATAAAAGTGACTTTAAATTCGGCTTTCGGATTAACAGATTTAGCACCTGCAATGAACGCATTGAACAAACGATTTACTTCGCCAATCGGATAGCCGCCGACCATGCCAATTTTATTGGTTTTAGTCATGCTACCTGCAATGATGCCCATTAGATAGCAAGGCTCGTGAATATAATTATCAAAGACGGCAAAGTTATCACCGCTAGGTTTGAACGGATCGCCCATTAAAAAAGCCACTTCTGGATAGTCTTTAGCGACTTTACGCGCTTCACGGCTAATACCAAAGGCTTCACCGACAATCAATTTCACGCCGCTATTTGCGTACTCACGCAGCACTCGCACGTAATCAGTGTTAGCCACTTTTTCGGAGTATTTATAATCGATATGGCCGGCATCTGCTGCCGCTTTAAGCGCGAGGTGTAAGCGCGCATCCCATTTTTGTTGAATTGGCTGAGTGTAAATACCGGCGACGGTGATTTTTGCTGCATAGAGCGATGTACTCATCGAAAAGAGCGCAAAAAACGCCAGCAGCATGCCTGATTTTCGATGCCTTAAAGCACTGGTCAAGCGGGTTAAAAAACGAGCTATCTTTAACATAAACTATCCCCTTATTATTATTCGATTTTGCTTACAAAACAATCAATCCTACTCATAAACTCTTTATTAAACAATAAGTTTACTTTTAACCACCTCCCTAAAACTAAGTAAATTCAAACACGATGCACAGCTCAGTTTTGATCGATATTCCAGCAACCATCAGCCCTGGCGCTAAATTTATTGCTACCTAAAACGAGCGAAAAATAACAAAAAAATAGTTAAACGAATGTAAAATTATTTTCTTTAATGCCTAGCTATTTTAAGTTTTTGCGTTTGACGCTACTATCAATCCTTTAATGACAAAATAAGCTGTTTCTCATAAGCCGTTGCTAAAAAACTGTTGCAAAACTACAGCCTTCGATACCTTTTACACAGGACTTACAAAGAACCTTACAAAGGACTTTATAAAGAACGGTACAAAGAACTGCCCTTTGCAAACAGCGCGCTTTTAGCACAAGCTTTTCTGGCCAACGCCCCATCTTGCAATAATGCACATGAGCCGCGCCTTTATATTTTTTACAAATGGTCAAATATTAATACATTTATGCAATTAATTTCCCAAAACCTATCCTCTATCAGTTGCTCCGTTTTGAAAATTCAGTCACTACAAGACGATGAATTATCAATTTTTTGCCTTATTGATGATGAACATGAAGAGGCTTATGAAGGCAGTGCGCAACAAGTTATTCATTTCAAAGCAAGTGCTGAAAGCGATCAGCGCATTAATATTGGCATTCAAGAAGGTAGTGAAATTACACTCTTTATAGATTCAAACTTTGCCCGTTACCAGTGCCCTACTCAGAATCTCGATCAAAGCTTTACTCTAAGTTTTGATAAAAAAAACACTAACAAAGTGATGAAGAGGATCCCAAGCCAGCAAATGGTTGTTGCACTACAACTTAACGACCAACCCGCGCTACTCTTGTACCCAAAAGCCTTACAGCAAATGCCCTATTTGCGGTTATTTAAAGAAGCTTTCTTAGTCGCAATCCCCTGGCTAGGCCTGTTAATTAGTTTATTTGGGTTAGTGTTTAGTCTTAAGAACAAACTAAACAGAGCAAAAAGCACATTGAAATTTAGTTTTACAAGCCCCTTTTATATAGGGTGCACGTTGATAAGCTGCTACCCGTTATTACTTATTTACTTCTCCTTGAACCAATACTTACCCATAGCAATAGCTGTGAGTTACTGCTTTCTGTGTTTATTGAATTACTTTGGGAGTTACTGGCGCAACCGACAAGTATCAAGTTACAACAACATGCTTTTGACTAAAATCCGCTCGATGTCACACTTCAATTAACACTAAAGTCTTAGAAACTTAGCAACATAAAACAGCATTTCACTGCTTAATATACGAAGTTATAGAAAGATCACACATTGTAGTGAATATTTTTAAATGAAAAAAATTCACTACAGCATCAATTAACACCCATTCCATTCATGTAGTTTTCTAACTTTGTCGACAATAAAGCATAAAAAAGGCCAAGTTTTGCGTTTTTAATCCAGCCACCCCATATTCTTTGTGGGGTTAGTATAAATATTCCTTGTAGTTTTTTTACAACAGGAAATAGCATTTATTTTGTAGCGCAACTACAGCAGCCCTTATACCACGGCGCTTTGCGTTGACTACAAGCATTAAAAAATTGCATTATCTGGTCACCCCAAGCAGCTACAAAAAAGTAGTCAGCTATTAAAACGGGACGTAATAGATCACTTGATACGCTTAAAACATCAAGCAAACGATAGCCAAGTAGCAGCACTTAATAAGTAGCAACACTTAATAAGTATCAGTATTGGCAATCTGATAGCAGGTTTAAAAAGCAGCAAGCATACAACAAAACACTTTATAAAAAGGACGAAGTCAATGTCTAAATACATGCAAGAAATCGATGCTGTTTCTAGCCTTACAGCAAGCAATGGCAACAGCTGGGATGCCATCAACCCAGAATCAGTTGCTCGTATGAGAGCGCAAAACCGTTTCAAAACGGGTTTAGATATTGCCAAATACACCGCCGACATTATGCGTGCTGACATGGCGGCATTCGACGAAGATAAAACTAAATACACTCAGTCTTTAGGTTGCTGGCACGGTTTTATCGGCCAACAAAAGCTGATCTCTATTAAGAAGCATTTCAACGGCCAAACTGATCGTCGTTACCTATACCTATCAGGCTGGATGGTTGCTGCACTTCGCTCTGAGTTTGGTCCATTACCTGACCAATCAATGCATGAAAAAACCAGCGTTGCTAGCCTTGTCGCTGAGCTTTACACATTCTTGCGCCAAGCAGATGCACGTGAACTAGGTGGCTTATTCCGCAGCTTAGACAAAGCACGTGAAGCGGGTGACAATGCTGAAGCGGCAAAAATCCAAGATCAAATCGACAACCATGTAACACATGTTGTACCTATCATTGCTGATATCGATGCAGGTTTCGGTAACGCTGAAGCGACTTACCTAATGGCTAAGCAAATGATCGAAGCTGGTGCTTGTGCTTTACAAATTGAAAACCAAGTTGCCGATGAAAAGCAATGTGGCCACCAAGACGGTAAAGTAACGGTTCCTCACGCTGACTTCCACGCTAAGCTACGTGCACTGCGTTACGCTTTCCTTGAGCTAGGTGTTGATAACGGTATCATCGTTGCGCGTACTGACTCTGAAGGTGCGGGTCTTACTAAAGAAATCGCAGTTGTTAAAGAGCCTGGTGACCAAGGTGATCAATACAACTCTTTCCTAGATGTTGAAGAGATTGATGTATCTGAAATGGCTGAAGGCGATGTATGCTTCAACCGTAACGGCAAGCTAGTGCGTCCTAAGCGTCTTCCTTCAGGTTTATACCAGTTCCGTCAAGGAACCGGTGAAGAGCGTTGTGTATTCGATAGTATCGAAGCAATTAAAGCAGGTGCTGACCTTCTTTGGATCGAAACTGCGACTCCAAACGTGCAAGATATCGCTGACATGATGAACGAAGTTCGTAAAGAAATTCCTGATGCGAAGCTTGTTTACAACAACAGCCCTTCTTTCAACTGGACACTAAACTTCCGCCAGCAAGCATACGATGCAATGGTTGAAGCAGGTGAAGATGTTTCTGCATACGATCGCTCTAACCTAATGAGCGCTGATTACGATGAGTCAGAGCTTTCTGCTCGCGCTGATGACAAGATCCGCACTTTCCAAGCAGATACTGCTCGTGAAGCGAACATCTTCCATCACCTAATCACACTACCGACTTACCACACAGCAGCACTGTCTACTGACAACCTCGCTAAAGAGTACTTCGGTGATGCAGGCATGCTTGGTTACGTAGAGGGTGTACAGCGTAAAGAAATCCGTCAAGGTATCGCATGTGTTAAACACCAAAACATGTCTGGTTCAGACATGGGTGATGATCACAAAGAATACTTTGCAGGAGAGAACGCACTTAAAGCAGGCGGTGCTAAAAACACTTCTAACCAGTTCGGCTAATCAGTTTTAGTTACCTTGGGAAACAGTGAATAAGTCCCCAGATGTTCCCTGTGGATAACTAAGAGGCCAGGTCCGCGAAAGAGAGCGCAGTGAATGGCAAGTCCTTTACAAGCAATCTGACAAAGGAGATGGCCTCTTAGAGATCCACCCTACGGGGCATACAGGATATTCCGTGCTCATTGTTAATGCATTTCGCCGGGCAACCAGCCCGCCTGTATGCATTGCCTTAATCACGAAAAATCCAGTATGCCAGGGGCGTCTTGGACTTGTTCACTGTTTCCCTTATTCAACTTTGTTGTCAGGGTAACGTTTTAGCGAATCGATATGGCGGTTGTTTTTGAAGCTTTTTTACTAAACCTGCCGCCATTGTTAGAAGTTCGTTGCTTATCACTTCAACGACAGAATAAAATGCGATTTTTGCAAACTCTGGCAACAATCATCCATAAAATAAGTGATTACGAATATGAGCACATCAACATTAGAACAAGATACCCAAGGGCAACTCACTGAACAAGGCTTCAGCTGTGGCAATACTTGGTATCACGGTACATCCTCAGCATTGGCTGACACAATTAAGCAAGATGGACTGAAGCGCTCTGGCGACCCACAGCTCAATGAAGCAACAAAAAAGACCATGGCGACTATTGGCAACAAATATACAGCGACTGTTGAGCCTGTATTTTTAACCCAAAACAAAGCACTGGCACACTACTGGGCTGAGCAAAAAGTGCGAGAGCGCAGTGTGAGAATTGAAGGTAATGAGCAAGCGGTTGTCTTTTCAATCACGCTCCCTGAATCGATCAACAAGCAAGTAAAACCCGATGTTGGCGCTGCCAGTTTACTACTGGTCAAAGAAGGGGAAAACTTTATGGCTTATGTCGCAGGTTTATACCAAGAAAAGGGATTAGCAGCCCCTGATATTAATTTAAGAAGTGCTGATCGCCTAGAGTATCTAAACAAACTCGGCATGGCTTATATAGATAATGATATTGCAGTGGATTACTTAACCCTGCTTGAAAACTAATTTTTAGTGTGCGGCGATCATGCATAGCTTGTAGAAGCTTCGCACACTGACCAACGATTTGACGTAACTAGTGCTTTATATCTCGATATTTAGGACTGTTATTTCAAAAGATCCATACTTTTTCATCCTCATATTGGGCCGGATCTAGCGATAGATCCGGCATTTTTTTGCCTGTTTAATAGCTATTCTATTCAGTTATAAAACTGATAGCTCCCCTCCTCTACAACGCGATTTAGATAGTAATTGGCACTTAAGAAGTTATGCATTAGCAAATACAGCACAATGCTAAAAGCACTAAAAGAATTAGAGTTAATCTAGAGAGATATTACAGCAGCCAGTAAAACCATTTAGAGATACTGCTGAGATAAGAAGAATAGAGAAGTGATAATAGGTAAAAAGGTAAAAATATAGAAAGAAATTAGATAATCCCTAGCTCATTAGATACTAGGGATTAGTCATCAGCTGAAATTACTTAGACTGATTAATGACAGCATCTTTAGCCATTTGCTGGCGAATAAAACGGATACCTAAGCCAGACATAACAATCATCGCTGCAACAATGGCAAGAGAAGGCGCTAGAGAGTAAAAGTTATAAAGATCAAATCCAAACATAATTTCTTCCAAAACAACTGATCAATAAACAATCAAAAAGATATATTTATTAACTATTTAATTGATTTAAACACCAGTATTAACAACTAAAATAATACTTGGCACAAATTTTTCGCAGGCACAATAACACATTATTTCGCGAATTACTGCACAATGTTTAATCAATATTAATAATCATTTTTTAATGCTTATAATGGTTGATCTTGATTACTTACCTACACTTAAAAGCTCTGCTCTGCAACGCGCTTAATATATTCATAATTGGCAACTGGCGCTAAGCCTAAAATCGCTCTTCTTAGCATATCCAGTGCCACTGCCGTGGATAATTCACGGATATATTGGCGGGAACGGTCGCTCGATAAAGCCAAGGTTTGACAGACTACTTGATCACCAAATTTCACCCCGATCACCACAGTGCCGACTGGCATCGTATCACTAGGTGATGCAGGCCCTGCCATCCCACTTGTAGCCACTGCAAAGTCTGTCTGGGCAAAATTTTCACCTAAGGCTTTTGCAGCGCCTTGTGCCATTTGCGCGACGCACTCTAAAGATACCTCACTGTTATCGGCAATTGTCTGCTCTGAAACATTCAGCAACGTCATTTTGGCCGCATTACAATAGCTGACTATCCCCTGCTTTAAATAACCAGAGCTACCAGCAAACGCCACCAACTGGTTACTGATCATGCCCCCAGTGAGCGACTCAGCGACAGCAAGGGTTTTACCACTAGCGAGCAATAGCCGATGCACTTCTGCCGCAAGGGTTTCTTGATGCTGTGCAACAACACTATCCCCCAGTGCGTCACACGCCTGCTGTAATGCATCCGCACGCACCTGCTCTGTCACATCGCGACCAATCAATTTAAGCTCTAAATAAGGCATGTAAGAGCGATAGCCTAAGGTAACTCCTTCAGGCCAGCTTAAGCACTCAAGGCGTTCAGCCATGGCAGACTCACCCATACCTAATGTCAGCAGCTTATCGACAATGACATTTTGCCCATTTAGCTGCTTTGATTTAACAAAAGGCAAAAATTGATTGCGCACCATCTCTTTAAATTCATGGGGCACCCCAGGGGTAAAGTACAACCAAGCGCGATTGAACTTCACCGCGAAGCCACACGCTGTGCCAACGGGGTTATCAACCATCAACGCCCCTTGGGGTAAAAAAGCCTGCTTGAGATTACTTGCAGTTAAGATTTTATTACGCGCTGCAAACCAGCTTTTAAGATGATCAGACCACTGCGTATTTTCCACCAGCTCGACATCCATCGCCTGAGCCATCGCCATTGCCGAGAGATCATCCGCCGTCGGTCCTAACCCGCCGTTGACTAAAATAATGTCTGCGTACTGACTGCGCTCTTTAAAGACATCAACGAGATCTTCAACGCGATCTCCCACAGTGGTGCGCCGCGACGTTTCAAAGCCCTGCTCCATTAACACATTGCCTAACCACGCAGCGTTCGTATCGACTATTTGCCCGGCAAGCACTTCTTCACCTGTGCAGATCATTTCAATTTTCATTGATTACTATTACCCCTTCACTTTTGCTCTGCTGCTAATTTCAGCACCATGGTGCTCATACTTTAAACATCCGAGACTTACTCTTGTTTCTTTAATCACTATTCTCTAGAGCTCTAACTATTAGCGTCATTTAATATCATTAAAAAGCCATATTTAGTAGAGTGTAAAGTTATGTAAATCTTATAGATATGATTTTTTAATCAACTAAACTAACAACTGAGTTTTTTCACTTTTTAATCGCAGTTCCAATGACATTAAACACTGCTAAGCGTAATTTGTGATGTTAATTTAAGGCCTTACTTTGAAAATTAATACCGATTTATCTAAATCCAAAATATTTAGACATAAACATCTGCCATTAATGCTGCTGGCGAGTACTACTTTGCTATCTGGCTGTGCGGGGATTATCGCTGAGGACAGCTACATCTCAGAGTCTACCTCACAAGTTGCGAACCAAGCTCAATACAAAGCCTATAGGCAAAATCCGACGCCTTTATCGCCTAATACCGCTAGTAATAACACTTCCCCAAAAGCAGCGAGTACTCAGCGATCAAGCAAGATCATAGCACTTGATGGATTAGGTCAATCTAACAATATTCAATTGAGGCGACAGATCACCCAAGCATTAGTTATCAGCCCAAACATCAAGGCGCAACAAGCACAAGTTGAGCAAGCGCGTCAGCAAGTGATTATCAATGCCGCTGATCAAGGCCTTAACTTATCACTGAACAATAACAATAGCCTTCGCACTAGTGCTCAGAGTAGCTCAGCGACCAAAAGCTTTGATTTAGCGCTACAAGGCAGTTGGAACGCAGACTTATGGGGGACATTATCCGCACAAACTAAAATAGCCCAATTACAGCTATCCCAAAGCAATATCAATTTAGAGCAAGCTAAAAACACCTTAATTGCCGATATCACCAGCGCTTGGTATCAACTCATTTACAATCAAGCTCTATTAAAACTCACTCAAGAGCAACAAGCGAATACCAAAGATCAGCTAGCAGCCATAGAGACCAGCTACCAACGCGGTTTGAGTGAATCGCTCGATGTATTTCTAGCCAGAGGTAACTTTGAGTCCGCACAGAGCAGCACCATTGCAAGGCAACAAGCCCTTGCCAGTGCTGCTCGAGACCTTGAACAGCTATTAACAAAGTACCCAACGGGCAAACTGCTAATCAATGCTAAATTAACCAAACTACAGGCAGACTACAGGCTAGGTGTGCCTGCGGATTTACTCAAAAACAGAGCAGACCTAAGAAGCAGCTGGCAGGGATTATTAATTGAAGATGCGCGAGTTGCCGCCAGTTACGCCCAGCAGTTTCCACAATTTAGCTTAACCGGTAACCTCTCTTTAACAAACGCGCGCTTATCTGATTTATTCAAGGAAAACCTCGCGTGGTCACTGGCCAGTGCGATCAGCCAAACTGTGTTTGATAACGGTAAGAAAAAGGCCCAATACCAACAGGCGAAAGCCAAGCTATTGGCAGCAGAACAGCAATTCTTACTCACCTTACAAGGGGCTATAAAAGAAGTAGAAACTTTACTCTATGCTGAAAAATCCATCGCTCAGCAGATCGCACGTCAACTGCGAACGTTAAAAAACACCTTGCTCTCCTATGAGCAAGTGCAAATCCAATATCAAAACGGCATTGCTAACTACCAGCAGGTGCTAAATTTACAACAACAGCTTTTCAACAATCAAAGATCGCAACTTGATTTAGAGATGCAGCAAATCGATAACCGCGTGAAGTTAATTTTAGCTTTAGGCAGCCAAACACCTTCTTCAAACTTGACCGGGATCCAATAAGACATGCGTTATATCATTCCAATTATCATTCTTTGCCTAGCCGCTGGCGGGTATTGGTATATCAAAGATAATGCACCCCAAGCGCGTAAACGCCCAACACCGAGTGCTCCTAGCATTCAGGTAGAAACTCAGCAAGTGAAGCAAGCCAGTGTCAGATTACAAATCCAAAGCTATGGGCAAGTCAGTGCTAAAACCGAATCGAATCTGACTGCTCAAGTCAGCGGTACTGTCACTAGCGTTGCGGATAATTTTCAGGAAGGCGCTTTTTTCAACAAAGGCGATTTACTGATCAGCATCGATAGCCGTGATTATCAAAATACCATTAACTCTGCCAAGGCAAACCTCACTCAAGCGCAGCAAGATCTCGCTCTGGAAAAAGCCAAAGTAGAGCAGGCAAAAGCGGACTGGCGTCGACTTAACAAAAACGCAAAAATCCCCGCTCTTGTATCGCGCACACCTCAAGTCATTAGCGCTAAAGCCAAAGTGTCAGCAATGCATGCTAGCTACAACCAAGCGATTATCAACTTTAAGAGAACTAAAATCCACGCTCCTTTTGATGGTCGGGTGCTCTCTAAATCTGTCAATCAAGGTGATTATGTCAATGCCAATAGCGCTCTAGCACAAATCATCTCTAGTGATGCCTTGCAAGTGCGCCTCCCCCTTAAAAACAGTGATTTAGCTTATGTCGATTTACCAGAGCAATTTATTGCAAGCACTCAACAAACATCACCAAGCCCACAGCCAAATGTACAATTCACTGCGGATTTAATCAGCGACCAACTATGGCAGGGAAAACTGGTTCGCACTGAAGCTGCTATTGACGAAAGCTCCCAGCAGCTTTTTGTGATCGCAGAAATTGAAGCGCCTTTTAGTGCTCAACACAGCGACAAACACCCATTAAAAATTGGCCAATATGTCAGCGCTAATATTGAAGGCAGAGTGTTACCTAAGGCGATCAGTGTCAATGTTGAAAACATCTATCAAGGTCAATTTGTATACGTTGTCGAAAAGGGCATCATTCAGCGCAGGCCTATTACTATCCTGTGGCGCAACGATACCATTGCCTTGATTGGCGAAGGATTAAAAGCCGGTGACATGCTGATTATCAGTTTATTATCTGATGGCTCGCAAGGCAGCCCAGCGAAGAGCGCAAAAGATAGTAAGGGAAACAAAGCTGGCAAGGGAAAAAAAGGCGATAAGAACAGCCAAAAGCGCGGCCCAAATAAAGATAAAAGACCTCAGAATAAATCAGCTCAGCCGGCTAATTAAAACTGATCGCCCTTTTAAATACATTTGAAAACGACAATTAAACGAAATTGGATTAACAATGATTGAATGGTTCACCAAAAATCATATCGCCGCGAACTTGATGATGCTATCCATCGTAATCTATGGCATTTTCAACTTAAAAACTAATATCCCACTGGAAGTTTTCCCAAGCTTTGAGTCCGATGTTATTACAACTAATGTCTCGCTGACCGGCGCCACTGCGCAAGATATCGAACAAAGCGTTACTTTACTAATTGAAGAAGCTATCGCTGATTTAGAAGGTATTGAAGAGTTTACCAGCTATTCAACAGAGGGACGTACCACCGTCTATATGGATGTTGAAAAAGGCTATGACAAGCGCGATATTTTAGCCGATGTGAAAAGCCGGATAGATGCGATCAACAACTTTCCGACTCAAGCGGATCTACCTATCACCAAACTCAGCCAGCGCAAGCGCGAAGTCATTAGCGTTAGCGTCTCTGGTGACTATTCTGAGCGCTTTATCCGCCAACTAGGTGAAGATGTGCGCGATGATCTATTACGCTTTAAAGGCATTACTCAAGTTGAGCTAGATCGCGTTAGAGACTATCAGCTCAATATTGATGTTGAGCAACAGCAACTCAAACGCTATGGCATCACACTGGCGCAAATCGCCACGGCGATAAGCGATAGCTCAGTGGATACTTCTGCCGGTAATTTACGCACCGTTGCCGGGGATATTTTAATTAGCACCAAAGGCAAGGCATTTGCCGTTGATGACTTTGCAAATATTTTAATCAAGAGCACGGCTAACGGTGCACAAATTCGCTTATCTGATATCGCCACCATTGATAATGGCTTTGAAGAAGTCCCCTTGAGAACTCGCTTTAACGGCAAGAACGCCGCAATGATCGAAGTTTACCGTGTAGGTTCTCAAAATGCCTTAACGGTGGCGGAGCAGGTTAGAAACTACATTGTTGAAAAGCAGCCACAGATGCCTGAAGGGGTTGAGCTTGGCTACTGGAATGATCGCTCTGAAATTCTTAAATCGCGCTTAAACACTTTGATTGAAAACGCAGTGCAAGGAGGGTTGCTCGTTATCATCATGCTTTCGCTCTTTTTGCGCCCTTCTATCGCTTTTTTTGTTTTCCTAGGGATTCCAGTCAGCTTCATGGGCGCCTTTATTATCATGCCCTTACTCGGCATTAGCTTAAATATCATCAGCTTATTTGGCTTTATTCTAGTATTAGGTATCGTTGTTGACGATGCTATTGTCACCGGCGAAAATATTTATCGGCATATGCAAAATGCCGAATCAGGTATTCACGCCGCTATTTATGGCACAAAAGAAGTCGCCGTCGCCGTGACCTTTGGTGTGTTGACCACCGTTGCTGCCTTCATGCCCTTTGCTTTTATTGAAGGGATGCGCGGTGCACTGTTTGCTCAAATACCCGCCATTGTTGTGCCTGTATTATTGTTTTCACTCATCCAGTCCAAGTTTATTTTACCTGCCCATTTAAAGTATTTACGCTTGCGCCAGGATAAACACAAGCCCAATTTTTTCAGCCGCTGGCAACAACGCTTCGCCGATGGATTTGAGGGTTTGATTATAAAACGCTACCAGCCAATCCTTAAGCTCGCACTGCACTATCGCTACTCAGTCTTTATTGGTTTTGTCTGCTTGCTCATTCTCATCATTGTATTCATTACCAGTGGCTGGATGCGCTTTACTTTCTTTCCGCGGGTTCCCAGTGAAACAGCGCGAGTCACTTTGAACATGCCCACAGGCACTAACTTTGCGGTGACTGACGGCCATGTTCAACGCATTGTCGATGCCGCTTTAACCTTGCAAAAGAAATACACCAACGAAGAAACTGGCGAAAGTGTCATCCTAAATATTCTATCAACTACCGGCTCTGCTGGGGGCGCCAGTCACCAAGGGCGAGTACGCTTTGAAACACTCGCTCCAGAAGATAGAGATTCAATCAACCAAAGTGATGTCGATATTCGCCAATTAGTCAAAGAGTGGCGTCGGTTTATTGGGCCGATAAGCGGTGCTCAATCGATGAACTTTCGCGCTGAAATTGGTCGTGGTGGCGATCCTATCGATGTCCAACTCAGCGGTGATTCCCTCGATCAACTGCGCAGCGCAGCTGTTGAAATACGCGCTCAGCTAAAGCAGTATCCGGGCGTGTTTGATTTAAGTGATAATTTATCTGACGGTAAAGACGAGCTGCAAATCTCACTCAAGCCGCTAGCTCAAGCACTGGGCATTGCAAGAATTGATATCATCAGCCAAATACGCCAGTCAATGTTAGGCATCGAGGTGCAAACCTTCCAGCGTGGTCGAGAGGAAGTGCCAGTTGTGGTGCGCTTGCCTTTATCTGAGCGTGACTCAATCGCTGATTTAAATAACATTGAAATCAGCTTTGGTAACAATCGCAAAGTACCGCTATCGCAAATTGCCAGTATCAGCATCATCGCTGGCCCTTCTGCGATGTACCGCACGGATTTCTTACGCACTGCCAATGTGGTTGCTGATATCAACAAATCAGAAGTCAACGCAACGGTACTCAATGCCGACATTGTCAGCTACTTAAAGACATTAAAGTCGAAGTACCCTGATTTAGATTTCAGCTTAAAAGGCGAGGCAGAAGAGCAAAGGGATTCATTTGGCTCGCTGCAGTGGGGCTTAGTGTTTGTGTTCTTTGCTATCTACGCCTTATTAGCGATTCCGTTTAGGTCTTATTTTCAGCCGCTGATAGTGATGTCCGTTATCCCCTTTGGCGCTATTGGTGCCGTTTTCGGCCACTGGTTGATGGGTATGGATTTAACGATTATGAGCTTACTTGGGTTACTGGCTTTGATCGGCGTAGTCGTTAACGATTCATTAGTACTAGTCACCTTTGTCAATCAACAGGTAGAAGATGGCAACAGCATACGAGCATCCGTGTTACAAGCGGGAGTCGCTAGATTTAGACCCGTTATCCTCACATCGATTACGACTTTTGCCGGTTTACTACCGCTGTTATTTGAACAGGCAACACAAGCACAGTTTTTGATCCCTATGGCAGTCTCCCTCAGCTTTGGCATTGTGTTTGCCACTGTAATTACGCTGCTATTGATCCCTGTTAACTACATGATTATTGAAGATATTAAGCATTTTTTTGGACCTAAAAACAAAGCAAACTCCAAGAGAGATCCAAATTCACCCATTGAGCCTTCTACCGAAAGTCTCTAAAAGCAGTTTATTAAATACATAAAGCGGCTCAACAACTGCACCTACATCAAACGTGCAGTTGTTATACAAGGCTTTATCAGCAACGACTTCTCCTTTCCCATTAGCGAGCAAAACATACTTTTTTGAGCGCAAACCCTCGCCAATATCCGCTATCATGGGTAGAATGCGCAAATTTGATCAATCGAGATAGTCTGTTGTTAAAGAGATTCCCACTAAGCTACTCAATAGCTTGCACCCAACACCTGAAAACACTTCGTCATTTAGGCCAAGCCGTCCTTTTAGACAGCGGTTACCCTAAGTGTCAGCGTGGCCGCTACGACATCATCAGCGCGGCGCCGATGGCCACCCTATTCAGTGACAACGGCAAGCTTGGCGGTACTAACCTCCCTTTTGCAACTAGTGAAATCAATGACCCATTTGAAGCGTTAAAACAGCTTCAAGCTTTTGCGCTAAGTCAATTAAGTGAAGGCTTTATTGAAGCTATCAGCACAGATTTAGATTTACCTTTCTGTGGAGGCCTACTAGGCCATTTTAGCTATGATTTAGGGCGCAGCATTGAACAGCTACCCAGCATTGCAGAACACGATACCCAATTACCTGAAATGCATTTAGGGCTATACAGCTGGGCGGTAATCGTCGACCACCAGCAACAACAAAGTTACTTAATTGGCAGCGACTTAGTTACTCAAGCGGATTTTGATGCGATCGCCAAACTACTCACTGAACAAAGCACCTCACCAAGCGCTCCACAAAATAATTTGGGTCACCTGAGTAGCAGTGTTTCTAGTAGTCATGATGAATCTGAAAATTTTTCGCTGACCTCTGATTTTAGTAGCAATGTAGATGAGGCTAACTACCACAGTGCACTGCAAAAGATTGATGACTATATTCTCAGTGGCGATTGCTATCAGGTCAACTTTGCTCAACGCTTTAAGGCGAGCTGTAAAGGAGACCCGTTAGCTGCTTACCTCACCTTGCGCGAGGCTGCTCCTACTCACTTCTCAGCCTTTATCGATACCGAGCGAGGCGCTATTTTATCACTCTCTCCTGAGCGTTTTCTCCGGGTTGATAGTGAACAACAAGTGATGACTCAACCAATCAAAGGTACTCAGCCACGATCTGCGGATCCTATCCAAGACCAAGCCAATATCGATTACTTGCACAATTCGGAAAAAGATCAGTCCGAGAATTTGATGATCGTCGATCTTATGCGCAATGATATTTCAAAAAGCTGTCAGCTTCACAGCGTTAAGGTTCCCAGCTTGTTTGCAGTCGAGAGTTATCGCAATGTCCACCATTTAGTGAGCACAGTAACGGGTAAGCTAGAAAATGATCAATGTGCGATAGACCTGTTGCACAACTGCTTCCCTGGTGGCTCGATTACAGGGGCGCCTAAAATTCGTGCGATGGAAATTATCGATGAGTTAGAGCCGCACAGACGCAGCGTTTATTGCGGCAGTATCGGCTACATTAGCTTGTGTGGAAAAATGGACACTAGTATTACCATTCGCACGCTACTGGTTGAAGATAATAATATTTACTGCTGGGCTGGGGGCGGTATTGTGGCTGACTCTGTGATTGAATCAGAATACCAAGAGACGTTTGATAAGGTAAACAACTTGCTTAATGCATTGCGCAGCAGCCATTTATCTAGTTAATGCTTTTCAGTTATAAAACGGCGAGCTGACAAATAACATTGTCAGCTCGTATGCCATAGGCTATTTAACTTTCAGCAGATCTTGCACGTAAGTTGATAGTACATTGAGTGCTACTTGATTCTCGCCACCACCAGGAATAATCACATCGGCGTGCTTTTTGCTCGGCTCAATAAACTTATAAAATGAGGGACGTACGGTATCTTCATACTGCTTGATAACCGAGTCCATCGTTCTACCACGCTCACCTACATCGCGCTTTAAGCGTCTGATGAAGCAAAAATCTAGTGCAGTATCCACATAAATCTTGGCATCAAAAAGTTTACGTAAGCGGCGGTGCGTGAAGAGTAATATCCCTTCGATGATAATCACCTTTTTAGGCTGCATCGGGATTTTTTCAGCAAAGCGGGTGTGGTTAACAAAATCATACTGAGGGATTTCAACACTTTGGTTATCCAGCAAGGCTTCTAAATGATCACACAGTAAATCAAACTCTTTCGATTTAGGGCTATCGTAGTTGACTAAGATACGCTCCTCCATCGTCAAATGATCTTGATTTTGGTAGTAAGAATCTTCACAAATCAGTCCAATATCATCAAACCCTGCTTCACTCACGCTTTCAATTAATCGGTTTGCCAAAAGCGTTTTACCTGAAGCGGAGGCACCTGCGATGCCAATAATAATAGTGCTGTCTGTCATGAAGTTTCCTAGAAATTTAATATCGATGTTAACGCCTTAACCTATCTCCTTTTTACCCCGCACTCAATAAATCAAGTACAACAAAAGATAGGCATTATAAAGCTTATATTAACACAAACCTTTGCTTAAGCCTCTTGCTGTCTCGCCTGAGGATAAGAAACTTCTAGGTATGACTGCTATTGCTCTTGAAAATGTGCAAACACTTCAGCGCCGGTCATATTTTGGGTCTCATTTGAGAAACTGTAATAACCCGGTTTTTCATCGATGAATATCTGATGAGTCATATTGAAATCGGCCTGTGTATCAAACAAGCCGATAGGGAAATGGTAGTGATTTGCAGGCTTTAAAAAATAGAAAAGGTGCGTACCGCATTGAGAGCAAAAGCCTCTTTGGGCCCACTCAGAAGAATCAAAGCGGCTGATATGTGATTCACCCGAGATAGTTTTAATCTCAGCACTATCGATCGCCAGCATAGGCCCACCGCTCCACTTTCTGCACATACTGCAATGACAAGCTGCAATTTCGGTATTCGCGATCTCGACGACTAGCTCAACAGCGCCACACAAGCATTTTCCATTGGTTTCCATCTTTATTCCCTCTTACCTGAATCAGTAACTTCACTGCACCACATAGCTCATACCCTTGATTCTACAGCAGTCAGAAAATACCCGCTAAACCCTTGGGTGCAGCTTAGATCTTTAAACTCCACTGTAAAAACAAAATCTTACACTCTGTTCTCACATTAAAGCCATGGATTCAGGTCTTAGTTAATTTGAGAGCAAATGCATATTTTGCTCGTCTAAGGTTGGTTTAATCTTCAGAATTATCAACTAACAATTACTGCCCTATTCAAGTTCCTTCTGCTTTAATACCCCCAATGCTTGCTCCCTCTCTCCAATTCACGCTTTAATTCTTGCTCTGTCGGCAAATGCGGTAAGTATTTAGCGGCAATGAGTTGTTTTTGCTCAGCTGGTTGTGATGTGACCAACTTAATTCGAGAGACACTGTCTCTCGAATTGGAAATGCTAGATAAAAAGTACGCATATTGCGCAAGTTAGTCACATCAAAGCCTTTACCTAAACGCTCAGTTAACACCCTTGAAAGCTGCTGCAATTGCTGTTTGCCGTATTTGGCACGGTTTTCACCTTGCTGCTTGTCTTCAATGATTAGCCGGCCTATCTGCCAATAGCTTCGCACCATAGCACTGTTAACAGCTTGGCGTACTTGCTTGCGCGCCTACTCAATGTGCAAGCTAATGGTATTAGCTAATTGGGCGATATTGCTTGGCGTTGATTGACTCATACAGTCGGCTCATTTCATTTGTTTTTAACTAATTTATATAGTTTAGCTAAATTAGCAAGAATCATTTATTCTTCCCTGTAAAGTTATCTGTAATTTAAAAAACTCGAAATATGACAATGCAAAAATCAACAAAACAGTCGAGTTAGCATGCCACTTGGGTAAATTCTACCTCCCCTAAAATGACTGGGTTACATTTCCTCTCGTTAAATCTACAGCACTCTTTACTCAAAAGTGCCTTTTATCAACATCTCCCCTTCACGTTTGTGCCACTTACCTAGCGCCATCAAATCTTGCACATTAAAACTTTGATCAAACACCACTAAGTCAGCATCAGCCCCTTGGAAAACCCGACCTTTATCTTGCATTTTCAATAAATCAGCAACATTACTGGTTAGCATAGGTAAAACCTGCTCTAGGGCTATTCCTTGTTTTGACGCTTGTTGTAGGGTGTCAATCAAGGTCTGTGCACGGCCAAAATCCATGTGCACTAAGCGCCCACAGCTATCAAAATCAGGCAGGCAGGCAACCACCGCCATCAGAGCTTAAGGTAATACGCTCCAGTGGCAGTTTGCGCTCAATGGCTAATTGTACTGCCTCAACCGCATTATAACCTTGGCCGATGCTCCCTTCGGGAAAAGCAGTAATGTCGATATAACATCCCTGCTTTACTAACTCACATGCACCCACACAGTTAATCACACGAAAAAAATACATTCAATCAGTTACTGAATAGTACTCTCTGCAAGTGAATTTTTTCTGAACGAAAATCACATCACCTGACATCGTTAATTCTTACAAAAATCCTTTGATACTAAAATTTTAACTTTGGCGGAAATTTATGTAGCGAAGTTCCTGGATGATACAAGGAGATGACATTTCAAAGAGCCTACTTTGATTCGCTTACATGTATGAAGACAAACATAAAGTGCCTACTTTTGGCCATTTCCTGCCTCGAGTTCTTCAGTGTAAAAAATCCACCTATTGAGAGATGGGTTTCTTGATTTCACTACTTATGAGATTCGACATCGTTAAGTAAATAGCACTCGCTGCTATGCTTGCAACGAGTACTCTTTATTTGCAAAGCATCTTGTGTGACAAGATACCCTTCTATAACAAAGTAGCTTTTTGTAAAGGTTATTTAAAAGTTCGTCTTCACAAAATTTTGCTCTTCATTTTCTGACCCTGAAGCTTTATCTTCAATAACCTCTGCTTCAACAGTGATAGTGCGCTTGCGCCACAGTAAATACACCGCTGGAAGCACCAGTAAAGTCAGCACTACGGCACTGATCATGCCGCCCACCATAGGTGCTGCAATTCGGCTCATCACTTCAGAGCCGGTGCCATCGCCATAGAGTATCGGCAATAAACCAATGATGATAGCTGATGCTGTCATCATCACTGGTCGCACTCGCAATCCTGCACCTTGCAATATTGCCTGCGCTAATAGCGCTTGAGTTGGCGTTATTTGCTGCGCTTTACAATCGGCTAACATCTCTTGATACGCTTGATTGAGGTAAACCAGCATAATCACGCCAATCTCCACTGCAACACCTGCCAATGCAATAAAGCCGACACCTACTGCCACTGAGAAATTATAGCCTTGGATGTACATCAACCAAATACTTCCCACCATCGCTAAAGGTAAGGTCCCCATGATGATGGCGACTTCAGCCAAGTTTCGAAAATTGATAAACAACAGCACTAAGATGATTAGCAGTGTAAGCGGTACCACGTACATCAATTTAGCTTTTGCGCGCTGCATATATTCAAACTGCCCTGACCAGTTAATCGAGTAACCCGGCGGTAGTTTTAGTTTATCTGCCACGATCTTTTGCGCGTTAGTCACATAGCTGCCG
The DNA here is from genome assembly GCA_937136055.1 of uncultured Oceanospirillaceae bacterium. Classification (GTDB taxonomy): domain Bacteria; phylum Pseudomonadota; class Gammaproteobacteria; order Pseudomonadales; family Balneatricaceae; genus Rs1. The sequence continues at coordinate 21,312 of CAKZOD010000010.1, read as the reverse complement.
ATATCCATGCCTTCTATGTCGATAAAGGTCCAACCGTTCAAGCGAGCATTTTCACTTTTAATCCCCGGTGGCCCCTCTTCGATATAAATATTGGCGACATCTCCCAGTGGCACTCGCTGTCCTGTTGCAGTGATAATCGGCAAGAGCGCCAGTTGCTCAGGTGAATCACGAAAGCGCTGCGGGTAGCGCACATTAATAGGGTAGCGCTCTAATCCTTCGACTGTTTTAGAGACATTTACTCCACCAATCGCCGCTGATATCACTTGCTGCACATCCGCTATATTTAAGCCGTATCGTGCTGCGCGCTCACGTTGAATATCCACTTTAATATAACGCCCACCCGCTACACGCTCTGAATAAACAGAAGCCGTTCCTTGAATATCTCCTACGATTTCTTCTAACTGCTGACCTATTTGTTGGATCACCTTGAGATCAGGCCCCGCCACTTTTATACCTACTGGTGTTTTAATACCGGTGGCGAGCATATCAATACGAGTTTTAATCGGCATCACCCAAGCATTGGTAATGCCAGGCAGCTTAACTAAATCATCTAACTCTTTTTTCAAGCCAGCAGGTGTTAACCCTGGACGCCATTCATCACGCGGCTTAAATTGAATAAAGGTTTCGATCATCGTTAAAGGCGCTGGGTCTGTTGCGGTATCTGCACGCCCTACTTTACCAAAAACCGTTTTCACCTCAGGTAAGGTGCGAATCAGCTTATCCGTTTGCTGTAGTAGTCGGCGCGCTTCACCGATAGAGATTGAGGGATAGGTTGTCGGCATATACATCAAATCGCCTTCATCCAGTGGCGGGATGAACTCGCTGCCCATTTTGTCTAGCGGCCATAGACCTATAAAACACACAAGCAACGCGCCTAATAAGGTCACCTTAGGAAAACGCAGCACTTTTCTCAGCACTGGGAAATAGAGCATTGATAGCACTCTATTCAGTGGATTTTTATGCTCAGGCAGCACTTTACCGCGGATGAAATATCCCATCAGCACGGGTACTAAAGTGATAGCCAAAGCGGCAGAGGCGGCCATTGCATAAGTTTTAGTAAAGGCTAATGGCGCAAACATGCGCCCTTCTTGCGCTTCTAGGGTGAACACTGGTACAAAACTCACAGTGATGATCAGCAAGCTAAAGAACAATGCTGGCCCAACTTCACTGGCTGATTCTGCCACAATACGCCAACGGTTTTCTGGGGTTAATGGCGTGCGCTCCATATGTTTGTGCATGTTTTCTATCATCACAATAGCACCGTCAATCATCGCACCAATCGCAATCGCTATCCCCCCTAGGGACATAATATTGGCGTTAATTCCCTGAAAATACATCACAATAAACGCTGTCAATATGCCAACGGGCAAGCTGATAATGGCCACTAAAGAGGAGCGTACGTGGAACAAAAACACGATACATACCAGCGCAACAACGATGAACTCTTCGAACAGTTTGATCCATAGATTATCCACCGCACTGCCGATCAATCCTGAGCGATCATAAACAGTCACTACCTCAACACCTTCGGGCAAATTTTTAGCCAGTGTTGCCAATTTTGCTTTCACGCCATCAATAGTTTTCTGCGCATTTTCACCAAAGCGCATCACTACAACGCCGCCTGCTACTTCGCCTTCACCATTTAGCTCAGCGATGCCGCGACGCATTTGTGGCCCGATATTAATCTCAGCAACATCTTTTAATAGCAACGGTGTACCATTGGCATTTAGCCCCAGCGGAATACTTTCTAAATCCTCACGGCTTTGAATATAGCCACTAGTGCGCACCATATACTCAGCTTCTGCCATCTCTACAACGGAGGCGCCCACTTCTTGATTACCACGGCGAATAGCTTGCTGAATATGAGACAACGGTAAATTATAAGCGCGCAGTTTTTCTGGATTAACACTTACTTGATACTGTTTCACTAAGCCGCCAATGGATGCCACTTCAGAGACACCCGACACGGTTTGTAGCTCGTATTTGAGGAACCAATCTTGCAAGCTACGCAACTTAGCCAGATCATTTTTACCGGTTTTATCCACCAGCGCATACAGATAAACCCAACCAACACCTGTCGCATCAGGCCCTAACTGCGGTTTAGCCCCCGCTGGCAATGAGGGAATAATTTGACTCAAATACTCCAACACGCGGCTACGTGCCCAGTACATATCAGTATCATCATCAAATATGACGTAGACATAAGAATCACCAAAAAATGAAAAGCCACGCACCGTTTGAGCGCCCGGCACCGAGAGCATTGCAGTTGTCAGTGGATAAGTAATTTGATCTTCTATCACCTGCGGCGCTTGCCCTGGGTAACTAGTCTTGATGATAACTTGCACATCAGATAGATCAGGAATGGCATCTAGCGGTGTTCTTTGCAATGCGAATAATCCACCAACCACCAGCATCAAGGTAGCAAGTAATACCATGATGCGGTTATCAACCGACCAGCGAATGATAGCGCCGATCATGGTTTAGACTCCTGCATTTTATTAGATAGTTTCTCTTTATTTACCAATTGATCTAACTGCGCACTAGGAGCAACCTCCAGCACGCTGTAGTTATTGCCATCATCACGGCCAAGTTTTACTGCCAGTTCAGTACCGACTGCAAGCTGCTTAAGCTCTAACGTATCGGCCAGGTTAAAGTTCATACTCATTGCTGGCCACTCCCACTGTGCTATTGGCTCATGGGTCAGTTTTACTTGGCGACTTTCAGCCATTTGCTGCTTAACCTTTGCCGATACCCAAACACTCTCTGGTTGCGCTGTTTGCTCAGCCGCCATCTGCTGTGCTTGTGACTGGGGTTGAGACTGAGCATCTTCAACATCAATACGCTTGAAATCAGAGGTTTTGCTCGATTCAGAATCGAGTAAAAATTGCGCAGAAGTAGCCACTAACTCGTGCTGTTTTACACCGCTGATGACTTCAATGCGTTTGCCATCACTGCGCCCCGCTTCGACTGCTATCGATTTAAAGCGCCCTTTACCAAGCGATAATACCACTCGATCTTGTGTACCCAAGCGAATTAGCGCTTCTCTAGGCACGCTTAATACCGGTTTATCATCAGGCACGTTTATACGTACTTCAGCATACATATTGGGCTTCAAAACCTTATCTAAATTGGCTAAACGTACTCTTACTCTTAGTGCACGATTCATTTTGTCTAAAGTCGGATAGATATAATCGATCTTACCTGTCCATTGACGCTGGGGCAGTGCATCGAGTTTTATTTGTACTTGCGCACCTTGTTTAATCAAGCTGGTTTGGCGCTCGAATACTTGAGCCTCCAGCCAAACTTCATCAAGCGAAGCGATAGACATCAACATTTTTCCAGGCTTAACAAAAAAGCCTGCTTGCATGGCAAAGTTTTCTACGACACCACTGCTAGGTGCATAAAAAGTCACCGTTTTTTTAATACTGCGCTCACGGCGCAAGCGCTCAATAGCCTCCAGTGGCAATTGCAACGCTCGCAAGCGGCGCTGCCCAGCTTTAATCAATCGACTATCTCCACGCTCGAGTGCAAAAAGAAACTCTTCCTGAGCATTCACCAACTCAGGTGAATAAAGATCGTAAAGTGGCTGGCCTTTAAGTACCGGCTCACCCACAGATTTAACGTAGATCTTCTCCAACCAACCTTCAACGCGGGGATGCACATGCACCATGGTATCTTGGCTATATTGCACGTAACCGACGGTATCCACTTGCAGCTGCATTGGCCGCAAGACCACCGGATCTAATCTCACACTCAAGTTATTTACCACCTCAGGAGAAACTGTTACTGTGCCTGGGCTGCTCTGATCAGCATTCTCATAAAAAGGCACTAAATCCATGCCCATCGGCGACTGCCCTGGCTTATCACGACGATAGTTTGCATCCATAGGCGCGACCCAATAAAGGGGAACTGGCTCAGATGAACTTGCTGCTTGTGGCTGCTGCTCAGAACTATTTGAGAAGCCAAGTGCGCTGGGTAAATAGGGAGTAGCATAGTTAAGTATGGCGGCTCCACCGACTGCACTACACAACACTAATCCAATATTTTTAACTGTCTTATTCATCACTGCTTACTTAACCTTTTTTGTGCTGACATTTGCGTTATTTTTTTGACCTGGGAAATATACTGGTACTTGCGTGGTCGCCAATAAGTAATTCATTTGTGCATTCAATTTTTGCTGATCAACGGAAATTTCCAGCGTGTCAATGCGCCCATTTAATTGAGCAATTCGCGCCCGTACGACATCGGTAAAGTCACCGTTATCAGCGGTATAGGCGTTTAGTGACGCTTGGGTTTGTCTCTTCATTTGCACTAATACCTCATTGCGATACAGCTTTGCGCGAGTTGCCAATTGGCGCTGCTGTACTTTTAACGCGTTGAACTTAGTATTCAAATCGCGCAGTAGCAGTAAGCGATCACTCAAACTCGCATCACGCTCTAGCGCCGCCGCTCGAATGTTGCTGCGTGGGCGCGCCCTTGAGAAAAGTGGCAAATCAACACTGACGCCGAATGTCACTAAGTCTGTGCGCTTCACACCATTGGGATCTGAATCGCGATAGCTGTATCCCAGCTTGGCATTCCATTTAGGTTTCAACGCTTGTCGCTCAAGATTGATATTTACTTTCTGCGCAGCGATGGTTTTATCCAGCACCTCAACCATTGGGTGATGCAGAAAAGAAGGTTGTATTTGCGTACTTTGTAACAGTGCTATTGTGGGTAGCTTCTTGTCATAAATTCGCTCCCCTGATGGTTTGCGCCATGTACCATCCGCTGCAATTAACCAACCCGTTAACTGTTGTTCTAACTTAACTAAACGCTGCTTTAAAATACTTAACCGATCATCTAACAAAGTGCGCTCTAGCTGGGCACGCACAATATCTTGCTGGCGTGTATTGGCTGTCACCGAAGAATAGCTGGCCAATGCCAGCTCAGATAATTGATCAAAGAGGGGTTTATTACGGTTGATAAGTGCGATGCTCTCTCGCACTTGATGAGCATCTAGCCACAAAGTGGTAACTGTTAAGCCAATTTTAGCGGCACGTAACTGGCGTTGTATTGGCTGGCTCTCACTTAATAATTCACCGCGAGCACGGCGTAACACTAAGGTATCGCCACGGGGAAACGTTTGGCTAATGCCAAACTGTAACTGGGTCATTCGCTCTTGATTAAAACGCAGCGTGTCAGTCGCCAAATTCGCAACATTCAATGAGAGCCGCGTATCAGGTAATTCACCGGCAGCAATCGCGCGCTCATGTAGCGCTTCTTGTTGAGACAAACTACTGCTCTGCCATTGATCTTGTTGCAAGGCGATTTGCAGTGCTTGGCCTAAGTTAAGTTTTGAGCTCTGCTTTGAGTTTAATGACTTACTATCACTCTGTGTTGCCTGGGCGAGCGAACTTAATGTGCCGAGCAGACACAAGCTGAGCACGACATTGCGCCGAACTAAAATAGATAACATAAATCCCCCTACGGGAGTAATTTTTAGGTAATGATAAAAGCGCTATTTGGGAACAAGATGACGACAATGCTCAAGAATAGCTTGGTGGCCTTTTTTAGACCTTGTTCTAGGAGAAGATATTTAAGAAATAGGCGGGCGATATAAAAGCGAGGTCGTTTGGATCAAGGCCACATCCAGGTAACCAATTATTTGGGAATGTTGCGAATGCCAAGTAAAGTCAATTTTATCAAAGGGGTAAACACTAAAACACTGTACTGATGCACAATCATAATCGCAGCAATTACAATCGTTGTTATCACCATCACTGCTAGCGCAACCAACAGGCATCGCCATCTCAACGCACACTGCCATCGTCGCTGCGTCTGCCATCGCTAAATCGCCCTGCATAGATCCCATATTATGGGCAGTTGTCACAACAGAGCCTGCTAACACTTGGCTTAGTATGCTCAACATAATACATAGTGTAATCACTATTTTTTGCAGTGCGACGCCCTTCAACGGATTTCTTTCTCTCTTTGCATAGCTGATAAATTGGTAAATACAGAGTTCCTCAGATATAACGAGCGAACTCAAGCGCAAAATAAGACCTAGAGATTCACAAAAAGTTTAATATTATTTTTATTAATACTTATTAAATACTTGGCTGATCAATTATCAACCTAACAAGCTAACTTTGAATAAAAAGGGGCCTTAGAAATTAACCGTTGCATGTGCAGTTAGGGCGTACTTTGTTTTTCGAATTTGCTAATAATATCCGTCACAAAGCGCTCTGAAAAACCGGCGACAAATGACCAAAACATCATTTTTGCATAATCTACAGCTTCGCCGTGTACTGCAAATACAACTGAGAAATTTTTCTTAATGACTTCTTCAGCTGTTATAACATCAGGCACAAATTTAGGAAACAAGTCTCCACTGACCAAATTGGATATAAAAAGTACATATAGCACAACAGCTAACACACCACCAACTATTGGCGATATCCAAACATAGACCCATGAATGTGCAAGTAACAGCAAATCCTCACTCGACATACTTTTTAAGCGTCTTTGCAATCCGACAAAGCCTCCAATCACGCCGGCAAAAAAAGCGGCAATAGGCGCTGTAATAATACCTTGATAAATAGATGCGATAATCGCACCTATTGAAATCAACACCACAAGCGAGGCAATCGCAATCGCTAGCCTGTTACTTATTTGGCGAATATTTTCTAGTCTTTCATTCATATCTCACCTATAAACACGATACTATTTATAATAGATTTTGTTTATACAGTGCTTTATCAACGTAGAATCTGACACTCAGTAAAACTAAATGACTTACTGCTATTAACCAGTAGGATAATTAGCTCGTTTTCAACTGTAAACGAGCCTCACTCAAAAGTGCCTTTTATCAACATCTCCCCTTCACGTTTGTGCCACTTGCCTAGCACCATCACATCTTGCACATTGAGGTTTTGATCAAACACCACTAAGTCAGCATCAGCTCCTTGGAAAACCCGCCCTTTATCTTGCATTTTCAATAAATCAGCAACATTACTGGTTAGCATAGGTAAAACCTGTTCTAGGGCTACTCCTTGATTAGACGCTTGTTGTAGGGTGTCAACCAAGGTTTGTGCACGGCCAAAATCCATGTGCACTAAGCGCCCACAGCTATCAAAATCAGGTAGGCAACCACCGCCATCAGAGCTTAAGGTGATACGATCCAGTGGCAGTTTGCGCTCAATGGCTAATTGTACTGCCTCAACTGCATTATAACCTTGGCCGATGCTTCCCTCGGGAAAAGCGGTAATATCGATATAACACCCCTGCTTTACTAACTCACATGCACTATCAAACAGTGCATGATTGCGGTTTACATGGGTTGGGTTAAACACTCTGGCGGGTATCTCCGTTTCACTCAAACCGCGCTCGATTAAGGCTAACTTTCGATCTCCGTCCCCTAAGTGAAAATGCATCACTCCCGCTTTATTTGTCATTAAACCTGCAACATGCGCTTCACTGGCTAAACGAATGACTTCCTCAAACGTCGGTTGGCTGGAGCGATGATCACTAATTGCAAACTCACCAATACCAATGATCGGATCGATAAACACAATATCACGCTTGGCGCTGCCTGCAAGGGTTGTCAGTGGATAATGATATCCCCCTGTCCAGCAAAACGCATTCATGCCCTCTTCTCGCAGCCCATAACAGCGCGCGACTAAATTCTCAACGCTGCGCGTTGTATCATCAGTGCCTAACAGCCCAACGACGGTGGTGACTCCTGCGCTTGTAAAATCACTCATCGGTACTACGGGTACTTGAGTGGCAAAGCCTGCTTCACCGCCGCCACCGGTAATGTGAGCGTGGGCGTCGATGAGACCTGGAGCTAATATAGCGCCTTCTAAATCAATGGTTTCAACTACTAGACCTTTAGGCAATTCAATTGGCTGTTGCTGCACAGCAATGATTTTATTCGCTGCTATCAATAAATGATGCAAGCCCTTAGGCTGCGGGTCATACAAATTGGCATTTTTTATATAAATCAATGGTGTTCTCTTTTATCAAAATGCTTGCTCTGCAAGCCCGATATTTAAAACTAATGTCTAAGCGGGATAACCTGCTGTAATAGCCGTTTCAGCTAACGGTGCTTTCAACGAGATGTATCGATTTAACACATCAGTGTCTAACGCTGGCTGAACTCTTGGATAGCGCGGTGTATCTCTGTCATTAAGCATGGCATGCTGCCAGCCTTGAGTGTGCTCGATAAAGTCATCACAAAACGCTGCTGAGTATTCAAGGCAGCCCGATAAAATCACATCAAGGTAGCTAAAGACTACGGGGTGGTTTGTACAAGGGTTAACCACTTTATCGCTTTGATACAGCCAAATTTTAGCGCTGTTATTACTGTCAGATTGCAAATCTATTGCATTATTTTGATCGTAAAACTCAACATTTTTAGCATCCACCAGCATCCGTTGGTAACCGCGTTCACGCTCATCAAAGTGGACTAACTCAGCTTCAGGTACTTCAACGATGACACCATTACACTGGCCTTGGCTGTCTTCAACCACAACCACAGAACTCATACCAAAGTCTTCTGATATGCGTGACCAATGACGACTAATACCTGAAATTTTGACGGCAGTTGCCACGCCTGTTTCACCGGTCACTGTACGCGAGATACTGTTAATTAAGCTGCCGTAGCCAAAAATATAATGGCGTTGCTGTGCTGTTTGCAAAATAACTCCTTAGTGTTTTTTATTTTGACGAAATGGCTAATCAACTTTTGTGCCTGCTGTTCTACACACTGAACATAGCCATTTAATGGGACATTTTTTAGTAAAATTTAGTAACAGTTAGTAACAATTTAGTTAAAAAGTATCGATAAATAATAACGACAATCACAGGCAGGCTCAATCATGAGTGCAGAAATAGATGATTAAGTACATCTATATAAACACTCCGGTAATAGCGAGGAAAGTAACAGTGAAGCTCGCGCTCCACTGTTATGTATCGATGTAAGGCTGTTTAAGTTAAGTAGAAGTTACACTTTATATTGTGAAATAGTCTGTTTAAGCTCATCTGATAACTCCAATAACTCCTCGCTGGCACGGGATATTTGCTCTGCGCCGGCACTTGAGTTGTTAGAGGTATCATGCAAGGTCACTAACGACTTATTGATCTCTTCTGAAACACTGGTTTGTTCATCAGAGGCGGATGCAATCAATGCATTCATATCTGTGATTTCTTGAACAGCTGATGCTATAGAGCGCAATGCTTCACCCGCCTGTGAAGCCTTATCGCCGGCACTTTGCGCTTTCTCTTGCCCTGCTAGCATTGCAGAGGAAGCATTGTTGGTACCCGCCTGTAAACGCTCTATCGCATTTTGAATTTCTTCAGTGGATACTTGAGTGCGCTGCGCTAAGCTTCTTACTTCATCGGCCACAACCGCAAAGCCTCGCCCTTGATCACCCGCACGCGCCGCTTCAATGGCTGCGTTCAAAGCAAGTAAGTTTGTCTGCTCTGCAATCCCTTTGATTACATCAACAATTGAGCCAATGCTATCACTATCTGCTTCTAAGGTTTTAATACGTTCAGAGACATTCTCAACATCTTTCACCAACAAGTTGGTTGCACCTACTGCTTGATCGACAATTTCATTACCTTCAATAGCTTGTGTACTTGTGCTTCTAGCACCTTGATCTGCAGATTCTGCGTTGCGTGAGATTTCTTGTGCGGTAGCAACCATTTCATTCATGGCCGCCGCAACTTGTTCAATCTCTTCGCGCTGTGTGTTAATACTCTTTTTAGCCTCTGCACTCACTTGAGTCATTTCACTGGCTGCCGTTGTCAGTTTTTCACTGCTTTGAGTAGCATGCGTCACTAAATCACGCATTTGACTGATCATTTTGTTAAAACTAATAGCAATGGCAGAAAGCTCATTATCTCTTTTTACTTCAATGTCTATAGATAAATCTGACTCATCAACAATACGCTCTACAGAGTTACGGATGCGTGTTAAAGCATTAATGATTGAGCTATAAACCGCAAACCCTAGGAACAATAATGCACCAACAACAAAAAAACCTAGACCAATGAGGAATACTCGATTGTCTTCATACTCTGTAATAATCAGGTCATGCTCTTCCTTAGCAACCTGTAGTTGAAGGTTGATAAGTTCAGTAATCTTCTCACTGATTGGATCAACGCTGTCATAGAGCGGGCCATCAATGGCATCAAGCTGGCCTTTGATATTTCCACGCATTTGCTCAAGGGTTCTAATCACATCCAAAATAGCAGTATCAGCATTTTTAAATAATTGCTCTGCTTCACGTGCTAATTGAGCCTCCTCTTCAGTGTGGGAAGTAGACATAAATTTATCCCACATTTTCGCAATTTCATCTTCAGAGGATTTGATAATAGAGACAGTCTCTTCTGCGCTAATTAATCCAGCATTGGCCTTGTTAACGGCATCAACAACAAGTACAGCATAGTCATCAGCGATCACTTTTAAATCTTTTAAAGGTACTACTCGATCAAGGTAGATACGATCCACACCTTCTGCAGTGTGCTTTAGCTCACTCAGTACAAGTACCAACATCACAATAAACGCAATAACAGGCACTATAGAGATTATTCTAATCCTGTTTTTTATCGAAAGACTTCCAATCATAAACCACCTAATCTAAACAATTGTTTTAAAGACAGTATGCAGATCTAATTTTGAAAAGTGAATAAAATCGATGGTCTCAAAGCAATTAATTTCTTTAAATCCAATCTGCATTAACATTAAATTAACAGTGATAAATAACAGCAATTACTGTCACCTAACAACGACATTTATTTTTGGTAAATTTCTCAACACATCCCCCGGTTAGGGGATTGAATTATAAAAAATGATACTAAAAGCGACCATTCAATCTGATAAATCAGTACATAGATCAAAATTTTCCACATTAAACGACGCTATTAAACTGCAGTTTATTCACAGGAAACATGAGCAATAGATAAATAATCAATTTAGGCAAACCAAGCTTTATACAAACCCAAAATGCTAATGATCAACAAAACTGTTCCCATTATGCGATAAAAAACAGGGGTATTTGCATTGACTATTTTGGCATGAAAAAGCTGTCCCAAGAGGTGACCTATAGTGACCAGTGGTAGTAACCACAAATGGTGTATCCACTGAAAATCGACCCCAGCCAAGGCAAATGCAGCGACTTTTATCAGCACTAGCACAAACCATAAAACAAACAGCGTATCACGCAGTTTCTCTTTTACTACATGGCTGGCAAATACCGCGACGATGAGAGGCGCTCCTATCAGCGATGCTCCACTAACATAGCCTCCAACCATCAAAAACACAGCATCTAGCCAACGGCTATTACTTTGAAAAGGTCGGTTGATGACATAACCAAAGGCGTAAACAAAGACCACCACAAAAATAATGCTACTCATCAGTTTAGGCGGTAAAGTCAACAGCCCGAACCCCCCTATTAACTTAGGGATGATCATAATAGCCAAGGCGATTTTTAAATAGGGCCAATCAATTGTCGAAACACTTTCTTGTTTCTCTACTCCCTTATTGACTTTGCGATGGTTGCTGTAAGCCATCCAGGCGGAAAAAATTAATAAATGGATAGCAATTAAAGGTAAGAAAATAACGGGATCATCGTGTATCAACAGCAAAAACGGCAGTGCTAAAACTGCACCACCAAAGCCTAGACCAGAGCGAACAAAACCGCTCCAGACAAAGATCAGACCGACTAACGCCAACTGCACTAGGCTTAGCTGCTCCATTTAAAACACTCCCTTTACGATTTATATTTGTGTTCTCAAATTACAAGTGTTTCATAATCGCCTGTAATGGGTGTGCTATTGATTGATCATCAAGGCGTTTAACTTGGCTGCGACACGAATACCCCGTCGCTACACTTTCAACCTCAGCTTCAGTGCTCGCAATAGCGCCGCGCCAGCTCATATCATAGATTGCCTTTGAGTTTTCAAGGTTTTGAGTCTCATGACCATAAGTACCAGCCATACCGCAGCAACCTACCGCTTCTACGGCTAACTCTTGGCCTAGATCGCTAAAAATTTGCTGCCATAAGCGATGCGTTGTTGCCACTGATGTTTTCTCAGTACAATGCGCTAATAGATTAAACCGTTTGGCGGGCAAAGCTTTGGCAAGCGCTTGAAGCGCTGTGGTTTGTTCTGACAACCACTCTTGAATTAACTGCACTTGCGGCGCATCAACCCCCGCACTTTTATACTCCTGGCGATAGGTCAATGTCATTGAAGGATCAATACCAATAAGAGGAATATTAAAGAGAGCAAACTCATTCAGCATACGGCTGTTTTTAATCGCGCTTTTATTAAAGGCAGATAAAAAACCATGCACATGTAAAGGCTTACCATTCGCCTTAAAAGGTGCGATATAAAGCGTAAAACCTAAGCGAGTGACAAAATCACAAATATCTAACACTAACTGTGTTTCAAAATAACTGGTAAACGCATCCTGCACTATCACAACGGTCTTTAAACGCTGCGCATCTGTTAACTGCTTTAAGTGCTCAACACTCGCAAATTCAATATTTCTTGCCTGCATACCTTTAACTAAGGTATTGGTACAAAACGCTGGAGAGTCAACAATACCAAGAGATTTAAGCGCCCTTGCTGACACTTTAGAAGTTGTAAGTGCGTTGTATAGCTTAGGCATTTTGGCCCATACGGGGGCTAAATACTCCAAGCTTGCAATTGCATAATCTTTTACAGGTCGCTGATAACGCTGGTAGTAATGCGCTAAAAAATTCGCACGAAAAGCAGGCACATTCACTTTAATAGGGCATTGAGAAACACAAGACTTACACGCTAAACAGCCCATCATTGCATCGTGTACTTCATGGGAAAAATCATATTCCCCTTTAGATTTTGCAGCACTATTGCGCCATTTTTGCAGTGTTAATTTTGCGATATCAAACAATGGTTTTTCTTTGCTTTGTGCACTGCTATCAAACTGCTCGCCTTTCTTTTCTAACTCGAACAGCCAATGTCTAATTAATGACGCTCTCCCTTTAGGGCTATGTTTACGCTCTCGTGTAACTTTCCACGAAGGGCACATCGCATCTTTTGGATCATAGTTATAACAAGCCCCGTTACCGTTACAGAACATAGCTTCTGAGAATGCATCACGGGCGCTGCTGCTAATTGTGCGATCATAATCTCCACGTGTAGGCACTTGATCTACTTTCAATAACCCATCATCACTAGCTAACTTATCGGAAGCAATTAGCTGCTCACTCGCTATTGCTTTAATCGCTTTTTGCTCAGCCACTGGTGTTGCAATTTTGCCGGGATTAAGCTGGTTATGAGGATCAAAACAACCTTTTATACGTTGCAGCTGCACATAAAGCTCACCAAAGAAAGCAGGCGCGTACTCTGAGCGAACACCTTTGCCATGCTCTCCCCACAGCAATCCATTATATTTTTGGGTCAGAGCTACCACTTTATCGGTAATTGGGCGAATTAAAGCCGCTTGCTGCGGGTCCTTCATATCGATTGCAGGTCTTACATGTAAAACACCTGCATCAACATGACCAAACATGCCATAAGGTAACTGGTAACTGTCTAGAACCGCACGAAACTCCATAATGAAGTCAGCTAAATTTTCTGGTGGCACGGCGGTATCTTCAACAAACGGAATAGGTCTTTCTTGGCCCACTCCATTACCTAAAAGCCCGACTGATTTTTTACGCATCGCCCACACTTTATTAATGTTTTGCGCGCCTTTTACGACATTGAAACCAAAACTTTTGCCGTTTTGCCCAGCAACACTCGTCAGATACTCAGTTAATTTAGCAATTTTATCATCTAATTCAGCCTCATTATCGCCTGTATATTCCACCAGGTTTATGCCTTGTATATCCAAAGCTTCTGTAGTGCCCTCAGTGGCTTCAAAATAATCGGTAACCGACTCCCAAACAATATCGTTCATCGCTAAGTTGAGCACTTTTGAGTCTATTGTTTCAATCGATGTCGGTTGCCAATTCATCAGCTCTTTCGCATCGCGCATTGAAGACTCAAAACTGTCGTATTTAATATTCACCAAAGCCGCGTATTTTGGGATCGGTAATACATTTAAAGTAGCCTCAGCGATAAATCCTAACGACCCCTCACTGCCACACAGCACTGAATTGAGATTGAATAAACCTTTTTCATCACGAATGTGAGCGAGGTCATAACCAGTTAAACAGCGATTGAGCTTCGGAAACTTCTCTTCAATCAACGCCCCGTGATTTTCAAAAATATCATTCACTAAACGGTGAACTTTACCAACCCTATCATCACGCTGGCAAATGCGATCGAGCTCAGCTTGCGTCAATGGCTGCGACTGCCAACACTGCCCATCAAGAAGCACAGTATTTAGCGCTAAAACATGATCGCGGGTTTTACCGTACATGCAGCTGCCTTGGCCACTGGCATCAGTGTTAATCATGCCGCCAATAGTGGCACGGTTACTGGTCGATAACTCAGGTGCAAAAAATAAGCCGTAAGGCTTTAGAGCAGCATTTAGCTGATCTTTAACAACCCCTGCCTGCACTTTAACCCAACGCTCTTGAGCATTGATTTCTAAGATATTGTTCATGTATTTGGACACATCAACAACTAATCCATCGGTTAGCGATTGACCATTTGTTCCAGTACCACCACCGCGAGGCGTTAGTACTACCTCTTTAAAAGTCTCTTGATTAGCAAGACTTGCTACAATACTTAAATCTTCAACACTACGCGGGTAAATAACTCCTTGCGGTAACATTTGATAAATACTGTTATCCGTTGCAAGCACAACACGCTCTGCATATTCATGACTCAAATCTCCACTAAAAAGAGACTCCCTTAATCGATCTAAGAATTCTAAATATTGTGCTTTGGGCGTGTTGGGATTATCAAGTGTTGGAATCATAATTGTCTCTGGGGTTCTTTGTCAGCTTGGTGGGCAGGTTTAGTTTGTTTATCAAAAATGACCTGCCTCTTTATATAGCTTTTTAATAGACTATGATGCAGAATATTGATTTATCAATCAAACAATAAAATTTAATCGATTAATTGAGAAAATGAATAACATATCAATCAAACATCTACGTGCTTTTGTCGCTATCGCTAATGCTGCTAGCTTCACCCGTGCAGCCGCTCAATTAAACTTAACCCAATCAACTCTTACTGCAAGTATCAAACTCCTTGAACAGCAAGCAGGTTTAACACTACTGGATAGAACCACACGCCAAGTTACTCTCACAAAAGAAGGTCAGCGCTTCTACCCAGTTGCTAGACGGCTAATTAATGATTTTCGCCTAGCGATGGATGACTTACAAGCCGGTGCTGAGCAACAGCGTGGACATATCAGTATCGCGACCTCACCCACGGCAAATAGTTTTTTGATACCTGAGCTTGTGAGCTCTTACCATCAGCAGCACCCTAATATTAACTTATCAATTTATGAGGCAGGTGCCAGTGAAATTGAACAGCAAGTGGCCTCAAAATTCGCCGACTTTGGAATAGGAAGTAATCACAGTCAGCACCCTGAGCTAAACTACCAGCTCATTTTGCAAGATCAGTATGGTGTAGTCGCACCCGCAAACCATCCAATCGCTCAGCAAACCTCATTAAAATGGCGGGCTTTAGACAACTACAAACTACTGCATCTTTCAGAAAACAACGGAATCAGAGCAGAACTTGAGCGCTGGCACCAGCAAAAGGTTATTCACTACCCAAAGCCGCTACCTATTATTGAAGCATCCAACCCCAATGGATTAGCCGCATTAATTAACAATCAACTGGGCCTCAGTGTACTACCCACGCTCGCGGCACAAGTTGCTGCGTTTCAAGGGCTTACATTTATCCCTCTCACTCACCCTATTCGCACCAGGGTTTTATATATAGTCACGCGTGTTGAAGGCACGCTCTCCCCTAGCGCTCAGAGTATTTTAGAGAGACTACAAACAATATTACAGCTGCGGGCGACTCATCCGCACTCTCTAGTTGAGTATCACCCTTTGCCGATTAAGGCGCCTATTTCAGGTGATTCCTATGGCTAAACCACACCCTAAAGGTCCCAGTAAAACCGTTGATATTTTTTGCAGCAAATGCAAACACGCGCTGTTCAAATACCGTAAGGGCGGCAAAGGGGCTTTAGTTAAATGCTTTAAAGAGCGTATCGTCAAAGACTATACAGAAGATCAGCTACACTGCCCAAACTGCGAGCAATGCTTTGCCAGAGACACCTTAATTCGCGGCGCCCCTGCACTTAAAATGATTGGAAACAAAGTAACATTGAAATAAAGTAATACTGACACAATACGCGGCTGAGCCTACTATTCACACAGCGCACTGAAATTGCGACGGTACTCTCTAGGCGATACACCCAAGGTATTGCGAAAGTGATGTCTTAAACTCATCGCGCTTGCAAAGCCTGATTGCTGGGCGATTTTTTCGATAGATAAATCAGAAGTTTCTAACAGAGACTTTGTTAAGCTTATCCGCTGCTCGATTAGCCACTCATTTGCACTCATATTTAGGGTATTTCTAAATTTACGATCAAAGCTGCGTCGGGTCATATTAGCTTTAGCTGCTAGATCATCGATAGTTATTGGCTGTGTTAAACGGCCACGCGCCCAGTCTAATACAGCACTAAATGAACTCGGATTTTTGCCTACAGGGGATTCTACAAACTGTGCCTGACCTCCACTTCGATGCGCACTGAGCACTAGCCGCTTAGCGACTTCATTCGCTACTTTATAACCAAAATCTTGTCGGATAATTTCAATACCTAGATCCAATGCTGCCGCACTGCCTGCTGAAGTGCCTATATGTGTTTGATAAACATAGAGCACATCATCAACATAATTAACGTGAGGGAATCTCTCTTTAAAGCTAGTGGCGTATCGCCAGTGTGTTGTGGCTTTTAACCCATCTAACAAGCCAATCTGTGCGAGTAAAAAGGCACCCGAGCAGAATGAATAAATACGTTTACCCGCTTTATGAAAAGCAAGTATTTCTCTTTCTAGCTCATCGCCAATGTTAGGCTCGTTAACCGGCCAACTTGGGATGATTAAAATATCATAATCTGTAAAACTAGTTACTGTTTTAGCGGTAAGTGATAAACCTGCAATTAAGGGCATCGCTGTTGATTCAAAACACACTATTTGCGTTTGATACCAGTGTGAATATTCAGGCCGTGCCAATGCAAATAATTCAATAGCACAACCTAATTCAAAAAATGCACAGTTTGGAAAAGTAAGAATCGCAACACGCATAATTTTATCCTATTCACAATTTTGTCTTGATATTAACGATAATAGACTTTCAAGCCAATCGTGATCATTAAACTTTTTAAAGATAATAAGCACATCAAAATCATCTTTAGGAGATAAAAATGAGCACTAAAGTCACAAGAACCCCTGCAGCTTGCAGCACACTTGCATTGCAACACTTTGAACAACTGTTAGCATTTGAGACAGATTGCTGGGATGTACACCATGCTATTAGCAATCAACGAAGAGATTTCATTCTGATCGATGTAAGAGCACAAGCACTTTTTAAACAAGGGCATTTACCTGAAGCTATCAACATTCCTACTCATCAACTAAAGCGCGATACTTTAACCCAATTTTCAGAAGATAAGCTCATTGTGGTTTATTGCGCTGGCCCCCATTGCAACGGAACAGAGAAAGCGGCAATTGTTTTGGCCAAACTCAATCGCCCGGTAAAAAAGATGATTGGCGGCATTACAGGGTGGATAGATGAAGGGTTTAAATTAGTAATAGATTAATCATTAATGTGCGCCACTTCTCAAACAGAAACAAAGTTTTACACTGATTCTGTTTGAGAATACCTTTGCATTCAAAATTTAATGAAGCTTTAATACAAAGGCTTCTTTGAGCTTGATGGTTGGGCAATGATTGGTAACGCGTGTTTGTTGCGAGCCTTTCGATTTTTGCAGTGCTAGATCAACTGCATTAAACAGCATTTCTGGGGTGTCTATTAAAGTAGGTGTTGAAGAGGAAATCCCAATATGAATGTTGATTGCCTTACCAGATGAAGTCATTAGGTTAAGTGCAGCCACATCTTCAGAGATACTTTTAGCAGCGCTATCACATGCAGTTGTGGTGATTTGGCCAAGCACTAATGCAAATTGACCTTTCTTTAAAATACCTGCAAAGTCGCAAGCTCTTCTAGCATGACTAGAAAAGACTTTTGCCACCAAAGTGCGCTGCTCATCTGAGATATCTTTTGTGTCTAGTTCTGCGATCAACAATGCCACTTCACTGCTGCTTCGCATCGAGCGCTTCCACTCGTTTCTATAAAAGCTTTTAAACTTTTTGGCGTTGGCAAGACCTGTGACATTATCAATTAAAGTGAGTTTTTCAATTTTCTCAAGGTACTTCTTTCTATCCACGATGTTTGCATGGCTAAGCACAATGTATTGTTTATGATCTAATCGCACAATGCTGCCACTTACAGACAACCAGACCTTGCCTTCTAACGTACTCTTTTCACAATCAATAACAAACGCGTCTTGCATACCTTCACTAAGCTGCATAATCTGCTGTTCACATTGCTTTACAAAAGCGGTATTTTCTTGCTGTAGCATTACCGCACAGTCAAAATAGTTTTTATTTCGCCAATCAAAGCTCTCTGTGACTCCCAATTCCTGGGCTAGTTTTTTCCATGCTTTGTTAGAAAAGACGATCTTAGCGTCAGTATCGACAACAACAATGAAGTTTTCTAAAGAGTCTAGTATTCCTTTGTAAACATGATCCATCATAATTTTGCTAAGCCATCCCAGCTGAAAGTTATACATTAGATACATAACGTATAGCATAGCTTTTTTGGATAGCAAGAATCTCTAAAGAAAATAGTAGAAAGGACTACAAACGTTTAATTTTACTAATATTTCAAAAAGAGCACCCGATAAGCCTGTTAATGATCAATACAAATAAATCTATAATTTCATTAAAAAAATACAATATCTGATGAAATGCTCAGAACCTAGATCCCTGAAAATATAAATGAAGGCGATATTTTAATGGCGCCATTTAGCGTCACAACCAACAGCAATTAACAGTTTCTTGCCACTGTTTCAAAGAACTGTTCCTATTCTTGATTTGAAGTATGGATGAGGCTTCTTCGCTATAATTAGCAATAGAGAAGCTTTAGAAAAACAGCGAGAATATACGGTGATTATAATGAAATAGAGCAGTAAGCGTTGCACTTACTACTCTTAACGTTTTAAGTTTACATCTACTGCAATTTCAATGTTGAGCTTAACCCTATACGTGTCGCAATTTCAGTTGCAAACGAGACACCTAAACGATCGATCACTTCCTCAAATGGAGTTAGGCGCGGCGAAAAGTCACGTAACTCCTCTGCACCTACTATTTCTCTAGCCACATAGCTTGTGCTACCCAAACCATCAATAAGGCCTTTCTCTAACGCTTGCTCACCTGTCCAGATCAAACCACTAAACAACTCAGGAGACTCTTTTAAACGATCGCCACGGCCTTTACGAACTTGATCGATGAATTGACGATGCGTAACACCTAACACTGATTGCCAAAACGCTTTATCATCAGCTTTTAACGGACTGAACGGATCTAAAAAGCTCTTATTTTCACCCGCAGATAAAGCCCTGCGCTCAACACCCACTTTATCCATTAAACCCACAAAGCCAAAGCCCGATGAAATCACCCCTATAGAGCCAACTAAGCTGGCTTTATCCGCATAAATATAGTCCGCTGCAGAAGCGATATAATATGCTCCACTAGCTCCAATATCTGCAATAACGGCATAGAGCTTTATATCAGGGTGCAAAGCACGTAATCGTTTAATTTCATCATATACATAGCCAGATTGCACAGGGCTGCCACCTGGACTATTAATACGAATAACTACTGCTTTGGTTTGCTCAGCTTTAAAAGCTCTACGTAAAGAGCCAACTAAAACATCAGCACTTGCCTCACTGTCAGCCGCTATAGGTCCTTGCAAATCAATCACTGCGGTATATTCACCATCACTGTCTGCTGATGAATCTGATTCCTGTTGTGTAAACAAATAAAAGCCGAGTAAACCGAACAAATACAAAAATGTTAACGATTTAAAGAAGATACCCCAACGACGTGCTTTACGCTGCTCACTGAAAAGACCACTGACTAAGTTTTCTATTAAACGCCATTCACGTCCATTTGATTCACCACTTTTTACCTTATGAATTGCACTTTGTGCTTCTTCAGTTGGCTTTTCACCCCAAGGGTTATCACTCACTTTATTGCTCCGTTTATAATCTGAATTTTGAATGTAATTATCACAGCCTTTTTAGCTTTCCAGCCAGTCCGCTATATGGGGAAATTCATCGGCGATATATTGAGGCTTAAATCTATTCAATACCTCTATGCTGTGCATTCCGTAGCTAACTCCGATACTCGGCATAGCAATTCGTTGTGCCATTTCCAAGTCGTAGCTAGTATCCCCTATCATGAATGCTTGATCGGCATCTAAGCCAGCTTCTCTCAATATCTGCGATAGCATTAACGGGTCAGGCTTAGAATTAGCCTCATCAGCACCTCTTCGAAAATCGATAAATTGATCTAGCTGAGTTTGTGCTAACACGCGATCAAGGCCACGACGGCTCTTTCCAGTAGCAACCCCTAGTAAAAAGCCTGTATCTTTCAACCTTTGCATCGTCTCAACCACCCCATCATACAAAGGCGTTTGCGTTGTATTTAAATGGGTATACTGCTCAGAGTAAGCTGCAATTAATGCTTTTATCTGCTCTTCACTAACCCCTGGGATAATCTTTTTAATCGCTATATCGAGTGACAACCCAATAATATCGCACACTGCTTGATGAGACGGCGGTGCTATCGATAGCTGCTGACATGCCAATTGCATACTAGATACGATTCGATCAGATGAGTCCATAATGGTTCCATCCCAGTCAAAAATAAGGAGTTTTGCTCTGTTCAAAATAACGATCCCGCAGGTTATAAGTTGTGATTTTCCGGCGCATCATAGCACTTTCAAGAAAGAGTAAAAATGCAGGAATGATACTTTGACCTTAAAGCTAAAATATTCGCCTTAAAATTCATGAAAGAAATGATAAAACCTTTTTTGTCAAACCGCCCTTTTATAAATGCAGTTTAAAGCTGTGAACATTTCTTTAATCCCTCACTCTAATTACTTTAAACGTGCATAATATTATAGCTATACGCTTTGCTTATATTTGAATTTATACTAGGGAAACAGCGATTAAGTACCAAAAAACTTCCATGTATAACTTTTTTGGCTAGTTTCGCTGCCACACCTTATTTTACA
>CAKZOD010000009.1 GCA_937136055.1 uncultured Oceanospirillaceae bacterium | reverse complement strand
CGCTTGCGCCATTAAAACATGTGCACCCAAAGGGCATGATAATAGTAGGGCAGCCGAGGAAAGAGACAAAGCACAGCTTTGTCCCGAGGTGCGACTCAAAGCTATGCTTTGAGGATTTCCATCGCCAAGCTTCGGCAGCTAACAGCTGCCCTTAAACTCCAGTTACATCGCCTCTTTTATTTGTGCGCTGCGCGATGACGTTTTTACTCTCACCTATGTGATACCCAAAGCAATCGTTGTGCTCATGGGGTACGCTGAGTCGAGCAACCAAGGAGGATGACAAAGCATAGCTTTGTCCCGAAGCACGACTCAAAACTATGCTTACTATTATCAGCTTTGGCACTTAAATAATATCGCTGTCTATCTATAAAAAATTAATGGCTAGATTAAGAGTTAATAAGTACTAGTTAATACCAGAATCTATATAGAAATTGTTGTTGTTTGTGTTGATTACAGTAAATTGAGTTGCTTGATGCATTTAATTAAGTGATTTTGTACTTTAGCTGAATTCTGCCTTCTAGATAGTTCAACACGTCTTTTTTTTTGGTAAAGTTCTCCTTCAAACGGTAATTTTAGCTTATAGATAGTTGCTAAATATTTGCTCAATATGGATGAAAGGAGAGACATGAGTAATCAGGAATCATTTGTTACGTCATTTTTAAAGTTAGAATCAGCAGGTGGGATTTTACTCTTTATAACAGCTATGCTTGCGATAGTAATCGCTAACTCACCATTAGAGCCATTTTACCAACTGTTTCTATCCACGCCCGTTGAGGTTAGAGTGGGCAGTTTTGGTATTGATAAGGCGCTGCTACTTTGGATAAACGATGGCCTAATGGCGGTGTTTTTTTTCTTAGTTGGTCTTGAGTTAAAACGAGAGCTGGTTGAGGGAGAGCTCTCAGATAGACGCAATATTATTTTGCCAGGTGTAGGTGCTATTGGTGGAATGCTAGCTCCTGCTTTAATCTATTTAGTATTTAATAAAGATGATGCCATAGCTGCACAAGGGTGGGCGATCCCTGCTGCTACAGATATTGCATTTGCTTTGGGAGTGCTTACATTATTAGGTTCACGTGTTCCTACTTCTATTAAATTATTTTTGACATCACTAGCGATATTTGACGATATTGGTGCCATTGTCATTATTGCTGCCTTTTATACATCTAAAATTTCAACGATAGCGTTGTTAGTTGTCGCTGTATGTTTACCCATTTTATATATTATGAATAGACGTAATGTATTGTCTAAAAGCGCTTATTTATTGATTGGTTTAATTATGTGGGTAGCAACATTAAAATCAGGAGTTCATGCGACTCTTGCTGGTGTTGTTTTGGCGATGTTTATTCCTATGCGTTCTAATAGTGATAGTAATTACTCACCTCTGAAAAGTTTAGAGCATGACCTTCATTCTGTGGTCGCATTTTTTGTACTTCCAGTATTTGCTTTTGCCAATGCGGGTATTAGTTTGAAAGGTGTTACTGTTGATCAAATATTCCATGGTGTGCCGATTGGAATCGCACTTGGGTTGTTTATTGGAAAGCAAGTTGGGATCTTTGGTTTTTGTTGGTTATTTATAAAACTTAAACTTGCAAGTTTACCTAGTCAAATGTCCTGGCTCAGTTTGTATGGAACATCCGCACTTTGTGGAATTGGTTTTACTATGAGCTTATTTATTGGGTCTCTTGCATTCGAAGAAACGGGCGTTAATCTTCTCTTTGATGAACGTTTAGGTATTATTATTGGATCATTAATTTCAGGAATATTTGGTTTCTTTGTTTTAAAAATAAGTTTAAGGAAAAACTAAACATTGTCGGTTAACACTTGGTGATTTTTCTTAAATTTAGAGTGTTAACCACCCTCCTAGCTTGATCAGTTGCTAGCTAATATATTTGATCTATAAAAGTCATTAAAGCGTTATCCTTTTTTGGGGTTTTGTTATAGTATAACAATTTAGCTTTTGGTCCATTATAGTACTATGACGTTGCCCTACCTATCTATTCCAATCAGATCGCTACGAGCCTTGTGCCTGTCCTTGGCGATTTTGATTGTTATGATAGGGATGTCTATTACTTGGCATAATACCCAGCTTGATGTACAGGTACATGAGCTTCATGACTGTAAGCACTTTAATGCTTGTGATAGTTCTGCGCTTAATTCTAATACTCCTTCTGCTGAAGTAAGGTTTACTCCTTTTCTTGGATTAAATAGCCACCTCAGTGTTTATCTATCTGTTGCTATTGCATTTCTAGTGCGCGGCCCTCCAAGTGTTTCGTTAACTATCAATTAAAGATTAATTCTCAATTTTGCTTAGTGCTAATCTCAGAGTTTGTATTCATTTGCTGTGCTAAAAATCGCATCAGTTATTTGGCATGTCTGTCTGATTTTTATGAAAGCTTTTGGTTTTGATCACTTATTTATAATTAACCGTCATTTTGGAGTATTTATGTCATTCAAGTTTTCTCGCAAATTAATGAATGCGTCTATTTTATTAGCAGTAACTTATAGTAATGGAAATCTTATCGCTGCTCATGCCGCTGATTCTATTGAGGTTGAATCAAATTTGAGTGCGCACCAGCATGGAGTTGCACAGTTACAGCTAGTTAAAGAAGGACGAGCTATCAGTGTTGAGTTTTCTTTGTCAGGTGCAGACTTAGTAGGGTTTGAGTATAAAGCTAAAACCGAACAAGAATTGCAAAAAATTACAAAAGCAAAATCAATTTTGAGTAATGCAGCTGATGTCATCTCATTCTCTAAAAGTGCTGAGTGTGTAATACACAGTAGTGCAATTGAAGAACTCGGAGATCACGAAGAACACGAAGAACACGCAGAACACGCAGAACACGCAGAACACGCAGAACACGCAGAACACGCAGAACACGCAGAACACGCAGAACACGAAGAACACGAAGAGAGCGAGCATACTGAATATACAATTAGCTATTCCTACCGCTGTAAATCACCTAGTGAGCTCGAAATCATCGACCTGAATTTATTTAAATTGTTCCCTAGCCTAAATAAAGTAGATGCACAGGTTATTACCCCAAGCCAACAACGTATCTGGCATTTGGATGTAAACAACAGTCGAATTTCACTTTAAGGGGGGGGAGGTGGTCACACCTCCTTAATTTTATGAATATTATTGAATTGAATCAGCTGACTTATCGTTGGCCAAGTAATCATGAAGTGACTATCTCTATTGATGATTTATCGATTGAACATGGAAAAAAAGTATTTTTACATGGGCCAAGCGGTAGTGGTAAGTCGACTCTATTAAGCTTGTTAACAGGAATTAATACTGCAAACCAAGGTAGCGTAAAAGTACTTTCTACTTCATTAGGTGAGTTAAATGCAGCTGATCGAGATAAGTTTAGAGCTGAGCATATAGGCTATATTTATCAACAGTTTAATTTGATTCCGTATCTAAATGTAATCGAGAATGTAACCTTGCCATGCAGGTTGTCGAAACGACGTGGAGGAGCATCAACTGATGTTTACAATTCACAAGCATTAACTTTGTTAACTAGGCTTGGTGTTGATGAGAATTTAGCCAACAGGGCTGTAACGGAGTTGAGCATTGGGCAGCAACAGCGTGTTGCGGCAGCACGCGCTCTAATGGGAGCTCCTGAGCTCATTATCGCTGATGAGCCTTGTTCCGCATTAGATGATGCTAATGCTCAGTCTTTCCTAGAGCTGCTCATCACGCAGGTAGAGGAGACGGGTTCTACTCTCGTTTTTGTTAGTCATGATCTACGTTTAATGAAGCAGTTTGATGATTGCTTATCGTTAAATGATATTAATAAAATAGAAGGGAGGTAGTAATGAAAATACTTCTACTGCTTTCTTGGAAAAGCCTATTAAACAGAAAAGTAACCAGCTTATTGTCAATTTTAACAATTGCCATCGCTGTTTTACTGCTCTTAGGGGTTGAGCGCGTCCGTAGTCAAACTAAGCAGAGTTTTGCAAATACAATTTCAGCAACGGATCTGATTGTAGGTGCGCGCTCAGGCCAAGTTAACTTATTGCTTTACAGTGTTTTTAGAATGGGCAATCCAACACAAAACATAAGTTGGAAGAGTTATAGAAAATTTGCAGATGATAAAAGAGTGGCTTGGACAGTGCCTTTTTCATTGGGTGATTCGCACCGCAGTTTTCGAGTATTAGGCACTAATTCTGATTACTTTAAATACTATAAATATTCAAATAAACAGCCATTGGTGTTTGCAGACGGTACAGGATTTGATAATCAATTTGGCGCGGTGATTGGCTCACAAGTAGCTAAGAAGTTAGGTTATGTTGTTGGTCAGAAAATAGTTGTTGCACACGGAGTTAGCGATAAGTCATTTAATCGGCATGATAACTCTCCTTTTACAGTGAAAGGTATCCTCGCTCCGACTGGGACAGCCGTTGATAAAACAGTTCATGTAACACTGCAGGCAATTGAAGCAATACACGCTCGTCTAGGCTCTCATCAAAGTAATGCTCAGCCAAGTCAAATCACTGCGTTTTTAATCGGCACTCACTCTAAAATGCAGATCTTTTCCTTACAAAGGCAAATTGCAAATTATAAGCCTCAAGCATTAAGTGCGATTTTACCAGGTGTTGCATTACAAGAGCTCTGGTCGATTATGTCGATAGCTGAGCAAGCATTGTTGATTGTTGCTTTTTTTGTCGTAATAGCGGGGATGCTTGGTGTGTTGAGTAGCCTGTTGACCAGTTTGCAAGCGCGTAGAAGAGAGATTGCTATTCTCAGAGGTATGGGGGCCAGTGCGCGTCAAATTGTTACATTGCTATTAACAGAAGTCGTGTTGATATCCAATATAGGAATTATTGTTGGCGTTGCTCTTATGTATTTACTCACAGCGACCTTAAGTGGCTATATACGAAGCGAATATGGGCTGACGTTCTCTATGGATATGCTTAATGAGAATGAGATATTGTTTTTAATTGCAGTGCAGCTTTTGGCGTTATTAGTGGGTTTTATACCCGCCATTACCGGCTACCGACAATCACTTTCAGATGGCATGACAGTCAGGAGTTAACAATGTTGAAGCGTATAGTTTTTATTATGTGTTGTATTTGGACGATGATTATAAACGCGCAAACAGCCAAAGAGCTGAGTTGGGAGGACTTGATTCCTGAATTTGAAAAAAAGCTACTTGAAATTCACGAGCGTCAAACGGGTACTGCCGATGACTACTCTCCAGTACTACCAAAAGGCTTCGGTAAGGTACGTAATGCATTGGATGGTGAGCGTATAAAAATTGCAGGGTTCATCATTCCCTTAGAGGGGGATGAAGAAAAAATTTATGAGATGCTACTGGTGCCTTACATGGGGGCTTGTTTTCATGTGCCTCCACCACCGGCAAATCAAATTATTTACGTAAAGTTTGAAAAAGGGGTCGCTATTAAAAACCTGTGGGACGTTGTTTATGTTATTGGTGTATTAAAAACAGAGGCTATTAGTCATGAGTTTGCACAAGTAGGTTATGTTCTTGAAGGAGAGAGCACGCAAGTATACGATCAAGAAGATTAAGGTTTAAGTTTGTCGTATTCACAGGCAAATAATTTATGGAAATTATCGCTAATATTTAGCGACATATAGCTAAAGGCCATAATTTTGTTATTACTTTGAAAGTGTGAGTTTTGCGTTAGATAAAAGTGTAAGTTGTTGGTTTTGTGGTGAAATAAAATAATTTTAGTAGAGCTTATAAGCTTGTCCGTTATTTTCTAACTCCCCATAGAATCAACAGCTTGCGTTGAATAGCTGAATAAAGCTTTGAATTGGTGATAATGTGAATAGGAATTAAAGCGCTGTGGTTATTTCTTCACAAAACCTTCTCTGGCATAATTGCACTTCAATTTAGGGTCTACCATATAAGCGCGATTTTCATTGAGCGTTTGTTATGGCTTTTTA
The DNA here is from genome assembly GCA_937136055.1 of uncultured Oceanospirillaceae bacterium. GTDB lineage: Bacteria > Pseudomonadota > Gammaproteobacteria > Pseudomonadales > Balneatricaceae > Rs1. The sequence continues at coordinate 49,361 of CAKZOD010000009.1, read as the reverse complement.
TACATTTAATCAGTGAGACATACAGTGAACAATTACAGCGACCAGCTAGAAAAAATAAAATCAGACAATGGCTTTATTGCCGCTTTAGATCAAAGTGGTGGCAGCACTCCGAAAGCGCTTAAACTATATGGTGTCAATGATGATGCGTGGGAAGACGAAGAGGGCATGTACGCAGTAGTACATCAAATGCGTACGCGTATCATGACTAGCCCGAGTTTCACAGGCGAGCGTGTAATTGGTGCTATCTTGTTTGAAAACACAATGGATCGCCAAGTAGAAGGCAAAACAACTGCTGGCTACTTATGGGAAGAGAAGTCTGTTGTTCCTTTTCTAAAAGTTGATAAAGGTTTAGCTGACGAAGCTCAAGGCGTACAGCTAATGAAAGCAATGCCTGAACTTGATCAGCTATTAAGCAAGGCTAAAGCAAGCGGTATCTTTGGTACTAAAATGCGCTCTGTTATTAAGCAAGCTGATCAAGCGGGTATCGAAGCGATTGTTGAGCAACAATTTGCTGTTGGTAAGCAAATTATTGCTGCTGGTTTAATGCCAATTATTGAACCTGAAGTCGATATTCACTGCCCAGAAAAAGCCCTTGCTGAAGATATGCTTAAAAAAGCAATGATTGCTGCATTAGATGCTTTAAGTGCAGATCAACAGGTTATGCTAAAACTAACATTACCAGAAACTGCTAATCACTACGCTGATTGCATTGCTCACTCAAATGTTGTGAGAGTTGTAGCTTTATCTGGCGGATACAGCAGAGAAGAAGCGAACAGAAGATTAACTGCGAACAACGGTATGATTGCAAGTTTCTCACGTGCGCTTTCTGAAGGTCTATCGGCAGGTCAAACAGATGGCGAGTTCGATAAAGTAATGGATACATCTATTCAAGCTATCTATGATGCTTCTATTAGCTAATTAACGCTATAAGTTGCTTAAGCTTCACAGTAGTTAACCTCTACTGTGAAGTGTTCATTTTCTCCAACTCCCAAATCCTCGAATACCTTCTAAGTAAAAGCCTACCTGTAAAACCCTAATATCAGCAATGTTATTTTGTGAAGCTCTTTAAAACGAATTAGAGCTATTATGTTTTTCTGAAAAAGAGTACAGTTGTTCTTTTTTGGGTGAAAAAATGAAAGATATATATTTCGAGCCAGAAGTCAAAGCAGCGAGCTTTAAGCGCAAAGTGATCAATATGCTAACGCATTGGTTAACTGTGTTGTGGCCATCAGCGAGTGTGAAACTCTCCAAAAAGTTATTGGGTAATCCCTATAGCCGACGCCACTATGAAATGCGCACCCAAGTTAAACCAATGACTCAGTTATTACAAACAAAGTTCGGTAGTGTTTGTTTGCACGAGTTTAAAACTGATTTAAGTGATCCTGCTAAAAATATTTTGCTGTGTCATGGCTGGGGTGATAGTAGTACTCGTTTCACTCAATTAATAGATAAGCTAATACTTGATGGCTATAGAGTTTGGTCTATGGATCAAATTGGACACGGGCAATCTGATGGAAATTATGCTGATCTTTATCGCTTTGTTGAGGGGGTGAAAACTGTTGTCAATTATCTTGAGGCTAATGGCGCACAATCCGCTGCGCTAGTGGGGCATTCAAAAGGGGCGTTAACGTTACTTAATTTACCTGAAAGTTTGCTGGCCAGGCGTAAAATTATTCTCATATCTGCACCTGCTCACTTTTTTGACAATATGTTTGATGCTGTTGCAAGTGTTGGCGTTGCTAAAATAATGCTGACCAATTTTTTGTATCGAGCAGCGATTGAATATCAGCAAGATTGGCAGAGTTTAGCGACCCAGAGAAACCTCTATAAAACCAATGATAATTTTTTATATATCCACGATTTAAATGATACAACTTGCCCGTTTAATGAGCTTGAAATAATGTTAACGCCAGTAAAAGCTAAGACGTTCACAACCAACAATCTTGGCCATATAAAATTGCTCAAACACCCACCACTGCTGGAGAAGGTGTCTTGGTTTGCTAGCGAGCCACTTTTTCCTACCAGTGATGAAGGTTAAAAATAATTGTTTGATATCAATAGCATGACCAAAGGTGAACAAACCAAGCTATTAGTGCTGAATCGAGGCTTAGCGCTTGCCAGTGAAATTGGCTTAAATTCAATCAGCATTGGTGTGATAGCTAAAGCATGTGGCTTGTCACGCAGTGGCATTACTCGGCATTTTAAAGATAAAGAAGACATGCAAATGTGCATTTTACAATATGCGGAAGATTTGTTTATCGCACAAGTACTGAAAAAGTCTTATTGTCTTGATCCTTTACAGAACCTCAAAAACCTTTATAAAAATTGGCTGAATTGGATTCTTCCATTAAGTAATGGTGAAATAACAAGCTGCCCATTTATTAAAGCGACGGTTCAATATCAAAATCAACCTCAGTGCGTTATTAAGTTGTTTATGGCGAATCAACAAGAAAAGCTTTTAGGCTATTTAAGTGAAACAGCACAGCGCTGCGTTGAATATAATTATTTCTCGTCAAATGCAAATTGTAGTCAGTTCGCCTATGAGTTTTATTGTATCTATGTCGGTCATAATGTTTTGAATGTCTTAAATAATTCAGGTACGAGTGATGAGCTTTACTATTATGCCATTGAGCAATTGATTGAGCGCTACAAAGCTTAAGGAAATACTTAGTTCATTTGCTCAATCAACCATTCTTTAAACGCGATAACCGCAGGTTTTTGCCAATGCAGCTCTGGGGCGACTAAATAGTAATTAAAGTCTGTGTAGAGTTTGCGATCACCTATTTTTACCAGTTGTTGCTGCGCTATATCTTGTTCTACAATTTTGTCCCACCCAAGTGCAATCCCTTGGCTAAAGCGAGCGCCACACAAGGCCATTGCAACATGGCTAAACCAGCTGTTTTGGCTTTCTGTGGGTAGGGCTATATTGAAGTGATCGCACCATTGGGCCCAGCTTACACCACCAGGTTCATCTTCGATTCCTGCTCTATAGTGCAATAATCCATGGCGCTCAATAAGCGTGGTTAAATCTGCTGAATCTTGCAATAAAAAAGGGTGGCAAACAGGGTATACACTTTCATTAGCTAAAAAATGTGCAGTTAAACCTTGGTACTGACCTGTGCCAAAATGAAGGTGGCAATCGATAGGGCTATTTGAAAAGTTCACCAATTGATCGCTCACATTTAAAGTAATTTCAATTTTTGGATAACGCGACTTAAAATTTTTCAAACGAGGAATCAACCAGCATTGGCTGAGGGAGGGGATTACGGCAATAGCTAGCTTTTCTCTTCCACTGGAAAATTGGCTTTGTTCAATGCCTTGTTGAATATTATTCATTGCCAGCTGCGCATGCATTAAAAGAGACTGCCCGGCAGCGGTGAGTGCAACACCTTGAGTATGACGTGTGAAAAGCGTAACACCCAGCTGTGATTCCAGTTGCTTTATTCTATGGCTAACGGCGCTTGGGGTTATGTGTAAGATATCAGCAGCGCGACTAAAGTTGAGTTCTTTTGCGGCGACAGTAAATGCTGAGATAGATGAAAGAGAGTAGCGTGGATTTATCATCATTAATCGATATGAGTTTTTTTAATAACGGTTTGAAGGATTATCGCTACCGAAACATCTAGCGACAAGTAATAATTATCAAAACATAAGTAAGTGGGAAGTTAAATGTCTGAATATAATGCGAAGGTAGTTTGGCGAAGAGCTGCACAAGAAACGTTTGTTGATAATAAATACTCAAGAGAACACCTGTGGAAGTTTGATGGTGGTGCATGTGTTGCAGCTTCTGCATCACCGAATATTGTGCCGCTACCTTACTCTGTGGCGCAAAACGTTGATCCTGAAGAAGCCTTTGTTGCGAGCGTGTCTAGTTGTCATATGTTGTTTTTCTTAGCTCAGGCTGCAAAGCGTCGTTTAGTGATTAACGATTACGAAGATAATGCAGTGGGGGTGATGAAAAAAGACAGCGATGGCAAGATTAGCATTACCGATATTGAGCTTAATGTTAAAGTGATTTTTGCTAAAGTCGAGGAAGTAACAAGGCGGGAAATAGAGGAGATGCATCACCTTTCCCACGAGCAATGTTTCATAGCCAATTCAATTAAAGGCCAAGTGACGACTAATATTATCGAGTAATCAAGCTTGAGTAAGGGAGTTCAGCATAAGTCGACAGCTGCTTTATGCTGAACGAATGTATCAAGGGCTTTGGTTATCTGCTACTCCGTCTATCCACGTATCTAACACGTTAAGTTCAGTGTCTAGGAGTACAAGGTTGGCGCGATAACCAGGTGCTATTCTTCCTAATTGGTGATCTTGTTGAAGGAACTGCGCAGGGTACAAGCTGGCCATACGCAAGGCTTCCTCTTGATCAATGTTTAAGCGGGAGATAGTGTTTTTTACAGCATCAATCATGGTTAAATCCGAACCTGCGAGCGTGCCATCCGCTGTGGTTACTTTTCCATTACTGCGGTAAATTTCTGTCCCGGCTAAATCAAATTTTGCGCCATGTTGCCCAACGGTATGCATGGCATCCGTAACAAGCATAACTTTTCCTTTGGGTTTTAGCTTCAGTGCAAACGCTAAGTTGGTGTCATGTACATGGTGGCCATCAACAATAACACCGCACCAGCTATGTGGATCTTCCAAAGCGCAGCCTGCTACACCAGGGTCCCTGCTTGTTAGTGATGACATCGCGTTAAATAAATGGGTAAAGCCACTTACCCCTGCTTGTAGTGCTTGTTTGGTGCACTCATAACTCGCATTGCTATGGCCGATTGAAACCTTAATGCCCTCATCAGCTAATGCCTTAATAAATTGAGTGTCAGCTATCTCTGGCGCTAGTGTCACCATTGAACTGCCAATTTGGCTGATTTGCTTAAAAAGTGCCAGTGAGTGTTTAGAAGGTGAAGTTATTTTGGTTTCGCAGTGTACACCTTTACGACTGATGTTGAGATAGGGACCTTCAAGATGAATGCCAATAAAGCCTGGTACGGCTTGCTTGTGCGCTTGTTTTGCTGCTTGAATAGCTTTTTCAGTGGTATCAGTATCGTCGCTAATTAGCGTGGGCAGCAAGCTGGTAGTGCCAAATTTTCGATGTGCATTGGCTATTTTGACAATAGAGTCAACAGTGGGGGCGTTGTTAAACAAGCAACCAGCTCCACCATTCACCTGCGTATCAATAAAGCCTGGTGCTACCAGCTGACCTTTTAGGTCGATTATTTCATGGTTTTCAGTAGTGATATCGTCACGAGTGATCTCACAGATTTTTCCGTTCTTAATTACAATGCTGTGATCTGTTAGTGTTTCTTGAGCGGTAAAAATTTTACAATTGGTTAAGATTAAAGACATAAAGGCTAGCTATCACTCTGTTTATATTGAGCCAAGATATTGCTCATAAGTGCCACATATTAAAGAATTAAAAGTATGTAACAGTTTTTTAGTTTGGATTGTGGGTGAAATTAACACACTAAAAAAGTGAGTTTTCGAGCTGCTCAGTTTCAAATTTTACTTGTTGGTAATAAGCTTTGTGTTCGAGTAACTTGGCTGCTTTTTCGTCGACAATTACTATTGTATTAGGGTGCATTTGCAGTGCCGACGCAGGGCAACTGGCAGAGAGCGGGCCCTCTATAAAGTCTCTCACAGCAGTCGCCTTTGACTCCCCAGTTGCGAGCAATAATACCTGTTTCGCTTCCATGATAGTAGCTATCCCCATCGTTATTGCCAAACTTGGTTGGAATTCATCCGCAGAGAAAAAGCGACTGTTGTCCGCTATCGTTTGAGCAGTTAGCGTTTTCACTCTTGTTCGCGAAGCAAGGCTTGAACTTGGCTCGTTAAAACCGATATGACCGTTACTACCAATTCCAAGAATTTGTAAATCAATACCACCAAGTTCTTTTAGGCGGTTCTCGTATTCATGAGCAGACGCATGAGGGTCGCCCATACCAATTGGTATATAGGTATTGTTTTTATTGATATCAATATGATTAAACAATTTTTGATTCATAAAAAAACGGTAACTTTGTGGGTGATCTTCTGTGATGCCAATATATTCATCAAGGTTAAATGAAGTTACCGCTGCAAAAGAGAGACTCCCTTCGCTAGACTTATTGATTAGCTCTTGATAAAGCGAAAGGGGCGTACTTCCTGTTGCTAAACCGAGAGTTGCATTGATTTTCTGGTTAATGAATTGGGCGCAAAATTGAGCACCATATTTTGCAACTTGCTGTTCTGAATTAACAATTACTACTTGCATGAAATTTGCCTAGGTAAGTTTAATGGATCTTCAAAACACTGAAACTAGCAGTTAAATATGTCTGATTTATTGCAAACAATAATACCAGTACCGTACCAAAATTGCATTTTTATAATTGGTATTAAAAATAATACCAGTTTTGTTTATAATTAACTTGTTGATTTTGCTAGGTATTGGTTAGTGGTGTCTAGATTTACTTGGGTTTTATGTTGTTTTGGTGTTGAATTGGTCTCTATTTGGGCGTATTGTTTATGCATATTGATTAAGTAATTGGTTTGGTTACTTAATAAAGTGAATCGGAGTTAAGAGTAGCTGTTTGTCTGCTTGTGTGATGCTCCTTTTCGGTATTTAGGAAGAAATTGGTTTGGGTATATCTCACCAATAAAAATAAAAGGGTTAGTTTGTTTTAGAGGGCAGATAAAGGCTAGATATTAATAAATTTAATGAGTGTCTGGTTAATCGGCGGTGTTTAGTTGTAGGTTGTTTTCAAAACCGGTTTTGATTTTATGTATCTGGCTATGGGCTAACTTAAACCTCAAAAAAGGATTACTGTGATGAGTACTATAAATGAGCGTAATAATTTAGAGTCTGCTAGCTTTGGTTTTGGTGAGAAGATTAGTAATCTTGATAGTCTGCTGGATAGTGAAAAAAAAGTTACTAAGACTTATGAGAAAGGAGTTGATAGGAAGCTTGTAGGTAGTTTGCAAAGTTATTTGAACGAGATAGGTCGATCTCAATTATTGACAGCAGAGCAAGAGGTTTACTATGCACGTAGAGTGATCAAAGGTGATGAAAGTGCTCGACAGAAAATGATTGTGAGTAATTTGCGCTTGGTTGTGAAAGTGGCAAAGAAGTACATTCATCGTGGTTTGGCGCTGGTGGATTTGATTGAAGAGGGGAATTTAGGCCTGATGCGTGCAGTGACCAAGTTTGATCCAGAGTTAGGATATCGCTTTTCAACCTATGCTACATGGTGGATTAAACAAAATATACAGCGTGCGATTATGAATCAATCAAGAATGATTCGCTTGCCTGTGCATGTTATTAAGGAGCTAAATAAGTGTCACGTTGCTGTTAATGAGATAGAAAAAAGTCAAGAGTCAGCAGCAAGTTATCAGCAGGTTTCACAAAGCGTTGATAAGCCAATAAAGAAAGTCAAAAAGTTGATGGAGCTTAATAATAAAGTTGTCTCAATGGATAAGCCATTATCAAGTGAAGATAATGAAATGCTTAATAAAGCAGTATCAAATAAAAATACAGATCCTTGTTACTTACTACAAAAAGAAGAAAACACAATCGACCTTGCACAGTGGGTGTGTAAATTGCCTGAAAGGCAGTGTGAGATTCTCTCCCGTAGATTTGGCCTGCTGGGGTATGAAGTGAGTACGTTAGTTGAGGTGGGTAAGGCTGTGGGGCTAACTCGTGAGCGTGTTCGCCAAATACAGGTTTCAGCGCTTGAGAGCTTAAGGGATATGATGGAGGCGAAAGGATTTTCTAAGCAGGATTTGTTTTAGGGTCTATTATAGAAAGTAATAGGCATTGATTATCAAAAAAAGCTCTCTTTGTTATTAGTAGGGCTTTTTTTATATCCAAATTTGGGGTTTGAAGCGCAGTGTTGAGGTAAGCGCTTCTTTGAGGGTATTTGGGAGGTCAGTGATTTATTGCTAATGAGCAGGTTTAAAAATAGGATTAGGGAATTGATAATTTAAAAGAGTGGGGTTGTCAGGTGCTTTTGTTGTCGTGAATAGCGGAGGGTTATTGCGCTGTTGATTTGCTTTTTTTGATACTGTAGGCAAAATCGCGACAAACAATGATAGTGAAAGCGCTTGGTGGCGAATAGCTTATAAATCCTCAGAAAATAAACGTTTAGCCAGTTTGTCCTCAAGGACAATTTAACCGAGATTATCAATGAAGCTTCTTTTATTAAGGAGTATAATAAGGTTCGGTTTGGCTGTGATTAAGTGCTGTTCAAAGTAGTTGGTTTTAACCTTTGTTGGTTCTTGAGCTTTATTTGTCAAATAGAAACGTTATGGTTTGGGATGTTAGATAAGGCGCTTTTGAGTAGATGAGTTCAACCACAGATTTAATCGATAAAATATTTGATAATCCAGAAGCTATTTCTAGAGAATCTCGGCCGCTTTACATGCAATTGCAAGAGAAAATCCGTGAAGCTGTCGCTAACCGCGTATTGAAATCTGGTGATAATATTCCCCCGGAGCGTGAAATAGCGTCATCACTGAATGTATCTCGTGTAACAGTGCGTCGCTCTATCGATGATTTAGTGAAAGAGGGGTTGTTAACTCAGCGACAAGGTGCGGGTACATTTGTTGCTAACCGTGTGCAGCAGCCGCTTAATTACCTCAAAAGCTTTAGTGAGGTGATGGAAGAGCGCGGAGAGGAAGCAGGTTCCAGCTGGCTGGATCGCTCTTTGGGTTTAGCAACAGAAGAAGAGCAAAATGCATTAAATATATTAGCCAGTGATGAGGTTGTAAGGCTTTATCGCTTGCGTACATCTGATGGTAAGCCAATGGCGCTTGAGCTTGCTTCAATACCTCGTCAATATCTTGATAATCCTTTTGCGATAAAAGAATCTCTTTATGAAACGCTCTCTTCGAATGGCTATCGTCCTGTAAAGGCGTTACAAAAAATGCGTGCTATTTCAATTGATGAGAAGAGAGCAGATCTGTTAAATATTGAAGTGAATAGTGCGGTACTTTATATCGAGCGCCTAGGAATGCTTGAAGATGGCGCAGTCATGGAATTTACGCGTTCTTATTTTCCAGGTGATAGTTATGATTTTACTACAGAAATTAGAACGCCTAGTGCTCTCTAGTTAAGTGGTGAATTATTTTAAATTCCTTGGTCAATAACTTTGATGACTTTAGCTGGAATACCTGCAGCTAATGTGTTTTCAGGAATGTTGCTTGTGACTACAGCGCCAGCTGCGATTACAGCGTTTTCACCAATGGTCACACCTCCTAAAATACAACAGTTTGCCCCTACCCAAACATTATCTTTTAGCTCAATTGCTGCTGCATGTTCATAGCCTTTAGTGCGTAAAGCCGCATTTAGTGGATGTCCAGAGCTGGTGATTGTTACCTTCGGCCCCAGCATGACATTATCGCCAATAGTAACTTTTGCGGCATCTAATATGGTGCAATCGTGGTTCGCGTAAAAGTTGTTCCCAAGAAATATGTTATCTCCGTAATCGCAGTGAAAATTACTTTCTATTATGGCTTTAGGGCTTCTTGCGAGTAACTTGCTTAGGATTTGCTGTTTCTTTCCTTTTTGGTCGGGGTGGGTTTGGTTGTATTCAAAGCACAAAGCTTTTGCTCTTTTTCTTAAATCTCGTAGCTCTTTACTTAGGGCGTCATAGTTGGCGCCGCTATTTATCTTTTCTCTTATGATGCCAAGTTTTTCTTTGAATTCATTGTCCATAATTAGGTATCTAGCTGTTTGGTTGCAAGTGTTGGATTAGTCTACCTAAAGCAGCTGCTATTAGCTCTAAGTGTTTGAGTTGTAGTGTGGCCTTATTTGGGCTTGGCTTGCAGGCTAGCTAATAATAGTGCCCTAGTCTAGAATCATTCAGTGAATATGCTTTGGATACTGAGGTGTGCGTACTATAATGACGCTTCATTGGATGTCTTTTAAAGGGTGTTGTTTGTGGCAATATGGGTAGATGCGGACGCTTGTCCAAAAGCTGTTAAAGATATTTTGATACGCAGTGCAACGCGCAGTGGTATATCGTTAACATTTGTCGCAAATCAATATGTTTGTGTGCCAAACTTAGCTAATATCAGCTCCCTTAGAGTATCTGCTGGGTTTGATGTGGCGGATGATGAAATAGTTAAGCGTGTTTGCGAGGGTGATCTTGTGATTACCAGTGATTTACCTCTTGCAGATGAGGTGATTGATAAGCAGGCGAAGGTATTAACCCCAAGAGGTGAACCTTTAACCGAAGATAACATCAAAGCTCGATTGAATATGCGTGATTTCTTAGAAGTGATGCGTAGTAGCGGTGTACAATCTGGTGGTCCTGCGAAGTTTTCTCAAAACGATAAGCAAGAATTTGCCAACAAATTGGATTACTATTTAATGCAGTGGTCAAAAGCACAGAAATAGCTGAGTGCTGCTAAGTTCATCTGTTCTTTGTAAGTGAAAGTAGTAACGGCTCTTTTAGGGTTGTTGATAGAAGTGTTACTTGGTGGTTTGCTGAGTAAAAGAAAGAGATAAAATTATGTCTAAGACGCAGTTAGTCGATCAGTTTGGTCGCGAAATTACCTATGTTCGAATGTCTGTCACTGATAGGTGCGACTATCGCTGTGTCTATTGTATGGACGAAAAAATGACCTTTCTGCCTCGTGAAGATGTGATGTCTCTTGAGGAAATTCAGCTGATAGCACAAGCTTTTACAGAGCTAGGTGTGACCAAAATCCGTTTGACAGGCGGTGAGCCGCTAGTGAGACGTGATGTTTTATCGCTGTTTAATGGTATTGGCTCTCTGCCAGGGCTTAAAGACTTTTGCTTAACCACCAATGGTTCACAGTTGGTTAAATATGCGAAGCAATTAAAAGATTCCGGTGTGAATCGAATCAATATTAGTTTAGATACTTTAAATCCTTTGCTGTTTAAGTCTTTAACAAGAATTGGCAAAGTAGAGCAAGTGCTTGAAGGGATAGATGCCGCGATTGAGGCAGGTATTGAAAATATCAAGATCAATGCGGTGGTGTTAAAAGGACGTAATGATCGCGAGATAATGAGCTTAGTTGACTATGTGAGAAGCAAAGGAATCAATATCTCTTTTATTGAAGAGATGCCGCTTGGTACAGTCTCATCCCATGATAGAGCTGAAACCTATTATTCAAGCGAAGACATTCTTAAAGATATTAGTGAGGTTTACCCTTTAACAGCCAGTGATTTGAATACAGGTGGCCCGTCACGTTATTGGACGATGAGCGATCGTGCGTCTAAAATTGGTTTTATATCGCCTCATAGTAATAATTTCTGCTCTGAATGTAATCGTGTTCGAGTGACAGTGAAAGGTGAGCTTTTGTTGTGCTTAGGTAACGAAAATGCAGTAGATCTCAAGCAGATAGTAAGGGACAATGACGGGGATGTTGAAGTTTTAAAACAACATTTGCTGGATGCAATGAGTAATAAGCCCAAAGAACACCACTTTACCGTTGATGGTGAGGTGCAGGTTGTTCGGTTTATGAATATGACAGGAGGTTAGGGAAACAGCGAACAAGTCCAAGGTTTTCCCTGTGGATCCCTAAGAGGCCAGATCCGCGAAAGATAGCGCAGTAAATGGCTAGGTCCTTTGCAAGCTATCTGACAAAGGAGGTGGCCTCTTAGGGATCCACCCTGCGGGGCATACAGAATATTCTGTGATCATTGTTAATGCATTTCGCCGGGCAGTCAGCCCGCCTGTATGCATTGCCTCAATCACGAAAAATCCTTTATGCCAGGGGCGCCTTGGACTTATTCGCTGTTTCTTTAGGCCTCCTCTATGGAGATTAAGTAAATAAATGTCGACGCTAAAAATAGAAGCTTTTACCTTTGAATATAATGAAGTACAAGACCGCATTAGGTTATCTGGCAATTTGTACAATGATGGGGAAGAGGTAAGTTTTTGGGTGACAAGAAGGTTGGCGCTGAAACTGCTAAAAGCAACGACAACCTTAGTAGAGAAAACCTCGCCAGCTATTGCTAATGCGCCATCCGATCATCGTTCAGCAATGGCCGAATTTGAACACCAAAGTGCTCAGCTTGCTTCAAGTAATGCGGTTGAAACACACTCTGAAAATGCTAATTTTGAAGATTCACCAAGTAAAAATGATACGACAGGTGAGGTGATTGTTTCAAAAATACTGAGCCGAGTTGATATTAGTTTTAAGGATAAACATTACAAGCTAAGTTTTTTTGTAGAGTCGCAAAAGCAAGCAGCAGCGTTTTCGGTGATTGAATACAATCAGCTGCACCAAGTGTTATCTCTGATACACCGCGGTGCAGTTAAATTAGATTGGGGTGTTGATTCTAATCTGTTTAATCATGGTAATGAGCAGGTAGCGCATACTCTGCAATAGCTTAATCATTCATTTCGAACATAAAGGTAACAGGCCCGTCGTTGGTTAAGCTAACCTGCATATCGGCGCCAAACTTGCCTGTTGCAACTAACGGGTGGCTCTCATGAGCTGCCTCTACAAATTTATCATAGATAAGCTCACCGTGTTCCGGGGTTGCACCCGCCGAAAAGCCAGGTCGAGATCCTTTATTGGTTTGGGCGACTAAAGTGAATTGTGAGACGATAAGTAGCCCGCCTCCAGTGTCGTTTAGGCTTAAATTCATTTTTCCGTTTTCGTCGCTGAAAATACGATAGCTAAGAATTTTCTTGAGCATGCGCTCTATGCATTTTTGTGAATCTTCTTTTTCAACGCCCAGTAATAGCAATATACCGTTATCAATAGCTCCAATTTCTTCGCCAGAAACCGTAACGTTCGCGTTTGATACTCTTTGTATAAGTGCTTTCATAGTCTTGATATGCCTGTTTTGATTGAATCGGTTGGTTGATTTTAATGACGGCATAATAGCGAACAACTAGAGTAGCGGACAAGTTTCTTGGATCAGTGCATTATTTTTAGCCATCAGTTATAACGAATGATTTAAACCCTGCGTCGCTTAGGGTAAAATACGCCACTTTTTATATCGATAAGCGAAGAGCGCGAATAATGGAAGTCAATCCAATCGTCCAAGATTTAAAGGATATTGAGCATCGAACTCAATTACTTTATAAATATTTAAACCATGCAGAGAAGAAGGATCGCCTTGAAGAGGTGACGCGTGAGCTAGAGTCAGCTGAGGTGTGGAATGATCCTGAAAATGCACAAAAACTTGGCAAGGAGCGCTCTTCTCTCGAAAATACTGTCAATACGCTTGAGCAGCTATTGGCGGGTGTAGAAGATGGTCGTGAGTTGCTTGAAATGGCTGTCGAAGAGGATGATCAAGACTCAGTCGATGAGGTTATCTCTGAGGTGGCTAGTTTGATGAAGCGCCTAGAAGACCTTGAATTTAGACGTATGTTTGCAGGTTCTGCAGATACCAATAATGCTTTCTTGGATATTCAGTCCGGCTCAGGCGGGACAGAAGCGCAAGATTGGGCTGAAATGGTATTGCGCATGTTTTTACGCTGGGGTGAAAGTAAAGGTTTTAAAGTTGAGTTACTCGAAGTCTCGGCGGGTGATGTTGCAGGTATTAAAAGTGCCACTATCAGCTTTGAAGGTGAGTATGCCTTTGGTTGGCTGCGCACAGAAACAGGGGTGCATCGTTTAGTCCGTAAATCACCTTTTGATTCAACGGGTAGAAGGCATACTTCTTTTTGCTCTGTGTTTGTTTCTCCTGAAATTGATGACAACATTGAAATCGATATAAATCCGGCTGATTTAAGAACGGACGTGTATCGTGCATCGGGCGCTGGTGGTCAGCACGTTAACACCACTGAGTCAGCGGTACGTATAACTCACGGGCCTTCTGGGATTGTGGTGCAGTCGCAGGCGCAGCGCTCGCAGCATCAAAACCGCGATACTTGTATGAAACAGCTAAGAGCTAAATTATACGAAATGGAAATGCTTAAGCGTTCAGAGGCAGCACAGAGCGTTGAAGATAGCAAAGTGGATATTGGCTGGGGAAGTCAAATTCGCTCTTATGTGTTGGATGATCAGCGCATTAAAGATTTACGAACAAATACACAAACCTCTAACTGCGATAAAGTGTTAGACGGGGATTTGGATCAATTTATTGTCGCCAGCTTGAAAGCTGGTCTGTAATTATTAATAGGCTTAAAAAATGTCAGATATAAATGAACAACAAGATGAGAATCGCTTAATTGCAGAGCGTCGTACAAAGTTAGATGCTCTCAAAGAAAATGGCAATGCCTATCCTAATAAATTTAGACGTGATAGCTATGCTGAAGATCTGTTCGAGCAATACGGTGAAAAAACCAAAGAAGAACTGGAAGAGCTAGCGATTACCGTCAGTGTGGCGGGTCGCGTAATGTTGAACCGTGGTGCTTTTGGTGTTGTTCAAGACATGACTGGGCGTATTCAGTTTTATGTGAATAAGGCGGCACGTCCTTTTGCTAAGTCATTAGATTTAGGTGATATTATCGGTGTTACTGGTATTTTGCACAAATCTGGAAAAGGTGATCTGTATGTAGATCTAGGTGAGTATGTTTTGCTTACTAAGAGTTTGCGTCCATTACCTGACAAGCATAAAGGTTTGCAGGATACTGAGATGCGTTATCGCCAGCGTTATGTTGATTTGATTACAAATGATGAGTCTCGCAAGGTGTTTGATATTCGCGCGAAAGTTGTTGCTGGTATTCGTAATTTTTTAGTTGAGCGCCGTTTTGTTGAAGCAGAGACGCCAATGTTACAAGTGATTCCAGGTGGTGCAGCTGCAAGGCCATTTATTACGCATCACAACGCTTTGGGTCGTGATATGTATCTGCGTATAGCCCCGGAGCTGTATTTAAAGCGCTTAGTCGTTGGTGGTATCGAAAGAGTTTTCGAAATTAACCGTAACTTCAGAAACGAAGGCTTATCAACACGTCATAACCCTGAATTCACGATGTTAGAGTTCTATCAGGCTTATGCTGACTATAATGACCTGATGGATTTAACTGAAGAAATGATTCGTACGCTAGCCAATGATGTGTTGGGTGGCACTACGATGACATATCAAGGTAATGAGTATGACCTTGCGCAGCCGTTTACGCGTATCAGTGTTTTTGATTCTATCTTGCACTACAATCCTGAGTTAACGGCAAGTGATATCGATAACATGGAATCTGCTCGTGCTGTGGCTGAGAAACTACATATTCCTTTAAAAGATAGCTATGGTCTAGGTAAGGTGCAGATCGAAATTTTTGAGAAAACGGTTGAAGATAGATTAGATAGCCCTACGTTTATCACTGAGTACCCAGCAGAGGTTTCTCCGTTAGCGCGTCGTAACGATGATAATGATTTTATCACTGATAGGTTTGAGTTCTTTGTTGGCGGACGTGAAGTGGCGAATGGTTTCTCGGAACTTAATGATTCAGAAGATCAAGCACAGCGTTTCAGGGATCAAGTGGCTGATATGGAAGCCGGTGACGATGAGGCGATGCACTATGATGATGATTACATTAATGCACTAGAGTACGGCTTGCCACCAACAGCAGGTGAGGGTATTGGTATCGATAGACTAGTGATGTTCTTCGCTGACTGTGATTCTATTAGGGATGTTATTCTATTCCCGGCAATGCGCCCTAAAGTTTAATATTGGCATTGTTGTAAAAAAGCAGCCCGGTCTCCGCGCTGCTTTTTTTGTGTCTGCTGTATTATTTTTTGTGGTGGTAAGAGGGTTTTGCTTTAGATAGTGGTCTATGAAGCTAGTGTTTAGCTAAAGGGGGTAAGATCGGTTGTTAAGTGTTAAAAAGTTTTACCAAATGGTGCGGTTTTAACAGGGAAGTAAACTCACTAAATGTGGGGTAAATGCTGATGATTAGATAGACAAAACGGGCGCGTTGCTATAGAATGCCGCCGTTTGCCTCAGCACTGGCAACAGCGAGATTTTATAGTTCAAAAAAAGCGAGAAAGTTTATATAAACTGCTCGCTTTTTTTGCAGATGAGCCATTAAAAATAGATTATTTAGCGCATACTACGCGGGAGGTTACTTTGACAAGACCAGCCATATTGGCACTTGAAGACGGGAGTATTTTCAAAGGGATCGCTATCGGCGCGAATGGAGCATCTAGTGGTGAAGTGGTATTTAACACTTCAATGACAGGATACCAAGAAATACTAACCGACCCTTCTTATAGCCGTCAGATTGTGACATTAACATATCCACATATCGGTAATGTTGGCACGAATGATGAAGACTGCGAGTCTGATAGAACTTGGGTTGCTGGTTTAGTGATTAGAGATTTGCCATTGCTGGCAAGTAACTTTCGAAATCAAAAAGATTTAAGCGAATATTTAACTGAAAATAACGTTGTCGCTATTGCGGATATCGATACCCGACGTCTGACGCGTATTCTGCGTGAAAAAGGCTCCCTCAAAGGCTGTATTCTAACAGGCGAAGCTGGCGAAACTTTAGATGAAGCTCAAGCAATTGAGCAAGCTAATGGTTTTGGTGGTCTTAAGGGAATGGATCTCGCTAAGGTTGTTACCAGTGATAAAACTTATCAGTGGACTTCGTCAACATGGCAGCTAGGTGAAGGTGCTAAAGATGCAGCTGAAGCAGAGCTGAAATATCATGTGGTTGCCTACGATTTCGGTGCTAAGCACAATATCTTGCGTATGTTGGTTGAGCGCGGTTGTAAATTAACTGTAGTGCCTGCTCAAACGCCTGCTAGTGAAGTACTGGCGATGAATCCTGATGGGGTGTTTTTATCAAATGGCCCAGGTGATCCAGAGCCATGTGATTACGCGATCAGTGCTATTCAAGAAGTTTTGGCGAAGAAAATTCCTGTATTTGGTATCTGTTTAGGTCATCAGTTGTTAGCGCTAGCAAGTGGTGCAAAAACAATTAAGATGAAGTTCGGTCATCACGGTGCTAACCACCCGGTGAAGGATTTAGATAGCGATAAAGTGATGATTACTAGCCAAAACCATGGTTTTGCAGTTGATGAAGATTCATTGCCGAGTAATTTGCGCGCTACACACCGCTCTTTGTTTGATCAGTCGCTTCAGGGTATTGAGCGCACTGATACTGCAGCATTTAGTTTCCAGGGGCATCCAGAAGCAAGTCCAGGACCTAGAGATGTTGCGCCATTGTTTGATCGTTTCATACGTGAAATAGAGCAACACAAAGCCTAATTGCGAGAGCCTTAAAGCACATTTTTGAAAGAGAAAATGTGCTTTTGACAGACAACAGATTTTAGTGGTTATTACTATGCCAAAACGTACGGAATTTAAAAGCATACTTATCTTAGGAGCGGGGCCAATTATTATCGGCCAAGCTTGCGAATTTGACTACTCGGGTGCACAGGCGTGTAAAGCGTTGCGAGAAGAAGGTTACCGCGTAATCTTGGTCAATTCGAACCCTGCAACCATTATGACCGACCCTGGTATGGCTGACTCAACTTATATTGAGCCGGTGAAGTGGAAAACGGTTGCTAAAATTATTGAAAAAGAACGCCCTGATGCAATCTTGCCGACAATGGGTGGTCAAACTGCACTTAACTGCGCATTAGATCTAGAGCGTGAAGGTGTTTTAGAAAAGTTTGGCGTTGAAATGATCGGTGCGAATGCTGATTCTATCGATAAAGCAGAAGACCGTAGTCGTTTCGATCAGGCGATGAAGAAAATAGGCCTAGAGTGCCCACGTGCAGATGTAGCGCACAGTATGGAAGAAGCGTTTGAGGTTCTTGAGAGTATCGGTTTCCCTGCTATTATTCGTCCATCATTCACAATGGGTGGCTCAGGTGGCGGTATTGCGTATAACCGTGAAGAGTTTGTTGAAATCTGTACGCGTGGTTTAGATCTATCGCCAACCACAGAAATTCTAATCGATGAGTCATTGATTGGTTGGAAAGAGTACGAGATGGAAGTTGTTCGCGACAAGAAAGACAACTGCATTATTATCTGCTCTATTGAAAACTTTGATGCAATGGGTGTGCACACAGGTGATTCAATCACAGTTGCTCCTGCGCAAACGTTAACTGATAAAGAATATCAGCTAATGCGTGATGCATCTCTCGCTGTTTTACGTGAGATAGGCGTTGAGACGGGTGGTTCAAACGTACAGTTTGGTATAAACCCGAAAGATGGGCGTATGGTTATCATTGAGATGAATCCACGTGTATCGCGCTCATCAGCACTTGCATCAAAAGCGACAGGTTTCCCTATTGCTAAAATCGCTGCTAAGTTAGCAGTCGGTTACACATTGGATGAATTGCAAAACGATATTACTGGTGGCAGAACACCAGCATCGTTTGAGCCATCTATCGATTATGTAGTAACAAAAATTCCTCGTTTCACTTTCGAGAAATTCCCGCAGGCGAATGATCGCTTAACCACGCAGATGAAGTCTGTGGGTGAAGTAATGGCAATTGGCCGTACTTTCCAAGAGTCTTTGCAAAAAGCAATGCGTGGATTGGAAGTGGGCGTTGCAGGCTTTGATTCGTTTGTTGATATCGATAAAGAAGATGCGCGCGCAGATATCGTCGGTGAGATGAAGCAGCCAGGCGCAGATCGCCTTTGGTATATTGGCGATGCAATGCGCATGGGTATGTCAGTTGATGAGTTGTACAAACTCTCAGGTGTTGACCCGTGGTTCTTAGTGCAAATTGAAGATTTAATTAAAGATGAGGCCTCATTAGCGCAAGTAGCATTACATGATTTATCTGCAGATCAAATTTTCCGTCTTAAGCGTAAAGGTTTCTCTGATGCGCGTTTAGCGACTTTGCTTGGTGTCCCTGAAAAGACATTCCGCAAGCAGCGTCAGCGTATGGATGTGCGCCCTGTTTACAAGCGTGTTGATACTTGTGCAGCAGAGTTTGCAACAGATACTGCGTATATGTATTCAACCTATGAAGAAGAATGTGAAGCGAACTCTTCTGATCGTGAAAAAATCATGATTTTAGGCGGTGGTCCTAACCGTATCGGTCAAGGTATCGAATTTGATTACTGCTGTGTACACGCGGCGCTAACAGCGCGTGAGCAAGGTTATGAAACCATCATGGTTAACTGTAACCCAGAGACAGTATCAACAGATTACGATACATCTGATAGATTGTTCTTTGAGCCAGTAACCCTTGAAGATGTACTAGAAATCGTTGATGTTGAAAAGCCTAAAGGCGTGATTGTTCAATACGGTGGTCAAACACCGCTTAAGCTTGCTGTTGAGTTAGAGCGCGCGGGTGTTCCTATTATTGGTACAGAGCCTGAAGCTATCGATAGAGCAGAAGATCGCGAACAGTTCCAGCAAATGATTCAGCGTCTTGGTCTGAAGCAGCCGGAAAACGCAACAGTTCGCTCAATTGAAGCAGCGATTGTTGAAGCGGCAAAAATTGGTTATCCGTTAGTGGTTCGTCCATCTTATGTATTGGGTGGGCGTGCGATGGAAATCGTATTCAAAGAAGACGAGCTTAAGCGCTACATGACTGAGGCGGTACAAGTGTCGAATGAAGCACCTGTATTGCTTGATTACTTCCTGAACAATGCAATCGAAGTTGATATCGATGCCGTGTGCGATGGTAAAGAAGTTGTCATCGGTGCAATCATGCAACATATCGAGCAAGCAGGAGTTCACTCTGGAGATTCAGCATGTGCGTTTCCTCCGTATGATCTACCAGCAGATGTGCAAGACAAAATGCGTGATCAAGTTAAGAAAATGGCACTAGAGTTAGGTGTTGTCGGCTTAATGAATACACAGCTTGCTTATCAGGATGGTGAAATCTATGTGATCGAGGTTAACCCTCGTGCATCGCGTACGGTTCCATTTGTGTCTAAATGTATCGGTCACTCTTTGGCAAGTATTGCAACACGTGTGATGTTAGGTCAGTCATTGCAAGAAATTGGCTTTACAAAAGAAATTATTCCTCGTTTGATGCATGTTAAAGAAGCGGTTTTCCCGTTCAATAAATTCCAGGGTGTTGATCCAGTACTTTCACCAGAGATGAAATCGACGGGTGAAGTAATGGGAACCGGCGAAACGTTTGGTGAAGCTTTCATGAAAGCGACCATCGGTGCTGGCGATGCAATGCCTGAAGCGGGCAAAGCGTTTGTATCTGTACGTGATATGGATAAAGCGGGTGCGCTTGTTATTGCTAAGTCTTTGGTTGAAAAAGGCTTTAGTCTTTGTGCAACAGAAGGTACTGCTGCAATGCTTGCTGAGCAAGGGCTTGAGGTTGAACGTGTAAACAAGGTGATGGAAGGTCGTCCGAATATTGTTGACATGATTAAGAACGATGAAATAAGCTATGTAGTAAATACTACGCAAGGGCGTCAATCGACGAACGATTCAGCTGAAATTCGTCGTAGCTCTCTGCAGCATAAAGTGCCTTATACAACGACGATTGCCGGAGCTCAGGCGATTGTTATGGCATTGACTTATGGTGAAGAACAAGAAGTAAGACGCTTGCAAGATATTCACTAAACAAGATTGACGCTTAAGCTTTAAGCGACATAGGCAAATTATATAACGGTGGGCGAGAGCTCGCCGTTTTTTATTAAGGGAGTTGTAACATGAGTCGTGTACCTATGACCGTGGCTGGGGAGCTAGCGCTTCGCAAAGAATTGGATTATTTAAAAACGGAAAAGCGCCCGCGTATTATCAAAGATATTGCTACAGCACGTGAGCACGGCGATTTAAAAGAAAATGCTGAATACCACGCGGCAAGAGAAGAGCAAAGCTTTACAGAAGGGCGTATTCAAGAGCTGGAAAGTAAGCTTTCTAATGCTCAGGTTATCGATGTAAAAGATATTCCTTACTCTGAGAAAGTTATTTTCGGAACTACTGTGCATCTTATTAACTGTGATACAGATGAAGAGGTTTGCTACAAAATTGTAGGGGATGACGAAGCTGATATTAAAGAATTAAAAATTTCGTTTAACTCGCCGATCGCAAAAGGCTTGATTGGTAAGCTTGAAGGTGAAATAGCGACTATTCAAACACCGAAGGGAATAGTTGAATTCGAAATTGATAAAGTTGAGCATATTTAAATATATGCTTGAATGGCAATTTGCCGCGAGCTAGTCTTTCACTCAGCGGCAAATTAAATCAGCAGTTTACTGCTGACCTGAAGCGCGTAGAATGTTAGATAATTTTGGATTGGCTTCTAGCGCTGGACGGTAGATAAGTACAACGTGGCCAATTTCCTGGATAATCTGAGCTTCAACAACGTTACAAAGTTCGCGAATCATTTGTTTTTTAAGTTCGCGATCAGAAATTGAAAATTTAACTTTGATCAGTTCGTGATCTTCAAGTGCACGGTCAACCTCTAATTGCAAATTTTCCGTTAGGCCTTTGCCTGCTACAGTCACAAGCGGGTTAAGCTTATGGCCTAAAGTGCGGAAATGTTTTTTTTGCTCTTGAGTGATACTCATGTTGTAAATATACCTTGCTTAGGGGCTCTTGTTCTGTCGAAATGATCGATCGTAGAGCTGAATTAAATGATTTACTTATTCTAGCATTTTTTTTAGATTGAGTAATCCGTGCCAAGGCACAAATTATCTGAGTAAGTAAGATATCTAGCTATGATGTCTTATAAGTAGTGTAAATAGCATGCTTGGGTCAGATTGTTAGTTAGAGACAGTTAAAGTTGAGAGAAAAAATTGGCTAAATCAAAAAGTAGCGGACGCTGGTTGCAAGAACATGCGACAGATGTATATGTAAAGATGGCAAAAGAGCAAGGCTATCGTTCTCGTGCAAGTTTCAAGCTATTAGAGCTGCAAGAAAAAGATAAGCTGTTTCGTAAAGGTATGACGGTTGTAGATTTAGGTGCCGCCCCCGGTGGTTGGTCACAAGTTGCCGCTCAGTTAGTGGGTGATAAAGGGCGAGTTATATCTTCAGATATATTGCCGATGGACTCAATGGCAGGTGTTGAGTTTATCCAAGGGGACTTTACTGAAGAGTCTGTGTTGAATGAAATACTAAATGTGATGGGTGGGGCGCAAGCAGACCTTGTAATTTCAGATATGGCCCCCAATATGAGTGGTAATGATAGTGCCGATCAGCCAGCGTCTATGTACCTAGTTGAATTAGCGTTGGATATGGCGCGACAAGTTTTGAAACCAAAAGGCGTATTTGTTGCCAAAGTATTCCAGGGCGAAGGGTTTGATGAGTACATAAAAGATGTGCGCACCAGTTTTGATAAAGTTGTGACGCGCAAGCCCGATTCTTCAAGAGCACGCTCTAGAGAAGTTTATGTGCTAGGTCGAGGTTTTAAAGGCCAGTAAATGGTTGTTATAATAGACCGCTGAAACGTGGAGTATTGAATTACTCTAACTTAACAATGTTTTGAATGTATAGAGGATTATCTCTTGAACGAAATGGCAAAGAATCTGGTTCTTTGGTTAGTAATTGCTGCAGTTTTGCTGACGGTATTTAATAACTTTAATAATGAAGCAGAATCCAATGGTTTAAATTACTCCGAGTTTGTAACTGAAGTGCAAGATGGTCGAGTGGCTAAAGTTGTAATTGACGGTTATACCATTCAGGGAGTGCGAAGAAACGGTGAGCGCTTTGAAACAGTTCGCCCTGCACTACAAGATCCAAAACTTGTCGATGATTTAATTGCCAATAAAGTGGTAATCGAAGGTAAAAGACCTGAGCAGCAAAGTGTCTGGACTCAGCTGCTAGTAGCAGCGTTCCCGATATTGATTATCGTTGCTATTTTCATGTTCTTTATGCGCCAGATGCAAGGCGGTGGCGGTAAAGGTGGTCCAATGTCTTTCGGTAAATCGAAAGCCAGAATGATGGGTGAAGATCAGATAAAAACGACATTTGCCGATGTGGCAGGCGTTGAAGAAGCGAAAGAAGAGGTTGCTGAATTAGTTGAGTATTTGCGCGATCCGGGTAAGTTTCAAAAGCTAGGTGGTCGTATTCCACGTGGTATTTTGATGTCTGGTGATCCTGGTACTGGTAAGACATTGCTTGCAAAAGCGATTGCTGGTGAAGCAAAGGTGCCGTTTTTCTCAATATCGGGTTCCGACTTTGTTGAAATGTTTGTTGGTGTGGGTGCATCACGTGTTCGTGATATGTTCGATCAAGCGAAAAAGCATGCGCCTTGTATTATCTTTATCGATGAGATCGATGCGGTAGGTCGTCACCGTGGTGTTGGAATGGGAGGCGGTAATGATGAGCGTGAGCAAACGCTGAACGCATTACTTGTTGAGATGGATGGTTTTGAAGGTACTGATGGTATTATCGTTATCGCAGCGACTAACCGACCTGATGTTTTAGATCCAGCGCTGCTTCGTCCTGGTCGTTTTGACAGACAAGTGCATGTAGGTTTACCGGACATTCGCGGTCGTGAGCAAATTCTAAAAGTGCATTTACGTAAAGTGCCAATTGGTGATGATGTTAAGCCTGAGTTGATTGCTCGTGGAACACCGGGGTTCTCTGGTGCTGATTTAGCAAACTTGGTGAATGAGGCGTCTCTTTTCTCTGCGCGTAATAACAAGCGTACTGTTGGGATGGAAGAATTAGAAAAAGCGAAAGATAAAATTATGATGGGCGCTGAGCGTAAATCAATGGTGATGTCTGAAGCTGAGCGACTAAATACTGCATACCACGAGTCCGGTCACGCAATTGTTGGTCGCATGATGCCAGGGCATGATCCTGTCTATAAAGTGTCTATCATTCCTCGTGGTCGTGCTTTGGGTGTGACGATGTTCCTGCCAATGGAAGATAAGTACTCTCACTCTAAAGAAATGATTCTTTCTAATATTTGCTCACTTTACGGTGGTCGAATTGCAGAAGAGATGACTTTGGGTAAAGATGGCGTAACAACGGGTGCTTCTAACGATATACAGCGTGCAACAAGCATGGCACGTAACATGGTTAGTCGTTGGGGGTTATCTGATGCAATGGGGCCGATTCTTTATGATGAAGATGAGGCGGGCCCGTTTGGTGGAGGCTACGGTCAAGGCGCTAAGCCAATGTCGCCGAGCACATTGCAGCAAATTGATGATGAAGTACGTCGCATTATTGATGAGTCTTACCAGCGCGCGACTAAGATATTAGAAGATAATCGCGATATTTTAGAAAGCATGACGCAAGCTTTAATGAAGTACGAGACTATAAGCTCTGAGCAAATTGACGAGTTAATGGATAGAAAGCCCGTTAGTGATCCTGTTGACTGGGGTGTAGATACATCTGAAAAGCCTGAGGCGGAAGTTGCAAGTAATGTAACATCGATCAACGCTAAGCGTGATGCAGAAGAGTCAGCAGAAGATGTTGCTGAAGATATCGATAACAGCGAAAGCACAGGTGAAGATGTTTCTGATCAGGAAATGAAAGACCAGCAAGCAGAAGATAAAAAGCCAGGTGCAGGTGAGTCAGAAGATCCATCTAAGAATGTCTAATATTTAAAGCGGTATTATAGAAACCAGTGTGGAGTGCTCTACACTGGTTTTTTTTGGCTAAAAGTATTTGTCAGTAAAATAGTTTTAAAAGAAAGAGTAAAGAAAATAATGGCTTACCTTCAGTGTGGAGCACGCAGGCTCGATTTAAAAAGTACTCAGGTGATGGGTATATTAAATGTAACCCCTGATTCTTTTTCTGATGGAGGGAAGTTGTTTGCCAATGACAGGGTAGACATGTCTGAGCTGTTGCGTAAAGCAGAGCAAATGGTAGAAAACGGCGCAACTATATTGGATATAGGAGGCGAGTCAACACGTCCTAATGCAGCAGAAGTATCGATACAGGAAGAGATGGATAGAGTGTTGCCAGCCCTAGAAGTGTTATCAAATAATCTAGATGTGGTTGTCTCTATTGATACCAGTAATGCTCAATTAATGATAGAAGCATCAAGAAGCGGTGCTGGGCTTATTAATGATGTAAGAGCGCTAGAGCGACCAGGCGCTTTAGTTGCAGCGGCTAACTCAGGATTGCCAGTATGCTTGATGCATATGCAGGGGACGCCGAAAACAATGCAAAATAATCCGCAATATGATGATGTTGTGGAGCAGGTTAAAGGCTATTTGCTAGAGCGAGCTGCTGTATGCAGTGATGCAGGGATAAATAAAGATAATATAATCTTGGATCCGGGGATAGGCTTTGGTAAAACGCTGGAGCAAAACCTGGCATTGATAGCTAATGCAAAGGCGTTTATTGAAACAGGGTATCTTTATTTGTTAGGTGTTTCTCGAAAGAGTATGTTTGCACAATTATTAGGTCGTGAAGTTGATGAGCGTTTAGCTGGTGGGCTAGCCACTACTGCATTTGCAGTGATGCAAGGTGCGTCTATTGTCAGAGTACATGATGTTAAAGAAACTGCGGATGTTGTGAACGTGGTAGAAGCTTTAAAAAAGGGAGTGAATAAATGAGTAAGAAATACTTTGGAACGGATGGTATTAGAGGTGAAGTAGGGCAGCATCCGATCACACCTGATTTCATGCTTAAGCTGGGTTGGGCTGCCGGTAAAGTGTTTGCAAGAGAAGGCATTAGTAAGATATTAATTGGTAAAGATACGCGTATTTCAGGCTATATGTTTGAGTCAGCGCTTGAAGCGGGATTAAGTGCAGCAGGTGTAAATGTTTTGCTGACAGGTCCAATGCCGACACCTGCAATTGCTTATTTAACTAGAACATTTCAAGCAGATGCGGGCATTGTTATTTCAGCATCTCATAATGCCTTTGCAGATAATGGTATTAAGTTCTTTAGTGCCCAAGGAACAAAGCTGCCGGATGAAATAGAACATGCCATAGAAGCGCAAATGGATATGGCAATGACAACCGTTAACTCAGCTGATTTAGGAAAAGCTAGACGTATTGATGATGCTCCAGGTCGATATATAGAGTTCTGTAAAGCCTCAGTGCCGCCAGAGTTTAGCTTAAAAGGTCTTAAAATAGTTTTAGATTGTGCCAATGGCGCGACTTATCATGTCTCGCCAGGTGTGTTTAGTGAGCTAGGTGCCCAGGTAATCGAAATAGCCTCATCGCCGGATGGTGTAAATATTAACGAAGGTTGTGGTGCTACAGATACTGCTTTATTGCAGAGCAGGGTGATTGAAGAGCAGGCTGATTTAGGTGTGGCTCTTGATGGTGATGGAGACCGTATCATTATGGTTGATCATCAGGGTGAGCAGGTTGACGGTGATGAAATATTAATGATCATTGCTGAGCATCTAAAGTCACAAGGTCAATTAGAGGGAGTGGTTGGAACGTTGATGACTAACTTTGGTTTTGAAAAAGCATGCCAGCGATTGGGTATTGATTTTGAAAGAGCTAATGTAGGTGATCGCTATGTTATGGAGAGATTGAGTGCAAGAGGTTGGTGCATAGGTGGAGAAAGTTCGGGGCATATTATTTGTAAGCACCTAACATCGACAGGTGATGGCACTATTGCGGCGCTACAGGTTTTAGTGGCAATGGCGGATACTGGTAAGAATCTTGCTAATATTAAAAAGGTGATGCAAAAGCTACCTCAGAAGATGATTAATATCAGAATCGCAAAGAAAGTTGATTTTAGTCAGAGCAAAGAAATAGCAAACTGGGTGAGTGTTGCAGAGGATGCGCTGGGAGATTCTGGAAGGGTGTTGCTAAGGCCTTCTGGCACGGAGCCACTTGTTCGAGTAATGGTTGAGGGTGAGGAATATGAGCAGGTGATTAATATCTGTGAAGAACTTGCTAAAAATGTAAAAAATGAGTTAGAACTACTTGTTTGTTAAATGCTAATTAGTTAGTATTTGCGCCTCGTTTTTAAGGAACTGCTATGCGTAAACCAATTGTTGCTGGAAACTGGAAAATGAATGGCTCGTCTCTTTTTGCTAAAGAGTTAATCGGCCAATTAGATTCCCATGTACAAGATCTCTCAAATGTAGAGGTGGTTGTTAGTCCTCCGGCGCTTTATATTTCGCAGGTTCTCGCTGATGCTGAAAATATTAGCTGTGCAGCGCAAAATTTACACGATGCACAAGCTGGTGCATTTACTGGCGAAATATCAGTAGCAATGTTGCAAGATTTAGGTTGCAAGTATGTATTGATAGGACATTCTGAGCGACGTGAAATGTTTGGTGATAATGTTGAGTTTGTTGCCAAAAAAGTTGCTGCAGCATTTGCTGGTGGTGTTAACCCCATTCTATGTGTGGGTGAGTCCTTAGAACAACGGAAAAACGGTCAAGCATTTGCTGTCGTAAAAGAGCAGGTGTTAAGCGCGCTAAGAGGATTGTCATTTGATCCTGATAACTTAGTAATCGCCTATGAGCCAATTTGGGCAATAGGCACAGGAGAGACAGCGTCTCCTGAGCAGGCGCAAGAAGTTCATGCCTATATTCGTCAAGTGTTAGCAGATGAAATAAGCGCAGAAGCTGCTGAAAAAGTAAGAATCTTATACGGCGGAAGTGTCAATGCTTCAACTGCTGAAGAGTTGTTTTCTCAGCAGGACATTGATGGTGGATTAGTCGGTGGTGCTTCTTTGAAAGCAGACGATTTCAAAATAATTTGTAGCGCAGCTGCAAATAAGTAATTAGGCGGTAGTAAAAGTGGAAAACATCGTACTTGCTGTTCATGTATTATTAGCTGCGGCAATCATTGCGCTAGTTATGTTGCAACAGGGAAAGGGCGCAGAAGCTGGTGCATCTTTTGGTGCTGGCGCTTCGCAAACAGTGTTTGGAAGTCAAGGCGCAGGCAACTTTCTGTCTCGTGCAACAGCGATATTGGCTACAGCTCTGTTTATCACAAGCTTTGCGCTTGCGTACTTTGCAAAGCAGCAAGCTGGTTATGTTTCTCAGCCGGGCATATTAAGTGATCCGCAAGTTCAACAAGCTGTTGAAACTGCATTGCCGGATTTGAATGAAGTGCAGCCAGTTACAAAAGATTCAGATATTCCGAGTTCAAATTAAGTTTTAAGTTTAGCCCAGGTGGTGAAATTGGTAGACACGCTACCTTGAGGGGGTAGTGACCGTACGGTCGTGCCGGTTCGAGTCCGGCTCTGGGCACCATACTTTGTATGGAATTGGGAGAAGTAAGGTGAGGAGATAATTAGCTTGTTTTTCATTAATGCAGGCTATATAATTCGCACCGAATAAAGGTTCTAAGTATTACAAATACTTAGTGTTGATGCGGGGTGGAGCAGCTTGGTAGCTCGTCGGGCTCATAACCCGAAGGTCGTAGGTTCAAATCCTGCCCCCGCTACCACTTCAATAATGTTATTATTGAAACTTGATAAGATTTATAGAATATCGAACTGATATGTAGATCTAAAAGAATTAAGGGGTTATTGAGTAGTTACTCATTAATCGCCCGTGAATAGGCCCCTTTTTAGGGGCTTTTTCGTGATTAGAGGGAAATAATTGCGCGAAAGCGTCGTTATATCTCTGATTAAGAAATGGGCCCAGAGGCCCATTTTTTGTTCTAGGCGAAAGTTTTTTAAGAGCAAAAGCCTAAAAAATATGAGGTAGACAGTGTCTGCGAAGTTAAATAAGTTACAAGAAATGCTAGAGCCGGTTGCACAGTCAATGGGTTTTGAGCTTTGGGGGATAGAGTTTATTTCTCAAGGTAAAGATAGTGTATTGCGAATTTACATTGATAGAGAAGACGGGGTATCAGTTGATGATTGTGCTCTGTTATCGCATCAAGCCAGTGGTATCTTAGATGTAGAAGAAACTATATCTGGAATGTATAACCTAGAAGTTTCATCTCCAGGCCTTGATAGATTGTTATTTAAATTAGAACACTATCAACAGTATGCTGGTCACCAAGTTAAAGTAAAGTTACGTATGCCATTTGATGGTCGCAGAAACTTTAAAGGCTTGCTCAAAGGTGTTGAAGGGGATGAAATTGTTTTAGAGGTTGATAACGAAGAATATTTATTACCTCTTGATTACATTGATAAGGCTCAAGTTGAGCCACAGTTTTCATAATATTTTAAATCATTTAATGTGGTTCCTAATGTACTTGGGTACCAGCAGGAAATTAATAGCGAGGCAGAGATATGAGTAAAGAAATCTTGCTGGTAGCAGAAGCAGTTTCGAATGAGAAAGATGTAGCGAAAGAAGTAATATTCGAAGCTATTGAATTGGCATTGGCAACAGCAACCAAGCGCCGCTACGAAGATGAAGAATCCGATATTTATGTAGTGATTGACCGTACTACAGGTGATTACGATACGTTTAGACGTTGGACAGTTGTTGGCGATGAAGGTGTCGCGGTTTTAGGCACAGAGTGGACGTCACAAGAAGCTGCTGAAGTTGATGTAGATCTTAAGGTTGGTGATGTACATGTTGAGCAAGTAGAGTCTGTTAAGTTCGGACGTATTGCCGCGCAGACAGCGAAGCAAGTTATTGTTCAAAAAGTACGTGAAGCTGAAAGAGCTAAAGTTGTTGAATTATACCGTGACAGAGTAGGAGAGCTTATCTCTGCAACGGTTAAAAAAGTAACGCGCGATAATATTATTATCGACTTAGGCAACAACGCTGAAGCATTGCTGCCAAGAGAAAACATTTTACCACGTGAAGTGTTCCGTATTGGTGATCGTGTTCGTTCTGTCTTACATGAAATTCGTACAGAAGGACGTGGGCCACAACTTATTTTGTCACGTACTAGCCCTCGCATGTTGATCGAACTTTTCAGTATCGAAGTTCCTGAAGTATCTGAGCAAGTAATTGAAATTCGCTCAGCTGCTCGTGATCCTGGATCACGCTCTAAAATAGCAGTTAAAACAAATGACGGACGCATTGACCCTGTAGGTGCATGTGTTGGTATGCGTGGCGCACGTGTTCAAGCTGTCTCTAATGAATTAGGCGGTGAACGTGTTGATATCATTACTTGGGACGATAACCCTGCCCAATTAGTCATCAATGCTATGTCTCCTGCTGAAGTTGTATCGATCGTTGTAGAAGAAGATAAGCACTCTATGGATGTTGCTGTTGCACAAGAAGCATTAGCAATGGCAATTGGTCGTGGCGGTCAAAACGTTAGATTAGCAACCGAACTTACAGGTTGGGAGCTAAACGTAATGACTGAAGAAGATGCGGCTAAGAAACAAGAATCAGAAGTTGGCGGAATCGTAGAAAGCTTCGTCAAGGCTCTTGATGTAGATGAAGATGTAGCTGAAGTGCTTGTCGAAGAAGGTTTCAGCACACTTGAAGAAGTTGCTTACGTACCTGTTGATGAAATGCTTCAAATTGATGGTTTTGATGAAGATATCGTTGAAGAGCTTAGATCTAGAGCAAAAGACGCTTTATTAAATCAGGCACTTGCTAGCGAGGAAGTACTTGAAAAAGCAGAGCCAGCAGAAGACTTGCTAACAATGGATGGTATGGATAAGCACTTAGCTTACCTTTTAGCAGCGCAAGGTGTAATTACAATGGAAGATCTTGCAGAACAATCCGTTGAAGAGCTACTAGATATTGAAGGTATGACTGAAGAACTAGCTGCTCAACATATAATGACAGCCCGCGCTCCTTGGTTCGCGGATGAAGCGTAAGCCGAGGTAGGAGTAAAATATGTCAGAAGTAATAGTTACAGAATTAGCCGATGTAATCGGTGTATCCCCAGAACGCCTGATCACTCAAATGGCAGAAGCGGGAATAGATGGTAAAAAGCAAGATTCAACAGTCACAGATTCAGAGCGCCAAACACTACTTGCACATTTAAAGCGTGCACATGGTGAAGAGGGTGAAGGTGAAGTTGATCAGCCTAAAAAAATCAGCTTAAAGCGTAAATCGACGACTCAACTTAAAACAACGGGCGGCTCAGGTCGTAAAACCGTTAATGTTGAAGTGCGTAAAACGCGCACTTACGTTAAGCGTACAGAAGTTGAAGCAGAGGCGACGGAAGAAGTTGTTGAGCCTGTAGTTGAAAGTGTTGCTGTTGAAGCAACGCCTGAAACAGCAGTTGAAGCAGCGCCAGCTAAAGTAATTGAAACGCCAAAAATTCCAACCGCTGCACCTAAGGTGCCTGTTGTTGAAGAAGTTAAAGATGCGGCTGAAATTGCAGAAGATAAGCGTCGTGAGCAAGAGCGTTTAGCGGCTGAGCGTGAAGCACAGATCGCAGCTGAAGAAGCTGCTAAACAGCATGCAGCTCATGAAGATGAGCGCCTTGCAGCAGAAGCTGAAGCACAGCGTAAAGCGGAAGAAGAAGCTGCACGTATTGCAAAAGAAGATGCTGAAGAGCAGCGCAGAGCAGATGCGATTGCACAAGCGACACCTAAGCAAGCGCCGACTCATAAAAAGCCAGCACGTGAAGAGAAGAAACCTGCACGTGGTACTAAAGCAAAAACTGCAGGATCTGGTAAAGCGGATAAGCGCGGTCGTCGTGGTAAAATATCACGCAACGCGAAAGCTAAGCCAACGGTATTGAGTTCAGGCAGCCCTAACCAACATGGATTTACAGAGCCACAAGCGGCACGTGTTCATGAAGTAGCTGTACCTGAAAGTATTATTGTTGCTGAACTTGCTAAGAAAATGTCTGTTAAAGCTGCAGAGGTTATTAAAGTAATGTTCAAGATGGGTGCTATGGCAACCATCAACCAAGTAATTGACCAAGACACTGCTATCTTAGTAGTAGAGGAAATGGGACATATTGCTAAGCCAATGGCTGATAACGCGATCGAAGAAGCGTTGTTAGATTCTGTTATCACAGAAGGTGATTCTATTAGTCGTGCACCTGTTGTTACGGTTATGGGTCACGTTGACCATGGTAAAACATCATTACTTGATAACATTCGTTCATCACGTGTAGCCTCTGCTGAGTCAGGTGGTATTACACAGCACATTGGTGCCTACCGTGTTGAAACCTCTAAAGGTATTATCACTTTCTTAGATACACCGGGTCACGCGGCATTTACCGCAATGCGTGCACGTGGTGCACAGTTGACAGATATCGTTGTTCTTGCTGTTGCAGCAGACGACGGTGTTATGCCACAGACAAAAGAAGCTGTTCAACATGCAAAAGCTGCAGGTGTTCCTCTAGTTATTGCTGTTAACAAGATTGATAAAGAACAAGCTGATCCTGAACGCGTAATGAATGAATTGGCCGCGCTTGATGTTATCCCAGAAGAATGGGGTGGTGATGTACAGTTCATTAAAGTATCTGCTAAAACTGGTCAAGGTATTGATCAGCTATTAGAAGCTGTATCTCTACAAGCAGAGCTATTAGAGCTAACATCTGTAGAATCAGGTCAAGCGCAAGGTGTTGTTATTGAATCACGCCTTGAAAAAGGACGTGGTCCTGTTGCGACTGTGCTTGTTCAATCTGGTACGTTAAATAAAGGCGATATCGTTCTTGCTGGTCTTCACTATGGACGTGTTCGTGCGATGATGGATGAAGATGGCCGTGCAGCAACCGTTGCAGGACCTTCGGTTCCCGTTGAAATCATCGGTCTTGATGGTACACCAGAAGCTGGTGCTGAATTTACCGTTGTTAGCAACGATAAGAAAGCACGTGAAGTTGCTTTGTTCCGCCAAGGTAAATACCGTGAAGTTAAATTGGCTCGTCAACAAGCATCTAAGCTTGAGAACCTGTTTGCTAACATGGAATCAGGTGACGTAGCGACATTGAACATCGTTCTTAAAACAGATGTACGCGGTTCACTAGAAGCATTAACAGCAGCACTAGAAGATCTATCAACCGAAGAAGTTAAAGTTGTAATTGTATCTTCAGGTGTTGGTGGAATCGCTGAAACAGATGCTAACTTAGCATTGGCGTCTTCTGCATTAATGGTTGGCTTTAACGTACGTGCAGATGTACAAGCAAAAGCTATCGTTGATCGTGAAGGGATTCAATTACGTTACTACAGCATCATCTATAACATCATCGATGATGTTAAGCAGGCGATGAGTGGTCTTCTGTCTCCTGAGTTCCGTGAAGAAATCGTCGGTATTGCTCAAGTACGTGATGTGTTCCGTTCGCCTAAGATTGGCCTAGTTGCTGGTTGTATGGTTACTGAAGGTTCTGTATTCCGTAATAAGAAAATCCGTGTTCTTCGTGATAACGTTGTTATCTATGAAGGTGAGCTAGAATCACTACGTCGCTTTAAAGATGTTGTTTCTGAAGTTCGCCAAGGCATGGAATGTGGTATTGGTGTTAAGAACTACAACGATGTAAAAGTCGGCGATCAGATCGAAGTATTTGATACAGTCGAAATTGCTAGAACTATTGATTAATTTTAAATAATTATAGTTTAGCTAATATAGGCCGCACTCGTTGCGGCCTTCTAATATAGGTAAGAAAGATCTAATGGCAAAAGAATATAGCCGTACACAGCGTATTGCTGAGCAAATCCAAAGAGATTTAGCACAGTTAATACAACGTGATATTAAAGATCCTCGCATGGGCATGGTAACAATTAGTTTTGTTAAGGTAGCTCGTGATTTAGGGTATGCCGAAGTGTACTTTACAGTGATGCCGTTCGGTGAACAAAATGAAGATGATGCAATTAGTGCTGCAAGTGAAGTACTAAAAGAGGCTGCGGGTTATCTGCGCACAGAGCTTGCACAGCAAATGCAGCTGCGTACTGTGCCTAAGCTGAGATTCCATTTTGATGCGAGCATCGATCGCGGTCGCAGATTACACAGCTTGATTGAGCAAACAGTACGTGAAGCTAAGAAAAAAGAAGCTGAAGAAGGTTCAGGCGAGAATGACGAGCCTGTCTCTTAAGTAGGAATAGCATGGGAAGAAGACATAAAGGCCGTCCAATTGACGGCGTTTTTTTATTAGATAAACCTCCAGGCTCAAGCTCAAATTATGTATTACAGCGCATAAAAAGAAGTTTTGGTGCCGCAAAGGCAGGCCATACAGGCGCCTTAGATCCATTGGCAACAGGTATGCTGCCACTCACATTTGGTGAGGCAACAAAATTCTCACAGTTCTTGTTAGATGCAGATAAGCGTTACCAAACTACCGTCAAACTTGGTATTAGAACAGATTCATCGGATGCTGATGGTGAAATAGTTGAACAAAAGCCTGTTTCTAGTGATATTAATGAAGCCCTTATCGCTAAGTTATTGGTTGAGCATTTTACTGGGTTGATCGAACAAGTTCCCTCTATGTTTTCAGCGTTAAAGCACAATGGCCAGCCGCTTTATAAGTTAGCTAGGAAAGGGGAAAAGGTAGAAGTAAAACCGCGCCAAGTGACTATCCATAAAATTGAGTTATTAGCATTTCGCCCTGAAGAAAACGAATTTGATCTAGATGTGCGTTGCTCAAAAGGTACTTATATCCGTTCGATAGCTGAAGATCTCGGCATGCTGTTGGGGTGTGGCGGACATGTTAAAGTGTTGCGCCGATTAGAATCTGGTCCTTATAAAGCTGAAAGTATGATCTCAATGGAGCAGTTTGAAGCGCTATTGACTAATTTGGAAAACGAACCGGATGAAGTGCGCTACAAGACACTTGATACTTTGCTTATTCCAAGTTATTCCCCTGTTGAGCATCTGCCAAAGTTATCGTTAACTGATAAGCAAAAAGAGCAAATGTTTCAAGGTAAGCCAATTACGATAGAGCAACCTGAAGATTTATATCGTTTGCATGTACAAAGTGACGACCAATTTATCGGAATTGGTGTGGTAGACGATAACAATACACTACGCTCTAAGCGCTTATTAAACACTACTGCTTAGGTATGCTAATCAATCGTTAATACTTGAGCTATTGCGATTATGTTAGCAAAGCTATGCGGGCGGTGATAGAATAGCGCCGGTATTTGGCGAGGTACTAAAAATATGCTTGGTAGCTCGTGACCTTAACAAGGTAATTAATAAGATAATTCAGTGAATTAGATTAATTATCTGCATATTAATTGGAGTAAAAAAAATGGCACTATCAGCTGCTGAGAAAGCGCAAATCGTTGCAGACTACGGTCGTGGTGAAGGTGATACTGGTTCTTCTGAAGTTCAAGTTGCACTTTTAACTGCTAACATCCTAGCTCTACAAGGACATTTCAAGTCTCACATTCATGATCACCATTCACGTCGCGGTCTTATCCGTATGGTTAACCAGCGTCGTAAATTACTTGATTACTTGAAGAAGACTAAGGTAGATAGCTACCTAGACTTGATCAAGCGTTTAGGACTACGTCGTTAAGACAGTGTTCTGGGGCCGTGCTTGCACGGCCCTCTTCGTTTTAAGGCTTGTGTTTTTTACTAAATCGATGGAGAGCAAGCAGAAGTAAATTGTAGCCTGTACTCATTTATCTTTTAGCTGAGAGTTTCTTAGTTAGAGAATAAACGAGTACCGGCAAACCAAATATACTTTCTGATTCCTCCTCGACATATTATTTATTTAAAAAGAGGATATATCGTGGAAGCGATTACTAAAAAGTTTATTTTTGGTGGCAAAGAAGTCACTTTAGAAACTGGCCGTGTTGCGCGTCAAGCGACAGGTGCAGTATTAGTTACAATGGAAGGCGTACAAGTTCTTTGTACTGTTGTTGGTGCAAAATCAGCACGTGAAGGGCAAGATTTTTTCCCGCTATCTGTACACTATCAAGAAAAGTATTACTCAGTGGGTAAAATCCCTGGTGGATTCTTCAAGCGTGAAGCGCGTCCATCAGAGAAAGAGACTCTTACTTCTCGCTTAATTGACCGTCCGATTCGTCCATTGTTTCCAAAAGGATTCATGAACGAAGTTCAAGTTATTTGTACTGTAATGTCAGCGGATAAAGTAAACGATCCAGATATCGCTGCAATGATCGGTGTATCTGCTGCGCTTTCTATTTCTGGTATCCCATTCCAAGGCCCTATCGGCTGTGCACGTGTTGGCTTTACAGAAGATGAAGGTTATATCTTAAACCCAACTTACGAACAGTTAGCTGCTTCTGAGCTAGATATGGTTGTAGCGGGTACTAAAGATGCAGTACTAATGGTTGAATCTGAAGCGCAAGAGTTAAGCGAAGACGAAATGCTAGGTGCTGTTTTATTTGCTCACGCTGAATTCCAGTGCGTTATCGATGCCGTTGCTGAATTAAAAGCAGAAGCGGGCAAAGAAACTTGGGATTGGTCTCCAGCTGCAGTTAATGAAGCGCTTGTTGCTCAAGTAACTGATCTAGTGGGTGCTGGTATTGCTACCGCTTACCAAACAGCTGATAAAATGCAGCGTCAAGCGATGCTTAACGAGTTGCGTGATCAAGCAGTTGCTGCTCTTTCTGGTGAAGAAGGTCAGGCAAGTGCTAAAGAAGTTTCAGGTGTTGTTAGCTCTATTGAGAAATCAACTGTTCGTCAGCGCATCGTGAATGGCGAGCCACGTATTGATGGTCGTGATACTAAAACTGTTCGTGCTATCGATGTTGAAGTTGATGTATTAAAAGGTACACACGGTTCTGCATTGTTCACACGTGGTGAAACTCAAGCAATCGCGACTTGTACACTAGGTACTTCACGTGATCAGCAGTTAATCGATGCGATTGAAGGCGAGCGTAAAGATCCGTTCATGTTGCACTACAACTTCCCTCCTTACTCAGTAGGTGAAGCTGGTCGTATGGGTGCTACTGGTCGTCGTGAAATTGGTCACGGTCGTTTAGCACGCCGCTCTGTTGCTGCAATGCTTCCTTCACAAGAAGAGTTCCCGTACACGATCCGTATCGTATCGGAAATCACTGAATCTAACGGTTCAAGCTCAATGGCTTCTGTTTGTGGTGCATCACTATCTATGATGGACGCAGGTGTTCCAATCAAAGCGCCAATCGCAGGTATCGCGATGGGGCTTGTTAAAGAAGGCGAAAAGTTCGCTGTACTAACAGATATCTTAGGTGATGAAGATCACTTAGGTGATATGGACTTTAAAGTAGCGGGTACTGAGCACGGTGTCACAGCGCTACAGATGGATATCAAGATCACTGGTATCACTGAAGAAATCATGGATATCGCTCTTGAGCAAGCTTTCCACGCTCGTGTACATATCTTGAAAGAAATGGCTAAAGTGATTGGTTATGCACGTCCTGAATTACCGGATAATGCACCTGCAATGACTGTTATCAAAATCAACCCTGAGAAGATTCGTGACGTTATCGGTAAAGGCGGCGCAACTATCCGTTCTATCACTGAAGAAACAGGCGCGATGATCGATCTTGATGACGACGGCACTGTTCGTATCTACGCAGAAGATAAAGCTGCTGCGAAGAAAGCGACAGATATCGTACTAGGTATTACAGCAGAAGCTGAAATCGGTAAGATCTACGAAGGTAAAGTTGTACGCCTAGAAGAGTTCGGTGCTTTTGTTAACATCTTGCCAGGAAAAGATGGCTTGGTTCACATTTCTCAAATCGATAACAAGCGTGTTGAGAAAGTAACTGACTACATTCAAATGGACCAAATCGTTAAAGTGAAAGTACTTGATGTTGACGTTCGTGGACGTATCAAGCTATCTATGAAAGATTTGGCTGAAGATTAATATCTTAGTATCTTAAGTTGCTACTAAAGCTTTAGTTTTTACACTAAAGCTTCATTCAAAGCCCTGCTCTTGCAGGGTTTTTTGTATCTGACGTTTTCGTATTTCACTCTCTAGACTTTCCCTCCTCAAATAAAATTTCCTGACTACACTCTTAATGTGTTGGTTTCATCTCTAATAATCACTATGTAGCCTTTCGAGGTGTAGAAGAAAGTCGTTTAAGAGTGCCTAGTTTGTTGCTTTGACTTTTCGAGACTACACTGAAGGCGTCAATTTCAATTTACTTTTCATATAAACTTTCTTGAGGACGCTGAAAGATATAATTTGTGTAAATAATGGGCATCAGTAGTTTATCTTTCTAGCTTAATGTACTATAAACAAGATGCTTTAGCTGTTGTTTTTTCAGATGTTTATTTGGTTTTCACTGCAAGACACGCATCTGCCTAATGGTCATGGCAATACGCTTACTTTGTTTGGTCTGTATTAAAGAAATATTAATAAACAAGACAAGTAACTTGGAGTGATCGATATCCTTAAACATCTGGTAAGCGTTTTACCTGGTTGGATCAAGGCATAGTAGACCTTTATCAAATACCACTAGCTCAAGGGAATGGGTATGAAAGTAAAAATTATATCAGCGTTTGTTTTAGTATTATTAGCTTCAGTCATGATAGGGGCCTATTTAGGGCTGGCGTCTATCAACAAATCAAAAGAACTTATCCAAGATGCCAGCTTATCGGCTTTGATGAAACAAATCTCATTGAGTAGCGAAAAACAATCTGAATATCAGATCACCTTACTGACCGATATATTTCATCATGCTGAATCTAGCTTAGTATCCTTGCAGCAAGCTGCCCAGGGATATTTTGAAAATACTGAACTGTATAATTATAAAACGAATTGGGACATAGATCAGCGGTTGATCCACCAAGAAAATAATCAACTTGTTAGTAAACCAGGCGATACATCAACGCTATTGAGTTTTATACAGCAAGAAGTAAATGATGAAGTGTTAGAGAGCATCTCAATCAGTGCCATGTTAGATAATGATTTTGAGAATATACAGGATGCAAACGAAAACATAGCAGCGATGTATTTTAACGGTGTGTCTGGTTACTATCGCTATTTCCCTGGTGTTAGCTTAGTAGATGTTATGGCTCCGGATAACGATATTTACGCTTTTGATATTTATAATAATTTACTGCCTGATAAAAACCCTCAACGAAAAACACTATGGACGCCTCTATACGATGACGAGGCAGGTAATGGGAATATGATAACGGCCTTGGCGCCGGTATATGCCAATGATAAATTTGTCGGTGTAGTAGGGATTGATATCACTATTGAAAAAATTTTGAAAAACTTTATTTTGCGAAATACTAATAATGAGTCTTTCATTGTTGATAGTGAATTCCGGCCCGCCATTTTCAGTGAGAAACGAGCAAGTAATTTGTTTGTATCTCTGAATGAGGCTCAGATTGAAGAAAGTGCGGAGCTTAATAAAAGTTTACCTAAAAACAATGTTGTACATAAAAGAGCACTTAACCCAGACCTTCTTCAAGGCCTGAAGAGTTTAGATAATCCAGAAGGTTTTCATAGTATTGCCGTTGATGGTAGAAAAGTACATTTCACTATTACCAAAATCGATAAGCTAAATTGGTATTATGTGACCGTATTGGCAAAAGAAGAGATGCTGTCAATGCCAAATGAACTCAATCAGGAATTGGAGTGGATCATCAATGATCTGATGATTAATTCTGTGACTCTTTATCTTGTCTTACTTGTTCTTATTGTAGTTGTTATATCTTGGATAGTTTCAAAAATATTAGAGCCGATAGCTCAGCTCACAGACACTACGAAACTTATTGCAAACGGTGATTATGATAAAGAAATTAAAATTGTAGCGTCTAACGAAATCAAGAGTCTAGTTGATAGCTTCAAACTTATGCAGCTATCTATTTTAAAGCAACATGATAAGTTACAGGATTCAATTGATAGCACTTCCCAACAACTAATAGAGCAGAAGCATCTTTTTTCTGAAATATATAAAAACTCATCAGATGGTTTATCTGTAATGATTGATGGGCAGTTTAATGATTGTAATGATGCTTTACTTAAAATGTTCAAGATTGAATCGCGAGAGGCGCTTAAAAACATGGCCCCTGGTCGTTTGGCACCTGAGTGTCAGCCTGATGGTGAAGATTCTGCGCAGATGTATCTTGATGCATTAGCCAAATGTAATAAGACGGGTTTTTCTCACCACGAAAGACTCGTTCATGACATTAATGGCGAGGAATTTAGGATTGATGCGATGCTTATAAAAGTCAACGACAACCAAAGGAATATCATTTATTCTATTGCAAGATTGATTGTTGAGTAGTGTATTTAGCGTAATTAAACAGCGTTTTAGAGACGCATATCTCTACAGTTTACTTTATTTGAATTCAAGGATGTTTAGAGTGAAGTATCGTTTGTTGCGAAAAATAGTGTTACTCAATATTGCGAATGCAGTATTAGCTTCAAGTGCTTATGCAGGTCAATGTGCAGACCCCCGTGATAGCTATAATAACTATGATAATAATGTGCGTCATAGTGATATCCGTAATATTCAATCTGAGTATTATTTAATGTCTTATTCTTGGGCGCCTCGCTTTTGTCAAAAAGCCAGCAAACGCAGTAAGCAACCTGGTGCTAAAAACTATCTGCAGTGTCACCCATCCAAAAGATTTGGCTATATCCTGCATGGCTTATGGCCACAAGGTAAAAAGAGTGGCCTTGGCGGGTACCCAAGAGCCTGTGCAGGTGATCAGCCTAAAATTGCACGCAGCTTACTCAATCCTTATTTATGCATGACACCCAGTGTTTGGTTATTACAACATGAGTATGAATATCACGGTACTTGTATGCCAAATGCAAAACTACAAACAGCCAAAGGTTACTTAGACAAAGCTCTAGCGATACACCGAACTCTCAAGTTACCGAAAAAGGAGCTAGGAAATAATAAAGGGAGTTACAGTTGGTGGTATAACAATAACCAAAGCCTCCCCGATGGCGCCGTTAAGTACGCCAAAAAATCGAAAGAATGGCAATTTTGTTTTGATCGCAGTTTTACTCCAATGCGCTGCCCTGGTGAAAATCAATTTATGGGGTTAAAGCCTGACACGATAACGGATAATAACGGAGTAACTTACAAGCAGGATAATAGGCAAGAATCGAAAACTACATTAGTAGTACCCGCCGTTCAAACAAACTCTGACTCAAGGGGTTGTCGGATAAAAGGTAATATTTCAAAGAAAGCACTACGTAAATGGTATTTTTTACCTAGCCATCCCCAATACCGTTCTGTAAAGATTGATACGCGTATGGGAGAGCGTTGTTTTGAGAATGAAAAGCAAGCGATTTCAGCAGGTTGGAAAAAATCACGTTAATACATGCTTTTTGCTAAACGCCCTGATATCGTAACGTTTAAATTAATTTCTAATCAGTCTCGAAAAGAAATTGATGCATTCACCGCAGTGTTTTGCTGATACTAAATTTGATTGATGATTGTTTAAAGGGCTTAGAATAAATATATGTTGGAATTAATCTTCTTTTGTACGGCTTTTGTTTGTGGTTTTGTTATTTTTCAAATGCGCTTACCACCACTAATCGGCTTCCTTGCAGCAGGGTTTATCTTGCATAGCTTAGGGTATCGCTCAACAGCGCTTTTAGAAAATATATCCTCTGTTGGCGTAACATTATTATTATTTTCGATTGGTTTAAAATTACAGATTAAAACATTAACTAAGGCCTATGTTTGGGCACCTGCGACGTTGCATTTGTTATTGAGTACTGCTTTGTATTCCTCAATAGTGCTGCTTTTTGCGCGTTTCTCGCTCCCTTTGTTTGTTGATCTCAACCTAGAAACATCTTTGCTGATCGGTTTTGCTTTAAGCTTTTCAAGTACTGTATTTGCCGTTAAAGTGCTTGAAGAGCGCGGTGAAATGGCGAGTTTTCACGGTAAGTTATCGATTGCTATCTTGGTCATGCAAGATGTGTTTGCGGTTATTTTCTTAGCCATTAGTACTGGAAAAGTACCTAATATTTGGGCGCTGGGTATCTTAGTGCTATTGCCGCTGTTGAGACCTATTTTGTTTAAAATACTCGATAGATCAAAACACGGCGAGCTAATGCCGTTGTTCGGCTTTTTCTTTGCGCTGCTAATTGGCTATCAAATGTTTGAGTTTGCAGGTTTAAAAGGGGATTTAGGGGCTTTGATTGTAGGCATGTTATTTGCCTCACACCATAAAGCGAAAGAACTAGCAAAATCACTAATTAGTTTAAAAGACTTAATGCTGGTTGGCTTCTTCCTGACCATAGGTTTGAATGCTGATTTATCTGAAAATGCTATCTTTGCTGCAATTTTACTTATTTTCGTATTACCGCTCAAAGTTGCCCTCTACCATTTATTGACCTGCCTGTTTAGAGTTCGAGCGCGGACCTCTTTGCTCAACTCATTTACACTGTCTAACTACAGCGAGTTTGGTTTGATTGTTTGTGCTGTTGCAGCCTCAAGCGGGTGGATATCCAATGAATGGCTAGCGGTAGTCGGTATCGCCGTTTCCGTGACATTCATAATAGCCTCTCCACTAAATACTCATTCAAACCAAATTTATATGCGCTTTCATAAGCTGCTTGAAAAGTTTGAAACTCAGCAGTGTTTAAAGTTAGAGCAGCCTGTACATTTGGGGGATGCACAAATTCTGATTTTTGGAATGGGTCGTGTTGGCGCTGGTGCATATGAAACCATAGAGTTGCATAGTCCTGGAACGGCAACGGGTGTCGATATAAACCCTGAGAATGCCAATTACCATCGTCAAAAAGGGTTCACAATGATCGTTGCGGATGCCACAGACCCTAACTTTTGGCAGCGTATTAATCACTCAAACGTAAAGATGATTATGCTATCAATGCCTAAACATATTCAGAATGTTCTAGCGTTAGAGCAATTAAAAGCCTCCGGTTATCAAGGCAGTGTGTGCGCAATAGCAGGGTATCCAGATCAGCAGAAAGAGCTTGAAGAGCTAGGGGCAGATAGCACTTATAACTTTTATTTAGAGGCAGGAAGTGGCTTTGCTGAACATGTGTCAGAGAAGTTGATGTGAGTAATTACTACCACCCCAGAATTAGCAGGAGTGGTAGTAAGGTTTTATAAACGCTGAGTGTTAGTGTTTACAAGCTTTATAGCAGCGTTTATTGAATATCAAAAGTGTCCAGGTCCTCTGCAAACCTTACATCACCTGAGTACTGTTGCTTTATGACCTTTAAAGTATTTTGCTCTTTACCAACACTTGGCGACATCCTGTGGCTCAAAACCAGCTGTTTAACACCCGCTTGTTTAGCTATATGGCCGATCTGCTCTGGAATCATATGTAGTGCAGTCGCAGGGCGACCTTTCGCTGCTTGAGGGATAGCGTGATGGGCGACGAGAATATCACTACCTTTAGCTAATGCGATTAAATTTGGACGCTTAGCGCTCATATCCCCAGAAAAAGTAATGGCGCATCCTTCGATATCAACACGCCACGCCGCAGCTGGCAGAGGTCCGTGTTCTACTGCTATTGCCGATAGTTTTACTTCATCGTTAAGCTGAAAGGTCTGTACACTGTTTTTGTTTATATCAACTTGGTTTACTTCTATCGCATAATTTCTAGCATAGGGAATTAAATAGTCACTGAGGTATGGGTAAACACCTTCTTTACCAAACAAACGCGTTACAAAATCTTTTGTCGCCGGCATGATTTCATTTCCAGATGGGCCATATAAAGCTAGATCTTGAATGCGATCAGTGAAAACAGCCCCTTTTACATAAGCGGGTAAATCGGCACTGTGATCAACGTGCAAATGTGTGAGAAGAATCGCTTCTAAATCTTTGTAATCAGCGCCAACCTTGCCAAAGTTAACACTCGTACCTGGGCCTGTATCAACGAGAATCCGTGCTTTCTCGTTATGCCAAATAATATAGCCGCTGGATGCGCGGTTATCATAGAGTTCCGGGCCGCCTGATCCTAGCACCTGCAATTTAATCGCGTCTTTATTACATTGCCCAGCGTAGGCAGATAGACTCATTGATACGCTTGCAAGAGCAATAAATGCTGTAATTCCTTTTTTCATGAAAACCTCAGGTTAAATATATAAGTATCAATAATACGTTATT
This sequence comes from uncultured Oceanospirillaceae bacterium, assembly GCA_937136055.1. Lineage (GTDB taxonomy): Bacteria > Pseudomonadota > Gammaproteobacteria > Pseudomonadales > Balneatricaceae > Rs1. The sequence continues at coordinate 5,874 of CAKZOD010000009.1, read as the reverse complement.
AGCGCCTTACTGGATTCGTCTTATTATAGCTGTTTAAACTTAAACCTGAATTCGTGACTTAAATGTGAGAGAGGAGTGTAAGATATTGGTTTTACGGTGGAATTGAAAAATATGAGCTGCACCCATAGGTTTAGCGGGTATTTTTCTAACCGCTGTAGGATCAAGAGCTTGTGCTATATGGTGCAGCTAAGTCACTGATTCAGGTTAAATGCTGGAAAGTCGAGAAGTTTGTTTTATGTGTGAGGATGGGTGATTTAACTGAGGTGGCTTTAAAAGGGGATATAAAGGGTATATTCGTTCACTGCAAGCATGCACAGTGAACGAATAATAGGTCGATTAAGCTACTACTCTTTACAGCTCAACAATCAACTTACCCGTATTTTCGCCACTATAGAGCATATTAACACCTAGTTTAGCTGACTCTAAACCTTTGATTGTATGCGTTCTATTTTGGATTTTTCCTGCTAATAAATATCCCATGACACCTTGAATAAGCTCAGGCGCTCGATGGAAATGATCAGTAATCGTAAAGCCTTCAATGGTCGCGCGACGCTTGATTAAGTTGATCCAGCTAGGCGCTGGAGATGGCACTGCTTGATGATAATCAGCAATCAAGCCGCAGACGGCAACTTTGCCATGCTCGTTGATGCGTTCAATTACAGTGTGCTGCGCTTCTCCACCGGTATTTTAAAAAAAGAGATCAATGCCCTGTGGGGAGCCTGCACTAATTTTAGCAGCGACATCATCCTTTTTATAATTGATAACGTGATCTGCGCCTAAATCGTTTTTGAGCCATTGGCATTTATCATCGCTACCTGCTAGTGCAATTACATTCAGGCCATCTGCCTTTGCCATTTGCACAACAACAGAGCCAACAGCACCAGCTGCGCCAGTGACAACGATTGTCTGCGGCTTATCTTGCTGTTTAGTTGGGCCTTGTAAAACGTCGTTGTAACCAATGTAAGCGGTTAAGCCTGGCATACCTAATGTTGAAAGGGCGGTCTTCGCATCTACACCTTGGGGCACAATTGACAGAGAATCATCAGCGATAACGCATTGCTCAGTCCAGCCTGTCATGCCAGTCACTTGACTACCTACTGGGTACTTGTCATTTTTTGACTCACTAACAACACCAAAACCTAATGAGCGCATTGTATCACCAAGGGCTACTGGGGGAATGTAGCTGTTTGGATCAGGACTAACCCAGCCGCGCATTGCTGGGTCTAGGGATAGGTGCGTTACTTTAACGCGGTATTCGCCGTCTGCTAAGGCTTTTTCGTCAAAAGTTTGTGTGCTGAAAGTGTCTTCATCAATCATGGCACTTGGATATTGTTTTAAAGTAATGGCTTGGTAACTCATATGGGGAATTCCTTACTGTTTTACAGCTTGTGCTTTGTTTTGAAGTTGGCGCTATGATATTGAAATGTAATTTGCAAATAAATAGCATAAACTGTTAATCAGTTTTGCATATTTTGCAAATTATGATTTGAGCTTTATATTAGGAAAAGAACATGGACCAACTCAAAGCGATTGAGTGCTTTATCGCAGTAGCGAGAACAGGTAGTTTTAGCAAAGCAGCAGAGTTATTACATAAGCCGGTATCTAGCGTTTCGCGCCAAGTGACAGCACTGGAAGAGTCGCTGCAGGCGCAGTTATTGATTCGCTCTACCCGCAACTTACGGCTCACAGAGGTAGGTGCACTCTATCTGGAAAGCAGCCAGGGAATTATCCTCCAATTGGAACAGGTTAAAGAGCAGGTTCAGAGCTATCAGCGTGAACCAAGTGGAGTGTTAAGCCTGAGTGCAATGGTGTCCTTTGGTGAGTTAGTGCTTGCTCCTTTGATTGAAGAGTTTCAAGTAGCATATCCTAAAATCGTAATAGAAGCGGATTTTTCTGATGAAGTGCAAGATCATCTAGTTAAAGATATAGATCTCTCCTTTCGCGGCGGCGTGCTTACCGATAAGCGCTTAGTGGCAAAAAAAGTGATGGATAACTATTTTCACTTATGTGCATCACCAGAGTATCTCGCAGAAAATGGCACACCGACGACGCTGGCTGAATTGGAAACTCATAAAGCAATTTACTATCGAGGCCCTAACGGAAAACTTCCTTGGTGGATTAATCTTGCCCAAGGGCATTATCAATGCAACCTAGAAGCAGCGCTGATTACAAATTCTAATTCATTACTTTTTAATAGTGTGTTGGGTGGTAAAGGGATTAGTTTGCTACCGATGTGGGCAATAAAACCTTCTTTGGAAAATGGAAGCATTGTTAAAATTAAGATGAGTGAGACACCGCAAATTACTTTAGATAGTACTTTAGGTATTTACTTGTTGTATCAGCAAAGTCGTTATCAAATGCCTAAAGTACGCTGTGCTATTGATTTCTTTAGCGAGCGCTTAATGAACTTATAGTTTGCCTTGATCGCGCAATTGGCGATAAGATTTTTCGATTCTTTTTAAAAGCTGAGCGGGTTTTTTAATGGCTTTAGAAACCACAAAGTGAGCGGCAAAAGAAGAAATTTTGTTTGCGCTAATATTCTCAATCGGCATTTTTTGTAGCGCCAGTGTAGTGGGGCCTTTGTAATCTAATAAGTAGTCAGCACGGCCTCGTGATAACAGCTCCAATGCTTTCTCATGACTATCGACTTCTAAAAAGTGGACGTTATTGGCAGGGTCTTTAATGTAATTGATCCAACCACCGTAGCTATAACCACGTAAAATAATGATATTTTTCTCGTTTAAATCCTGTTGCGTATTGATGCTGCTTTTATTGCCGATGCTATAAGACTGTAAAGTGATTTCCATTACTTCAGATTCGCCAATCAGTGTGTTACCAGTAAACTGGGGAATAGTAGCAAGGCCTACCCAAAGGTCTATTTTTCCTTGGGTGATTTGCTTTATCATTCGGTTAGTCGGGTAGGTGTGTGCTTGCATTTGAAAACCAGCGTTCTCAAGTACTTTGCGAGTCAAACGAATAAGGCTACCAGCTGCTTTCCCCTGTTGATTGGTATAGAAAACAGGCGGAAATTCGATATAACCAACGTTAATCGTTTTTCTCGCAGCGTTATTTTCACTGGAGGCAGCGTTTTTAGTTACGAAGATAATTACAAAAACTGCCAGCCATAGCAGCTTGCGAAAGCTAGAATGCATAATTGCCCTCAATCGATGAATTAGCGTTTGAGTTCAGCCTATACTAGCAGCTAGCACTCATTGATGCTAACCCTGATCTTTACTGCGAAGCTAACTGCTTGAGAGTATAAAGTGCATCTAGCGCCTCACGAGGTGTAAGCTCATCTGGGTTAATTTCTCCCAATGCATTCATTGCCTCGCTATTTTGAGAGACTTGAGGTGCAAACATATCACTCTGCATTGGGTTTGCGCCACCACCTGTGTTGGCAGGTTTATGAGCGCCTTTCTCTAGCTGCGCTGAATCTTGTTCAAGCTGTTGTAGTTTCCCTCTGGCATCGCCAATAACATGTAAGGGGATGCCGGCTAGTTTCGCTACTTGCAAACCATAGCTTTGGTTCGCCGCGCCATCTTTTACTTCGTGCATAAAGACAATGTTATCTTTGTGCTCAAGGGCTGTTAAATGGACATTTTTTACATTGTTGATTTGTTCAGGCAATACTGTGAGCTCGAAATAGTGGGTGGCAAACAAAGTAAACGCGTTAACATTTTTGGCAATATATTCAGCACAAGCCCAGGCCAGTGACAGGCCATCAAAGGTGCTCGTGCCACGACCGACCTCATCCATTAGCACTAAACTTCGATGAGTGGCATTGTTGAGAATATTAGCGGTTTCTGTCATCTCAACCATAAAGGTTGAGCGTCCTCCGGCTAAGTCATCTGAAGAGCCCATACGAGTAAAAATACGGTCGACCAAGCCTATTTGTGCACTTTGTGCCGGCACAAAAGAGCCAATATGCGCAAGCAAAGTGATCAATGCTGCTTGACGCATGTAAGTCGATTTACCGCCCATGTTAGGGCCTGTGATAATGAGCATGCGCCTATCATCATTTAGTGCAAGATCATTGGCAACAAAAGGCGCATCAGATACTTTTTCGACCACAGGGTGTCTGCCGGCTTCGATGTTTATCCCCGGCGTTTCACTCAGTTGCGGTGCAGTAAAAGATAGCGTGTCGGCACGTTCGGCAAAGTTAGATAAGGTATCTAATTCAGACAGCGCACTAGCACTGTCTTGCAGTTCATTTAGTTGGCGTGCAATGTCTTCTAATAGCTGATCGTAAAGGGCTTTTTCACGGGCCAGTGCGCGGCTTTTCGCTGACAGGGCTTTATCTTCAAACGCTTTAAGTTCTTCAGTGATAAAGCGTTCAGCATTTTTCAATGTTTGACGTCTGACGTATTCAGTAGGTACTTGCGTTGATTGAGCTTGAGCTTTACTAATCTCAATAAAGTAGCCGTGCACTTTGTTGTAACCGACTTTTAAGGTTGGAATGCCCGTGCGCTCGCGCTCAGCCACTTCCAGTTTTAGTAAGTAGTCACCAGCATTCTCACTGATTCCTCGAAGCTCATCTAGCTCAGCATCAAAACCTGTGGCAATAACCCCACCATCTCTAACAACTACAGGGGGATTATCGATAATAGCCTTTTGCAAAAGCGCGCTCATTACCGGATATTGATTGATAGCTTGTGCAAGTTTAGCAATACGTTGCACAGGCTCTTGCGAAAGTTTCTCTTGGATATCGGGAAGGATGTTTAAACTGTCTCGCAGACGCTCTAGGTCTCTAGGTCTCGCGGATCTTAGGGCAACACGGGATAGGATACGTTCAATATCGCCGATTTGTTTTAAATCTTGGGCTATGCCTTCAAAACGGTAGTCAAAGAGCAGCCAGTGGATTGCTTCTTGACGTTGATTTAAGGTAATTAGGTTGCGCAAAGGCTGGTTGATCCAGCGTCTTAACATGCGCGATCCCATTGCTGTACTGGTATTGTCGATAACACTGACTAAAGTGTTTTCGCGCCCACCAGATAAGTTCTGATCCAATTCTAGGTTCTTGCGAGTCGCCGCATCGATAATTACATTATCACTGCGCTGCTCAACGCGAATACGTTGAACATGGGGCAGGGCGGTACGCTGGGTATCACGTGCGTATTGCAGCAAGCAACCACCGGCTGTGATCGCTAGAGACATGTGCTCGCAGCCAAAACCTTGTAAATCTTGGGTATTAAATTGCTGACAAAGCAAGCGTCTAGCAGACTCTTCATCAAAGTTCCAAGGGGCTTGGGATCTTAGTCCTTGGCAGTGTTGAAGTAATGGGCCAAGTTCAGAGTCTTCATTAAAAAGTACTTCTTTAGGCTTTAAGCGTTCAAGCTCGCCCAATAAAGAGTCTTCACCTTTGAGCTCTTGTAAGCTGAAGTAGCCGGTACTGATATCGACAACCGCTAAACCATATTGCTGCTGGTGTTGATTGATAGCGATAAGCAAGTTGTCACTGTGCTCATCTAAAAAAGCTTCATCACTTAAAGTGCCGGGCGTGACAATACGTACAACTTCTCTGGCAACGGGGCCTTTGCTGGTGGCAGGGTCGCCCACTTGCTCACAGATAACAACAGATTCACCAGCGCGAACTATCTTACCTATATAGTTCTCAGCTGAATGAAATGGAAACCCTGCCATAGGGATAGGTTCACCACCGGCTTTACCGCGCGCGGTTAACGAAATTCCTAAGAGCTGAGATGCGCGTTTAGCATCGTCAAAAAACATTTCATAAAAGTCACCCATACGGTAGAAAACAATTTGATCAGGATGCTCAGCTTTAATTTTAAAGTACTGTTGCATCATAGGTGTATGTTGGCTTTTTGCAGTTGCATTCATAAGATGAAATCTTTTTTAACGAAAGGATAAGGGCGA
>CAKZOD010000008.1 GCA_937136055.1 uncultured Oceanospirillaceae bacterium | reverse complement strand
GGAGCGGGAAACCGGGTTCGAACCGGCGACCTCGACCTTGGCAAGGTCGCGCTCTACCAACTGAGCTATTCCCGCATTACCTGATAATGAAAAACACCATCAGGAAAGTGGCGTCCCATAGGGGGTTCGAACCCCTGTTACCGCCGTGAAAGGGCGGTGTCCTAGACCACTAGACGAATGGGACAACAACACAATGAGCCAGTGCTCAAATGCGGGGCGAATTTTATATCGAAGAATGCAATAGCGCAAGTGCTTTTCTAATAATGATTTAGATATTATCAATACTTTTCAGTTTTTGTTTAAAACACAACCAAGGTGTTTTATTTCTGATCAATTATTAGTGTTTTCAACACCCTAAGCAGAATCATTACTCCCCTCCTCCACGTCTTTTCAACCTTCACCTGTACCCTACTACTATTATTCAACCTTGCTTTACTGCTAGTTTGTCATTTGAGCCAAGCTTTTCACTTTGCAACAATACGCACCCTGCTATAGTTATTTGTCACTCGCAAAAGCGATCTGCTGATAGCCTGCAGGTGTTAAAACTGACAGATTAAGGTATTATTTGATCGATCAATGTATACCTTTAGTTAATAGTCAGTGAGTACCCGATGGGACAAACATCAACAATCATTCTAATTCTCGCAATCATATTTGTACTGGGCTCCATTGCGTTTACCATTCAAACAATTGAAGAGAGAAAACGTGCTCGCAAGCTTAAAATACTGTCCCTTAAAGGAAAAGTTCGCAACGCAGTTAATATTTACAAAGGTATCCCTGACTTATTTATGACTGTCGAACTACATGACTTTTTGCGCAAATTCATAAACAACCGCTGGCAAACACTGCACACACTTGTCACAACAGAAGAAAGCCAACGCGCCTTTGATGCGTTCAACGAGCGCTGCAAGAACCGCGTAATGCATGTGCAGCACCCCGCAGGCTCAATGACTATTTTCAAAGATGATGGGCAGGTCTATCATATGCTTGGAAAATTCAAAGAACTGCAACAGTGGCTGTCAGATCTACACCGTAAAAAGCAAATTCCGGAATCCACATACTCTGAATTGAAGTGGCAAGTTAAAGATTTTTACGATCGCGTTTCTTGTGATATTGAGGTGCTAGAAGCAATTGAAACCCAGAATGCCCACGGTGAAAAAGCCGGTTACCACAAATTTAATATCGCCCTTAAATCACTCAATGGATTAAACCAGAGCGAGTCACTGGATAGCCAGATCTTTGCTATCCATAAGCATATGGAAACCCTTAAAGCAATCTATGAAGAACAAGAGGCATTAGAGGAAGAACGCCGCTTGGCCGAACTAGAGGATGAAGAACTCTAACTATCGACCTGCTTTATCCCTATATTTATACATCCTATTCCCTCGGCGCTTTGGTTTAATCTTGAGCTCGGTTCTCTGCCCTCTTCTTTCAATGATTTAATGCAGGCAATGCCTTAAAGTAGGCAATAAATAGGCACTCTCGCTAAATAGATCTACACTTAAAGAGCGAGCGTTGAGTTTTCAGAGCATACTTGTGCACGTTATCACTCATTAAAACGCTTACTTCAAATGAAATTTTTCATTGATGACAGGTGTAACTTTATGGAAAACACTTCAACAGCCATGTTAGTTGTTGCAATAATCGTTGTGCTTGGCGCGATTGCTTATTCCATACAAAGCTTTGAGGAGCGCAAGCGCGCTCGTAAACTAAAAATCACCCTTCTAAAGCGTGAAATCCGCCAAGCGATAAACATTTATAAAGGCATTCCCGATAACTTTATGACCGTTGAGCTAAACGATTTTGTCCGCAACTTTACCAACGTCAAATGGCGAAAGCTACACACCCTCGTTAGCTCAGAAGATAACACTCGTGCGCATAACGCTTTTCAAGAACGCTGCAAGAATCAAAACTATTACTCTCAACAACAGCTAGGGTCTATGACAGTCTTTCAAGATGAAGGGCAAGTCTACCATGCACTGGGCCAGCTCAAAGAGCTGACCGCCTGGCTAGCTGATTTACATAAAAAAAAGGCAATTACTGAAACAACCTTTGGAGAGCTAAGCTGGCAAGCCAAAGACTTTTACGACAGAGCATCCTGCGATCTTGAAATTTTATCGGCGATAGAAACTCAAAGAGCGCATGGTGAAAAAGCCGGTTACTACAAATTTAATAGCGCTATAAAATCTCTTGGCAACCTAAACCAAAGTGAAGAGTTAGATAGCCAAATGTTCGAAATTCGTAATCATATGGAAACGCTTAAAGCGATCTATGAAGAGCAAGAAGCAATAGAAGAAGAGCAAAGGCGCATAGAACAGCTTGAAGAAGAGGAAAGAAACCAGCAACAACAATAAGCCTAATCTATGCCTTTTTCATTCTCGGCATACGCTGGCAACTAGGACAAAAGACCGTAGAGCGCTGTCCTTGTTTAATTTCCCGCAATGCTTTTTGACAGTTGTTACACGTTTGTCCTTTTCGTCCATAGACTTGTAGCTCTTGAGCAAAGTAGCCAGGCTGGCCCTGTGCATCTACAAAATCTTTTAAAGTCGTGCCACCGCGCTCAATTGCCACTCCAAGAATATACTTTATTGCACTTATCAGTTTAGACAGTTTTGCCCTACTGAGCTGATTTACAGGAGCCTGAGGATTAATCCCCGCAGCGAATAAGGCTTCTGTTGCATAAATATTACCAACCCCAACAACTACTTTGTTATCCATGATGAACTGCTTAATTGCCACTTTGCGATTATTAGCACTTTCTATAAATGTATCGATATTAAATGCGCCAGTTAACGGTTCTGGCCCCATCTTTTGTAGGATACTTAAAGGTTGCTGCTCACTTTGCCAAAGTACTGCCCCAAACCTGCGTGGGTCGGTAAGTCGCAAAGTTGCACCGTTATCGAGCACCATATCAAAGTGATCATGTTTTTCAGCAGCTCTTGGCTGCTTTAAAACCCTTAAACTGCCGGACATACCTAAGTGAATCACCAACTCTCCATGTTCAAACTTAAGCAATATATACTTAGCCCTGCGCTCGACAGCCAATAACGCTTTACCTGTCAAACTAGTGGCTAAATGATCCGGAATCAACCAGCGCAGCTGATGCTGCCTGATGATAACCTTAACAACAGTTGCACTAAGAATATGTGGTTCAATACCACGGCACGTCGTTTCTACTTCAGGAAGTTCTGGCATTTAACACTCTTACTCTTTTTTTCGACTATTGAATTACATTATTAAATTACATTGTAGAATTTTACTTTTGAACTCTAATAAAGCCTTCACAAGTAATATCCTGCAAAGGCCTCTTCCTACTTTGTTGATTGCAGATGCGCAGTACTACATTGCGAATCAGTAAAACACACGACTTTTTCGACTAGTGCATCATAATCTTTGTTGAAGGTACCTCTTCTCCACATACCTTTAGCCAGCACATCAGGCATATCAGCAATGTTTTTTTCACCAAAGGTTTTAACCCCTGTATCTTCCACACACTTTAGCCACTGTGAATCGTCATCAGATTTTTCATATGACTTACAATCACGATAAACCCCTTGTACTCCATAGTGTGCATCCATTGGATTAACAGATACTCCAGTATGTGAAGCGTTGGCATACCGATACTTCACATCACCTTGTGTTTGCTCCAAGATAGGTTTTTCCACTGTTAAAATACCGTCACAAGACAATTGAGGTTGATCAGCAAAACCTTGATACCACACCAGTAATTTGCGCTTATTTACAACATTTTCACAAAAATACTGGCGTGCAGCTAATGCATCAATGGTCGCATCATCCGCACTAACGGCCATTAGCACTGGAATATCTAGCTGGTTTTTCTTATCGAGCATGTCTCTTGTTAACAAGTAAAACTGGGCTCCAGCATTGGTTGAAAAAGAAGAGTAACGCGCTCCATCTCTGTCTTTATTGACTCCAACCCATGGCTTTAACCCTTTAATATAGGGCGCTAGCCAAGCCAAACCACTATTGGCCTTAACAGCTGTAGAGAGTAACACTAGCCCCTTAATTTTTGAGCTTTTAGTGTTTTCCAACACATGTTGGATCGCTAGCGCTGTACCTGTTGAAAAACCAACAACATAAAGCTCGTTGATACTCTTCTCAGCTTGGAAACTGTTAACGCCATAATCAGTGGCTTTTTTCCACTGCTTATAACTCATTGACAATGTATCCCCAATCACTGTGCCATGACCTGGAAGCAAAACAGAGCGTATTAATGCACAAGGATATTGCGCTCTTAATGAATCAGCCATATTTTTTAACAAGTAAGGTGAATCAGTTAAGCCATGGATAAGCAAGAAACCTTTTGCAGCACCTTGTGCTTGATTAGTACAACGAGACTGATTGCTTTTCGGCAACTGAAAAGGGGCACGCATTTGTGCTATTTGACTTGCATTGTACCCCCCAACAAACGGCGATTCAGCGTCTTTATCTCTAAAGTGAACTTTGCTGACGACTTGCTCAATTGTCGCTTGTGTTTGTGTTACGTATTGCTCAAAACCAAGGGTTTTATCGGGTGCTGTTATCGCTTTCCCTGAAGGTTTCAGCCATTCAGGATCTGTGCTACAACCAAGCAATAATAGCCCTGAAAGAACTATCGTCGCTTTTTTAAGTGATGATATAAAATTGCTAGATCGCACCATGATGAAACCTCCTTTTATCCAATGAAAGTGCCTGACTTAAGGCACTTTTTAAAACGCTAATTTAACCGTATAGTAACTAGCTAACGCTATAAGCAAAAGTAATTAGTGATAACAGCACTAAATACTCGTTTGATCACATCTAAATTGTATCTAGCCGCGTATAACATGCATCAGTTTTGATCTACTGTGAGGAAATCTTGTTATCCCGTAGAATATGCCAATTTTAGACTAAAATATTTCCATCACACTCACAGATACAGTATAAAGGCGCCATGAAAACACCAATACGAATACAACCACTGGTCGATGACGGCTTAGTCGATCATGTGATTTCTCGCTTGATGAGCGGCAAAGAAGCCGATGTCTATGTTGTTCAGTGCCAAGGCGAAATCCGCTGCGCGAAAGTTTACAAAGATGCGGCTCAAAGAAGCTTTAAAAAAGCTGTCACCTATCAAGAAGGACGCAAGGTCCGCAACAGCCGCCGCTCAAGAGCGATGGAAAAAGGCTCAAAATACGGTCGCCAGCAACAAGAAGCAAGTTGGCAAAATGCTGAAATAGATGCCCTCGCAAAGCTGCATGAAGCAGGTGTCAGAGTACCAGAAACTTTTGGCTGCCTTGACGGTGTTCTATTGATGGAGTTAATCGTTGATGAACAAGGCGATGTCGCGCCACGTTTAGGCGATGTAACTATGCCATCAGACCAAGCTCTTGAAGATCACGCTATTCTTATGAACTACATTCAACGCATGCTATGCGCGGGATTAGTGCACGGTGATTTATCAGAGTTTAACGTACTCGTTGATCAGTATGGTCCTGTGATTATTGACTTGCCGCAGGCGGTCGATGCCACGGCAAACAACCATGCAAAATCAATGCTGATGCGTGATATTCAAAATATGACTAACTATTTTGGCTTATTCGCCCCTGAGCTACTCAAAAGCCGCTATGGTCATGAAATGTGGGAGCTTTACGAAAAAGGCGATCTCACCGCTGATACTAAGCTGACAGGTAAATTTAAAATGCCAACTAAGTCTGCCAATGTTGATGCTGTTATGGGTGAAATCAAAGCTATTCTTGAAGAAGAGAGCATGCGCCAAGAACGATTAAAAGCCGAGCAGGAAGAATAACTCCCTACTAGTGAAGAGCGGTAGCTACTTTCATACTACTAAATAATAAACCTGCGGTGCTAAGTTTATGCACCGCGTATTTTGCTATTAATGAATGTATTGCCGCTAACACAGCGCCTTTTGACACAGCAGTTTTTGTTACAGCACCTTTTAACACAACAACTTTTAACACAACACCTTTTAACACTACACCTTTGATTTTATCTTTATCCAGTTGTACTAAGTCGATATCACTATCAGCAAGAATTTCAACACGCTGCTCAAAGCTTGCTTGGTCCTCTTATTGGGTATAGCTATGCCACACTTTTTTGAAGCCTTCATGACACAGAGAGCCCAGCCAAGCATTAATAACCAAGTAATTAGCCAAGGGATAAATGCGCTAATTAGCAGTGCAACACAGATCAATATGAGCTTATTTTTAAAAGATCCTATAGCCACAGTGACGACAACAGGGATTTCTATTCCTGCCCTTACACCCGCTACTTGTTCTGTATTCAGTGCTAAATCATCCCTTAGTGAAAACCACTGATAGCACCTAGCATAACAAAATTGCTTACAAATACTAAACTCTTGTTTTTACATCACTGTTTGTCAGTTAATCCTTTTAATCTCTACAGGCTTGTAACGATTTTCGCTGCTGCTGTTGATCAAAATTTTCAGGCGCCAGCCAGTTTATAAAGCCTTGCTTGATGTTCGGCCATTGTTTATCAGTGATCGCAAACCAAGCGGTATCACGGTTTCTATTTTTGTATACAGTCGCCTGCTTAAAAACACCTTCAAAGCAAAACCCCAAGCGTTCGGCAGCTGATTTAGAAGGCCTGTTTAAGTCATCACACTTCCACTCATACCTGCTATAGCCTAACGTATCAAAGACATATTGCATCATCAGGAACATCGCTTCAGTTGCATGCGGTGTTTTTTTGTAATTGAGCTGAAAAGTGAATATTGCCCACCTCGATGACACCAGTATTTGGCTCTATGCGTAAATAGCTGGTGATACCGATTGCGCTATTTGTTTGGTTATCGATGATGCTAAAAAAGAGAGGATCTAACATTTTGCTTTGCTGCTCTAGCAACTCATAGAATGCTGCATATTCATCAAATGGACCATAGGGCAAATAAGTCCAATTTGCCTCGTGCTGTGGATCGCACAATGCATCGAACAAAACTTTAGCGTGGCGCTCAGGATCTAATTTTTCTAATCGACAAAAACGCCCTGTCATGGAGATTGCTCTAGGAGGCTCAGCACCTTTAAAGGCAGGTAGGCTTTCACCTATTGGTTGATTGTATTGGTTATATTTCATTTAAATGCTCATATTGGGTGTTAATAAAGACTTATTATTCAATGATAATTTGATATCTTAGCTTTTACGTTGCCACTTACATTATCCCCAAACATCACCTCAATAAAGACCCAATAAAATTTACCTTTGAGCCCCAAAACAACCAATACCAGTTAAATAGTTTTGCGCATAGTGACCGATGTAGGCTCAAGAAAGCCAACATGTGTCGTGTGACCTATTTCAACAAACCCCATACGCTTAAATGTCTGTTGGTTTTCGATAAGCTCGATACGTACCTGTAGCTCCAATTCACTAAAACCACAGTTTTTTGCATAATTTTCAGCATACGCCATTAACTGCTTACCTATTCCTAAACCTTGGTAACCAGGCTTAATGGCTAGCTTCCCTACGTACATTAAATCTTGCTGCTCTCTAATAAACACGCAACCTATTAACTGTGTCTTGTGCCAAGCAATGTAAAGTTTTTCCTCATGGGCTTTTTCGCTAATGCTATCAACATCTAATCTATGTAATGAAGAAGGCGGATTGATACGTGCATTTTGATATTCAAACGCTTCGTGCAACAATGTTAATAGCTCTTGCCAGTTATTAAAGCTGCTATCAATTTCGCTGATTGTTACATTCATCACTTACCCCTGTACAAAAATGCATCATTAAATCATTGTGTTATTATTAAATAAACAATAATACGCTAAGGAACATGTCATTAAGGGGAGAACAAATGAGTGAAGCTAATAATAACTTTGAACGATTCAGCACTCGCGTTGCCAACTATGTCAAATATAGGCCCGATTATCCCAACCAACTTATTGATACGCTCATCCAACAACTAAAACTCACTCCAGCTTCTAAAATTGCTGATATAGGGGCTGGCACAGGGATATTTAGCCAATTGTTACTTGATAGTGGTCTATCAGTCACTGCAATAGAGCCCAATCAGAAAATGCTCGCTGCGGCTAAAGTACAATTAGTCAACTATCTAGATTTTAGTTTTCGTAATAACAGCGCAGAACAAACAGGGCTCACTAGTAATAGCTTAGATTTAATCACCGTAGCACAAGCGTTCCACTGGTTTAATAACGATGCCAGTATTCAAGAATTCAAGCGTATTTTAAAACAGCAAGGTCAGCTTGCACTGATTTGGAACCAAAGAGATTTAGACTGCCAGTTTCAGCAACAATATCATCAGCTATTGCTCAAATATTGTGAATCTTATGATAGTGTTAATCATATGAACCTATCAGCAGAACAAATTAAACAGTATTACTCGCCAAATGATGTGCAAGTATTTGAATTTAGACATATGCAACATTTAGATCACTCCTCCCTGTTCGGGAGATTACTTTCCACCTCATACTGCCCTGCATCACACACCTCTGAGTTCACTGAACTATCTACTGGCTTAAAAGCGCTATTTGAGCAATTCGCTGAAGAGGGAATAATCGAATTTAATTATATTTGCAAACTGTATTTAGGGAGGCTTCATGTATAAAGCAAGCTGCTTATGCGCCAGTGTCGAACTCCAAATTGATGGAGCGATAAGTGAGATTATTCACTGCCACTGTTCAAGATGTCGCAAATCAAGTGGCACGGCGTTTGCCACTAACGGCTTTGTGCATATCAATGCATTAACGGTTATTCAAGGCCAGCAAAATATCAAAAGTTACAGCGCTAAAGCTGGCTCCAATAAATATTTTTGTAGTGTTTGTGGCTCTCCTCTGTTTAGCCAAAATAGTGCAGATCCTAAAAGGGTCAGGCTACGCTTAGGCATTATAGATAGCGATATCACCGAGCGTCCTAACTCTCACAACTTTTGCACTTCAAAAGCAAACTGGGAGCAGTTAAACGACCGCCTGCCTCATTATAAAAGGCACGAACCTAATCGCAGTAAACCACCGAAGGATTAGGGAACATATATGGACGCTCGGTGATATTCAAGGCAATAGTTTCCCCTATTACCTTTTTCTATAATTATCAG